>CAJFTO010000034.1 GCA_904419955.1 Candidatus Roslinia caecavium | reverse complement strand
TTGCCGGGCGGAGGTGAAAACGAGCGTGAGCCGGAAAAATATATTGGAAGAGTTGTATAACGGACATATAAGGCCGTTCGCCAAGTCTGTTAAAACTGATTCGGATTACTATAAATATGCGAAACTTGTTTGCGATAACGAGGAAAAGCTGAACGCGTACCTAAAAGAGGCGGGAGCGGAGCAGGAGAAAAAATTGCTCGATCAGCTTATGGACGCGAACGCGGCGATCGTGAGCGACAAGTGTCAGGAGTGTTTTATAGACGGCTGGAAGCTGGGGGCGAGATTTATGCTCGATACATTTTTCACGCCGCACGAGACGTCTTATATACCCGCGGACTGGGAATAACGATTATATAAGGGATGATAATATGGATAATATAGAGAAGGTCTTTAAGAGAGTGGAAGTGCGGAACTTGCGGGAATTTTTCTCATGCGGGACCGATTGCGAGGACGCGATAAATAAGCCGTATAACGAGCGTATAAGGTCGGCGGAGAGGCGGCTTGAGAGGGAGCTTAGAAAGCGGATACCGGACGATAAGGAATTTGACGAAGCGCTCAGCGTTATATACGAATGCGCGGGTGAAGCGGAGGAGGCTTATATGGAAATAGGCATAATATGTGGCGCGAGACTTATATTGAATTTGCTGAAGCAGTAAGAGCGAGCGGTTGAAGTTTTTCGATAAAAATAAAAAAGAACAAAGAGTAGACGAAGTATCTATTCCTTATTCGTTATAAATATATAAGGCGGCCGAAACAAAACTTCGACCGCCGTTTTTTGGTGGAGATGAGGAGAATCGAACTCCTGACCCCCTGCTTGCAAGGCAGGTGCTCTCCCAGCTGAGCTACACCCCCAAAACACGAATGATATTATACCATATACAAATATGTTTGTAAAGAGTTTTTTTATAAAAAGCCAAACAATTCGGGATAAACTAAAATATGGCGGAATAATCCGCCATAATCGTCTATAATCGGGTTTAATAACCCATGTTTAGGGCGAGGGATTCGTCGTCGTCTATCCAGTCGCGTACGGGTATAACCGTGTATTCGGTAGGAGTGTTGCGGACGATAACGTTTTCTATACCGGCGTTTATTATCAGCCTTTTGCACATAGCGCAGCTGTTGGCCTTTTCTACCAGTTCGCCGGTTTTGACTTCGCGCCCTACGAGATATAGGTTGGCGCCTATCATGTCGCGGCGGCTTGCGCTTATTATGCAGTTGGCCTCGGCGTGAACGCTTCTGCACATCTCGTAGCGCTGCCCGCGCGGGATGCCGAGCTTATCGCGCATACAAAAGCCCATGTCGCTGCAGTTGCCGCGGCCGCGGGGCGCGCCCGTGTATCCGGTCGAGATTATCTCGTCGTTCTTTACTATTATCGCGCCGAAGTTGCGCCTGAGACAGGTTCCCCTTTTTAAAACCGTCTCCGCGATGTCAAGATAATAATTTGTTTTATCCACGCGCGCCATAAAATCACCTCATATAACAAAATTATTAAATAAAGTTTTTATATTGTTAACAATTTAATCAAATCTTTATATTATAATAAATCAGCTGTCTACATTATAAGTTATTTTAATGTATTTTTCAACAAGTTTTTATATTGACTTTGCGGTCGGTTATAAATATAATAAAATAGATTAATTTTGCGCGGGGCGGACGCTCCGCTCAAATATGCGGCGTATCCGCGATAAAACGGCGGGAGGATATATTGTATATGAAAAAATATATTTCAAACAGCGAGGAGGAGACTCGAAAGGCGGCGGCGGAGATAGCGGCCGGGCTGAAGCCGGGCGACGTTATAGCTCTAAACGGCGATCTGGGCGCCGGAAAAACCGCGTTTGTCAAGGGGATAGCCGAGTATTTTTCCTGCGAAGACGACGTTACCAGTCCGACGTTTACGCTTGTGAACGAATACGGCGGCGACGTTTGTATATACCATTTTGACGTTTACCGGCTCGAAAATCCTTCGATCGAGGAATGCGACTGGATGGACGACTATTTTTTCGGAGACGGGATCTGTATAATCGAATGGGCGGACAATATCAAGAGCGTTCTGCCCGCGGATAGTATAAGGATAGATATTTTGAAGGACCCTTTAAAGGGCGAAGATTACAGGGAGATAATAGTATGTTGATTTTAGGTTTAGACGCCTGCTGTATGGCGGCTACGGCCGCGCTCTGCGGGGACGGTTATCTTGTCGCCGCGTCGCTGACCAACTGCGGCAGGACTCATTCGCAGAAGATAATGCCTCAGATCGCTCAAGCGCTCGCAAACGCCGAGGTGGAAGTCCGCGATATCGACGTTTTTGCGGCGGCGGTAGGCCCGGGTTCTTTTACCGGCGTCAGGATCGGCGTCGCGACCGTCAAGGGACTCGCTCAGGCGTATAATAAGCCGTGCGCGGCGGTCTCGACTCTCGAAGCGCTGGCGAATAACGTATCCTGTTTCAGCGGTTTGATATGTCCTATATTGGACGCGAGGCGGGAGCAGGTCTATAACGCGTTGTTTAAGGGCGACGGTTCGGGCGAGATGAAGAGGCTGTGCGAAGACAGGGCGTTAGCGCTTGAGGACCTGATAGACGAGCTTAAGACTTCGGGCGAGAAAGTAATGTTCTTGGGCGACGGCGTGTTTGCGTTTAAAGAGACTATAGCCGAAAAGCTCGGAAAACGGGCGGTCTTCGCCAAGAAGCACCTTACGATGAATTTGGCGGGGAGCGTCGCGGAGCTTGCGTACAAACAGGCGGAAAACGGGGAACTGGTAAGCTACGGCGAGCTTATACCGCAGTATATTCGGCTTTCTCAGGCCGAGCGCGAGCGCATGGAGAGGTTAAACGCCGAGCGGCGGCCGCGGTCCTGAGACTGCGCGGCGAAAGATACGTTTGCGCCGGATTGTTGTTAAACGGACGAATCGTTTGTTTTGAAGATATATCGATCGTTGGGCGACGATATTTTTGAACCGAGGCCGGTTGGCGGAGCTTTCCGTTATACGGAGTCGTAATAAGTAGTGAATAGATATTTTTTATAGAAGCAGGAAGGGAACAGAATGAAGAGTAGAATTTTAAGTTTGTTTTTAAGCGCGGTTATTTTATTATCGTTGACCGCCGGTTTTACGGCCGCGTACGCGGAGCCGGGATCGACTGAGGAACCGGCTGCGACGTCCTCTGCGGACGGCGAGGACAACGGTTCCGAGTCGGATAGACCGAGTCCGACGAGTTCGCCGTCGGCGTCCGCGTCTCCGTCGTCGTCTCCGGCGGCGGAAAGCGGCGAAAGCGCCGAAGCGTCCGCTGCTCCGAGCGCGACGGCGAATCCGAGGGTAGACGAAAGCGGAAGGCCGATACTCCCCGACAGGGAGACCGCTATTTTGCTGGACAGAAATACCGGGGACGTTTTATTTGAAAAGGACGCGGACAAGCGTATGTATCCGGCGAGCACGACCAAGATAATGACGGCGCTGCTGGTTTTGGAGGCGATCGACAGAAACGAACTCAATCTCGAATCGTCGTATAGGATCACGGCCGATATGCTCGAAGGGCTTCCCGCCGACGGAAGCAGTATGTCGCTGAAGGTAGGCGAGGCGATAACGGTCCAGTACCTGTTGGACGGACTGCTTGTAGCTTCGGGAAACGACGCGGCTCAGGCGCTTGCGATCATCGTATGCGGAGATATAGAGACTTTCGTTCAGAGGATGAACGACAAGGCCGCGGAGCTTGGACTTGAAAACACGCACTATGTAAACCCGCACGGACTGCACGACGAGGATCACTATACGACCGCGAGGGATCTGGCGACGGTTACCCAGCAGGCGATGGAATATCCTACTTTCCGCGAGATAGTCGCAATGCCGCAGGTGGTCATACCCGAGAGCGAGGGAAACGTAAGACGCGCTTTGATAAGCACCAACGGACTTATTTCGACGCTTAGGTATTCGGATTATTATTATCAGTATGCGACCGGCGTAAAGACGGGACGCACGACCGAAGCCGGCAACTGTCTGGTATCGTCGGCTACAAACGGGAATATGAACGTTTTAGGCGTGGTCATGAACGGCGCGGAGGTGAACGATTCGCATACGGACAGCCTGAATATGCTGAAGTACGCGCTGGATAATTTTAAGACGATCACTCCGATCTCAAAGGGCGAGATGCTCAGCGAGGTCAGGGTCAAGCAGGGCGCCGGAGCCGGGAACGATCACGTGACCTTGTCCACGTCGGATAACGTGATGGTAACGGTCGAAAACGACGTCGACGCTTCTCAGCTCGAGATAGAGTACGACTTGCCGGAAAATATTTACGCGCCGGTCGAAATGGGACAGGTCGTCGGGACCGTTAATATAAAACTGGACGGCGAAGTAGTAGGAAGCGGCGATCTTGTCGCGGACAAGAGTATCGAGCGCCATAAGCTCGGATTTTTGATGTCGGCCGGAGAGTATATCTGGAGTTTCTGGTTTGTAAGAGTATTGGTCGTATTGATAGCGATAGCGATCGTAGGCTTTGTTATATACGTGATCGTGGGGATACGCCGCGAGCTGAGACGAGTAAAAAAGTATCGTAACGGGAAGGCGAAAAGACCGAGAAAACCAAAGAGGTACAATTGACGAACGAATATGCGCGCCGCTTGGAAGGCGCGCGTACGACGACTTTAAATTGAACGCGATTACAGCCTGTTAAAAATTTAGGGATAATACTGTTTATTTACTTGATATAGCATAGAAAAAATGATATAATAGAAAAAGATAACGTTCGGAATTTATTCATGGGATTTTTAACGGCGGTTAAACATAGATTTACGCTGCGCGACTTGGGCGGAAGCCGCCTTGCTTGCGGCGCGGGGAAAATTCCGATCCGGCGGGGCGCGGCTTACGGCGGTCGGGGCGACTGTTCCGCGTCGCGTGACGAGTCGTTCGCGGTTTAAAATACTGATAAATTCTGGAGGGTTAAAATGGATATAAGTTTTGATGTGATCTGGCAGACGGTTCTGCTCGCGATGGCGCCGGTCTCGGAGATAAGAGGTTCTATAATATGGGGGCTGGCAAACGTTACGCATAACGCCGCGAATATACTTTCGATATATTTGATATCGGTCGTAGCGAATTTCATACCCGTACCGTTTATCCTGCTGCTGTTCAGACCGGTGATACGTTGGCTGAAAAGGACCAAGCTTTTTGGAAGATTCGCTCATTGGCTTGAGAGGAGAACGCACAGAAAAGCCGGAGATATTTCTCAAAAAGGAGCCAAAGCCGCCGCTATAGCGCTCATGATATTCGTCGGGATACCTTTTCCGACCACGGGCGCGTGGACGGGCTCGATGATAGCCGCGCTGCTCGATATGAGGTTTAAATACGCGATCCCGGCGATCATTTTGGGAATTATGATCTCCGGAGCGATAATGACCATGTTGGTGACGGGAGTACTTAATCTCGGCGCGCTGGGAGAATGGCTGATGCGCTGATTTTAATTTGGCCGCCGCGCGTCGGCGGTTGGATTTAGATTATATAATTCTTGAGAGGAAACGAAGTAATGAATGAAGAGACAAATGGCAAAAAGAAGGGGTCGGCCGGAAGAAAGGCGTGCCTGATAATCGGGATAATTTTACTTAATATTTCGATTTTTTTGGGTTCGTTCGTGCTGGCGTTTAACGTTATTATAAACCCCGACGCTCAATACGATCAGCAGATCGAGGAGTTGAATCAGAAGAACAGAGAGCTTCAGGATCAGAATACGCTTTTGCAGGGACAGCTGGAGATGGTGCAGGCGGAGAACGACGCGTATCGCGAAAGATACGGAGATTCTTCGGACGATGAAAGCGGTTCCGGTCGCAGCCGGGCGAGTTCGAGTCCGAGCAGAAGCTCGAGCGACGACGAAGAATAATCTATGCGAAGTCTGGCAAGACGTCGCGGATCGGATATTGCAATAAACGGATACAGCGTAAAGTTAAGCGAAAAACGGCGGCCGCGATGTATGAGCGGACGCTTTGAATAGACAATACTTAGCCGCGTAAGGCGGAGATTGGAGATTTTTATGAAACCAAAGTACAAGAGAATAATGCTTAAGCTCAGCGGCGAGGCTCTTGCCGGAGAGAGCGGGTTTGGGATCGATCAGAAGACGATAGACAGCATAGCGGAGCAGATCAAGGAGTGTTACGACGCCGGAGTGCAGATCGCGATAGTGATAGGCGCGGGTAATTTCTGGCGCGGCAGGAACGGCGAGAATATGGATCGTTCGAGAGCCGATCATATGGGTATGCTGGCTACCACGATAAATTGCTTGGCAATGCTCGACGCCTTAGAGCATCACGGAGTAGAGGCGAGAGTTCAGACGGCTATAGAGATGCGCCAGATCGCCGAACCGTATATCAGGCTTAAGGCGGCGAGACACCTTGAAAAAGGCAGAGTCGTTATATTCGGCTGCGGCACGGGCAACCCGTTTTTCTCGACCGATACGGCGGCGGCGCTGAGAGCCGCGGAGATAGACGCGGAAGTAATATTGCTCGCCAAAAAGGTAGACGGCGTGTACGACAGCGATCCAAACGTTAACCCCAACGCCAAGAAGTTCGATTATCTCAGCTACATAGACGTGCTTAATAAAGGACTGGGAGTAATGGACACGACGGCGGCGACTTTATGTATGGATAATAATATACCGCTTTTGGTGTTCGGACTCGACGACCCGGAAAATATCAAGAGAGTTCTTTGCGGAAAGAAGATAGGCACTGTCGTAAGCAACGAGCCTTTGAAATAGAGGAAGTTTTTGTACAAGGTTTTAAAATTATTATTAGTTGTTGTGGTTTATAAGCGCGGCGAGCCGCGAGCTTTTACCGGCATGGCGAAGCGGAGCGGACTTGATCGCACATTAAAATTATAAAAAGGAGATCGAAGAAATGAAAGATGCAGAAAGTAAAATGAATAAGACGGTAGCGGCGCTCGAGAAGGATTTGGCGTCGATACGCGCGGGACGCGCCAACCCGGCGATCCTGGATAAAGTAACGGTAGAATATTACGGAGTACAGACTCCTTTAGCTCAGGTCGGAAATATATCGGTGCCCGAGGCGAGAACGATAATAATCCAGCCGTGGGACGCGACATTGCTCCGCGAGATCGAGCATGCGATCAACGCGTCCGACATAGGTATAAATCCGAATAACGACGGAAAGGTTATCCGGCTTAACTTCCCTCCGCTCACAGAGGAGAGAAGAAAGGAGCTCAATAAGCAGGTGTCTAAGCGCGGCGAAGAAGCGAAGGTCGCGATCCGCTCGACAAGGCGCGACGCGATAGAGCGTTTTAAGAAGCAGAAGAAGAACAAAGAG
Organism: Candidatus Roslinia caecavium; assembly: GCA_904419955.1. Classification (GTDB taxonomy): domain Bacteria; phylum Bacillota; class Clostridia; order Monoglobales; family Monoglobaceae; genus Roslinia; species Roslinia caecavium. The sequence goes on along the minus strand of CAJFTO010000034.1, from coordinate 24,516 downwards.
ATCACCGAGGACGATCTTTCGGATCTGGAAGAGCAGATCCAGAAGCTTACGGATAAGTTCGTAAAACAGATCGATAAGATTATATCCGAAAAAGAAAAAGAGATACTGGAAGTATAAAAGTTTTTACTGTAGCGTATTCGCGGGGCGCCGGGTATATAACTGTTTGGCCGCGCGGTATAAGATAAAATGGAGCGGGATTTTATGGCGTTTTTTAAGAAGACGGAGTATTCCGAAAACGATTTAGATAGAGATCGCATACCTAAGCACATAGGTATAATAATGGACGGCAACGGTCGCTGGGCGAAGCGGAGGATGTTGCCGAGAAGCGCGGGGCATAAGGCCGGCGCAGATAAGCTGGAGCAGATATGCGACTACTGCGCGGAGCTGGGCGTCGAGGCGCTCACGGTTTACGCGTTTTCGACCGAGAACTGGTCGCGTCCTAAGGAAGAGGTGGACGCTTTGATGGATCTGCTTTATAATTACCTGCTGACGGTCGAGGAGAAATTCGCGCCAAGAAATATGCGGCTTCAGATAAGCGGGGATACCGGACCTCTGAGCCAAAAGATCAAAGACGCCATAGCCCACGCCGAAGAGGTCACGGCGAGCGGCGAGAGGATGGTTCTTAATATCGCTTTAAATTACGGCGGCCGAGACGAGATCGTCCGCGCCGCAAGGAAGGCCGCTCAGAGCGTCAAAGACGGCGAGATCTCGGTCGAGGACATAGACGAGAAATACATGAATAGTCTTATGTATACGGCTAATCTTCCGGAGGTAGACTTGATAATCCGCCCGAGCGGAGAGCTGCGGCTTTCAAATTTTCTGCTCTGGCAGGCGGCTTACGCGGAGTTCTGGTTTAGCGATATATGCTGGCCGGATTTCAGCGAGCGGGATATGTTAAAAGCCGTTCTGGATTATCAGAATAGGGACAGGCGTTTCGGTAATGTGAACTGACGAGAGAAATATCCGCGGAAGAGATATCGGATAGATATTTCCGCAATACATTAGTTTTATAAGAGATCGATAAGAAAATCGAGCCGGGAAAGGCGGGCTGTGATATGAATTCCGGATTTAATGATGCGAGTTTTAAAATGCGTGTTTTGACTTCGGTTATTGGTATACCGATACTGATAGCGGCTTTTTTGGCTCCGTATGCGGTTTTATTTGCGGTGGTCGAGATATGCTCTTTGATATCGCTGCACGAGTTCTTCGGAGCCGTTGGACTGCGTAAGGATTTGGATTTGAGTATTATGGGATACATAGGCGGAGCGCTTATTCCGTTTTCTTCATTTTTCAGACCGTTAGATATGCTTACGGCGGCGTTTATTTATATAGTCTGTCTGTTCATAATGACGCTTGTAAGCCACCGCAGGATAACATTTACTAAATTGGCTCTGCTTATATTCAGTTTGATATATATACCGTTTATGCTGTCTAACATACTTTTCATCAGACAGACCGAGTTCGGGAATATAACGGTGTGGCTGGTTCTTTTGGGGGCGTTTACGACCGATACCGGCGCGTTTTTCGCCGGGAAATTATTCGGCAGAAATAAGCTATGTCCGAATATCAGTCCGAAAAAAACCGTCGAAGGGGCGATAGGCGGCGGAGTAGCCTGCGTGCTTTGTTTTATACTATTTTGTTTGATAATAAATCTGTTCTTCGGCGGATATTTGGGGGATATAAGAATGAGTTACGGTCGCATGGCCTTACTGGGACTAATATGCGGCATACTGGCTCAGATAGGCGATCTGACCGCGTCGATAATCAAACGACAGTTCGGTATCAAGGATTACGGCAATATTCTTCCCGGGCACGGCGGGATATTCGACAGATGCGACAGTATAGTCATGGTCGCGCCGGCGGTATTCCTATTTATAGTCAGGTTCGGATTGTTTATTTAGAAAAATTCTTTGCGGGAGGGGCGGCGGAAGCCGGTCCTCTTTTTGACGCCGTTTACGCGCGAGCAGAAGCGCGGGCTTATGCCGGTTTTGCGCGCATAAGCCGGATTTAGAATATAGTTTAAACGAATGGAGTTATTAAGATGAATAAAAGGAAACTGAACTTATCCATACTCGGTTCGACCGGATCGATAGGAAGACAGGCTCTCGAGGTGGTCGACGATTTGGAAAGATTGGGTGAAATGTCGATAAATATAGTTGGTATTTCAGGGAACCATAACATAGACTTATTAGAGGAGCAGATAAGAAAATACAAGCCTGAGATAGCGGCGGCCGCCGATGAAAAGACGGCCGAGGCGCTGAAAATACGCGTAGCGGACACCGGGTGCAAGGTATTGGGCGGCGAGAGCGGGCTTATCGAGGTCGCCCGCGCCGAGCGGAGCGAGATGGTTCTTGCTTCAATAGTCGGTTTCGCGGGACTTAGACCGACGTTCGCCGCCGTCGAAGCCGGAAAGGATATAGCTCTCGCTAACAAGGAAACATTGGTCGCGGCGGGCGATATATTCATGCAGAGCGTCGAGAAAAATAACGTCAGACTGCTGCCGGTGGACAGCGAACATTCCGCGATCTTCCAGTGTCTGCGCGGCGGAGCGCATAGCGAAATTAGCAAAATATTGCTGACGGCGTCGGGAGGTTCGTTCTTCGGGAAAACCAGGGAAGAGCTAAGCGGAGTAACCAAAGAAGACGCTCTCAAACACCCAAACTGGAATATGGGCGCTAAGGTCACTATCGACAGCGCCACTCTTATGAACAAAGGGCTCGAGGTGATAGAAGCTCATCATCTTTTCGGAGTGGATATAGACGATATAGAGGTGGTAGTGCAGAGGGAGAGCGTTATCCACTCGATGGTCGAATTTAAGGATCTGAGCGTGATCGCCCAGCTTTCTCTGCCGTCCATGAAACACCCTATACAGTATGCGTTCACTTATCCGGAAAGGCTTGCCTCGGCCGATGAAAGACTCGATTTTTCAAAGCTTAAAAGCCTTAGCTTTTACAGACCGGACGAGTCGACTTTCAGATGCCTTGCGCTCGCCAAAAGAGCCGGAAAGCTCGGCGGAATAATGCCGACAGTCATGAACGCCGCGAACGAGAGGGCGGTCGAACTGTTTATGCATGATAAGATAAAATTTCTGGATATTGCGGATATAGTCGAGGAGCAGATGGAGAAATATAAAGGGATGAACAGGTCGGCTCCGGACATAGAATATATATTTGAGATAGACGAGGAGGCGCGTAGATGTCGATGATTCTAACTATAATTGCGGCGGTGATCATTTACGGGATAATAATATTTGTACACGAACTCGGCCATTTCATGACGGCGAGGGCGTTCGGAGTGCACGTGCTTGAATTCGCCATAGGCATGGGTCCCGCGCTGTATAAGAAAACCGTGGTCAAAAACGGGCGCGAAACCATGTATTCCATACGCGCGCTGCCGCTCGGCGGATACTGTAAAATGGAGGGTGAGGACAGCGAGAGCGAGTCGGACGGCGCGTTCACAAACAAGAAGCCTTTGCCGCGTATAATCATCCTTGCGGCGGGCGCGGCGATGAATATTATTCTGGGATTTGTGATAGTGACGATCCTCGTAGCGTACAGCGGGATACAGAGCGGCTCGATGCCGACTACGATAGTCTCGTCCGTAGACGAAGCGAGCGACGCGGGCTCTTTTTTGCAGCCGGGCGACAAGATCGTCGGGATAAACGGGACGAGAGTGAATATACGTCGGGATCTGTCGTTTGAGCTTTCGATGTACGACGGCTCCGGCGAGTGCGAGCTGGAATATGTCAGGGACGGCGAAAAATACACTGATGCGTTCGTGCCGATGCAAGCGGAATATGAGGACGGACAGCCGTATTATCTTGTGGGATTTACTATCGAAACCGCGCCGGTAAACCTGTTTACGATACTTCACGAATCCTTCTTCCAGACGATCTGGATGGTCAAGCTCGTGTTTGTTTCGATAGGTATGCTGTTTAACGGTACTGCGAGCGTGAGCGATCTTTCTGGCCCCGTGGGAGTGGTCAGCGCAATGAGTACTGCGGCGAGTACCGGGCTTTACGACTTGATATTCCTCGCGGGATTCCTCGCGGTCAATATAGGCGTAATGAATCTTCTGCCTATTCCGGCGCTCGACGGCGGAAGACTGTTGTTCGTGCTGATAGAGTTGGTGCGCCGCAAACCGGTAAAGCCGGAAAGGGAAGGCGTTGTGCATTTTCTGGGATTTGTGCTGCTTATTGGACTGATGCTGTTTGCAACCTGGAACGATATATGTCGAATATTCACAGGATAATCATATTTAAAATCGGGATATTTAAGAATTATTCGCATTGACTAAACTCGAAAAGCGGAGTATAATGTAAACTAAAAATCCGGATATTTATTAAATAGGTAGAAATCCGATTTTAACCAACTTGTGAAATTATTGTAAAGTTTAAGCAATAACCGAGTATTTTGAGGATTGTCGCCTGGAAAAATATTCGGTCGGGTATGGAAATTACTTGGTTATGCGCGCGACCGTTTTTCAGAGATTTAAGGCGCGGCGTTTTGCCGAAAGGCAAAGCGATCCCGTCCGATCGTAGGATTTAAGACGAGCTTAGCGGCGGCGCGCGAAGTTTTGATTTTAGACATATGGATTCCGGCAGGATCCGGCGTCTGCCGCTCAGCCGGAAATATTTTGCGCGTCTGTGCGGAAGCGATCGCTTTATACGAATTAATTTGGGAATATTTCTTGAAGATTACAAAAGCGCTTAGCGGCGGACGCATTGTTAAGTATGATTATCTGTGGGAGGAAAACGTATGAAAATAGGAATTCCTAAGGGACTGTTGTATCAGTACTACTATCCGTTTTGGAGATCGCTCTTTGAGCGTTTGGGCTGCGAGGTGGTTCTGTCCGATAAGTCTACAAAGAGTTTGGTCGGCAAGGGAATAGCGGCGACGGTGCCTGAGATATGTCTGCCGATCAAGATATATATGGGTCATGTGATAAATCTTAAAGAAAAGGGCGTCGATTATATATTCTGCCCAAGATTCGTTCACATCGAAAAGGGGTTTTGGTTCTGCCCCAAGTATATAGGTCTTCCCGAGCTGGTCGATAAGACGCTGCCGGATACGAATCTTCTTGTGGCGGAGATAGACTGCACGAGAGAGGATACTGCCGATTTGAAGAGTTTCATGCCGGTCGCGCACAAGCTCGGCGTATCGAGACACGCGATGAAAGAGGCGCTTAAGGGAGCGGCCGAGGATTACGCGAAGTTCAGAGAATACTGTCATTCAGGACTTACGCTCGACGAAGCGGCGGACGTTATGTTTAAAGGCGTTTCGCCCGACAAGTTTAAACGCGAGGAATATACGACGACGATAGGGCTTTTGGGATATGTTTATAACGTGTACGATCCGTTTATAAGTATGGAGATCATAGATAAGCTCAGGGAACTAAAGGTCAACGTCGTGACCTTCGATATGCTGGACGACTACGATCTGGTAAAATACAGAGACCAGAGAACAAGGCCTATATTCTGGACCTTTGCGGATAAGCTGTACGAGGCGGCGAACGTGATGATAAACGACATGAACGTTCAGGGACTTATACACATAACCGCGTTCGGCTGCGGCCCCGACTCGGTCGTGGGCAAGGAGATAGAACACGACTTTGCGGATTCGGGAGTTCCATTCATGACGCTGAGGATCGACGAACACACCGGAGAAAGTCATTTGCAAACGAGGATAGAGGCGTTTACGGATATGATCAAGCGTAAAATCCATAAAATCAACGAGGTGAAATAATTATGAAAGTATCTTTTCCGTATATGGGTTGCGTAACGGGTTATAAGAAATTGATGGAGAAGTTGGGTCACGAGGTTATTATGCCTCAGAAGCCGACCCAAAAGACAATGGAGCTGGGCGTTAAATACAGCCCGGAATTTATATGTTTTCCTTTTAAGGTAATGATGGGCACGTACATAGAGTGCGCGGAAGCGGGCGCGGAGCTGATAGTTTCTTCCGGCGGATGCGGACCGTGCAGAGCGGGCATGTATCCCGACGTGCATCAAAAGGTGCTTCAGGAATTGGGTTACGACACGAAGGTCGTCGTATTCGACAGCATGTTTGCTGATTTCGGAGCCTTTATGGAAAAAGTAAAGCAGATTAAGAACGGCGTCCCGCTGTACAAGATACCGGCGCTTGCGTCTTACATATACAACATGATAAAGAAAATGGATAAGCTTGAAAAAAGGCTGAAGATAATGCGCGCCTACGAGATAAACCAAGGCGACTATACCAGAGCTTGGAATAAGCTTGTCAAGAGATTTGAAAAATGCGAGACTACCAAAGAAGTAAACCGCACATATAAAGACGCGCTCAGGATATTCGACGAGATACCGAGACGAGAGGTAGCCGAAAAGGATAAGATCCGCATGGGTATCGTGGGAGAGATCTACGTTATCATGGAAAGCTCGGTAAATAAGAACGTCGAGGAGATACTCAACAATCTTGGCGTAGAGGTCGAGAACGTACAGTACATATCCGACTGGGTTGAGCATAATATAGTTCCTCAGTGGCTGCCGTTCCCGAAGTCGCACAGAGTGCTTAAGCTGTCCGACAAGGTAGCGCCGATCAATTGCGGCGGTCATGATAAGGAGAATATGGGCTGGGTATACGACTTCAAAAAGCGCGGTTTCGACGGAGTAGTACATCTGATGCCGTTCGCATGCTTGCCGGAGCTGGTAAACCTCGGTAAGTTCCCGGCTATAAGCGCAGAGCTGGATATGCCTATACTTTCGTTGTCGCTCGACGAGCAGATGGGCGAGGCTCACGTAAAGACCAGGCTTGAAGCGTTTACGGATCTTGCGAGAAGCAAGCATTATGCTAGACAGAAGAAGAATATAAGCCGTCATGCAGGCGTCAGCGAAAAGGCCAGAGAGGTCAAGGACAAGGTCAAGGATCTGAGCGCCGGCGCGCCCGGTTCGCCCGAGTATCAGACGAAATAAGAAGTCCTGTTTAGACGGAATCAATGTTTTTTTGCAGAAGCAAAGACAGTTATACAGAGGTGATATAAAAGATATGAAATATTATATTGGAATAGATATCGGTTCGGTAAGTACGAACGTTATAGCTATGAACGAGGACTATGTGGTTTGCTTTAACGATTATATCCGCGCTAACGGCCAGCCGCTCGAAAGCGTAAAAAAGGGTATGGGTCTCTTAAAGGAAAAGCTCGAGTGTAAAGACAGCGACATACTCGGAATAGGCACGACCGGAAGCGGAAGAGAGCTCGCCGGAGTTCTGGTGGGCGCCGACGTTGTAAAGAACGAGATAACCGCTCACGCTACGGCTACGTTGCACTATCATCCGGACGCGCGCACGATCTTCGAGATCGGCGGTCAGGATTCAAAGATAATAATCCTACAGGACGGAATGGTCACGGACTTTGCGATGAATACGGTATGCGCCGCCGGAACGGGCTCGTTCCTCGACCACCAGGCTGAGCGTTTGGGTATACCGATAGAAGAGTTTGGAAAGATGGCGCTTTCCGCTGAGCAGGACGTCAGGATCGCTGGGCGCTGCACGGTTTTCGCCGAATCCGACATGATAGCTAAACAGCAGTACGGATTTTCTAAGGCCGAGATAATCAAGGGACTTTGCACAGCTCTTGTGCGTAACTATATAAACAATTTAGGACGCGCCAAGAAGCTTGAGCCGCCGTTTATATTCCAGGGCGGAGTCGCGGCTAACGAGGGTATCCGCGCCGCGTTCGAGGCGGAAGTAAACCACGAGGTCATCATTCCAAAATACTTTAACGTTATGGGGGCTATCGGCTGCGCTATATTGGCTAAGGAATATATCGAACGCGAGGGCGTAAAACCGGCGTTCAAGGGCTTTGATCAGTTAGAGCTTGAATTTACCCCTACCAGCTTCGAGTGCAACGACTGCCCGAATATGTGCGAGGTAATCAAAGTCGTATCGGACGGTAAGACGCTTGCGGTATGGGGCGATAAGTGCGGCAAATATGCCGGAACTTCGCGTAAGTAAGTTTTTGATCGAATTTTGTATAATCCCGTGGGAGCCGGCTCAGCCGTTCTCCCGTTTTGTTTTTTTAGAGGTTAAATATTTTGAATTATTCGTCGGCGCAGAGGGAAAATATATGTATCTGATAAATTTGAAAAAGCGAGAGGAGAATATAAATGTCTGAGAAATACGCGTATAAAACCAAAGGGGTCTGCTCAAGACAAATAGATATTGAAATGGACGGAAACACGATCAAGAAAGTAAGCTTTACCGGAGGCTGTAACGGAAACACGCAGGGCGTTTCAAAGCTGGTCGAAGGCATGGACGCGGATAAAGTTATAACTCTGCTCAGCGGGATAAACTGCGGCGGCAGGGGCACGTCCTGCCCGGATCAGCTCGCCTGCGCGCTCAAGCAGATTAAGGAACAGAAATAGGGCGCGGACGGGGGTTTGATTTTTAAATGATATTTGTTCATCAGAAACGACCGAATCGCTTAAAACGATTCGGTTTTTATCTGCAAAAAACATATAGTTGTATGTAAGACGGCATAAAACAGCATAGCAATATAATTAGAATTCTATTTTCCGCTACGTGGCAATTATTATTTCTAATAAAAATTTTCGTTTCTTTATATGAAATTTATATTTGCGGATATGATAAAGACGTGCAGAAAAGACTTTTATAAAAGTATACGGCAAGATAAGTAGAATAGAAAAACGCCCCTTGCTTTCGCGAGAGGTTTGTCGTTGTATAATTATTTACGCACTGCGTTTTGATCCATAAAATTTGGCTTAATGTTGTTTAATAAGCTTTTTAATTATGGGAGTAAAACGATGGATATACATAATAAAACGCGCCGTATTGTTGCGAGTCTTTCGTATTTTCTTATTTATTGAGCGCTTGCGTTATCGACGGCGCGTTTGGATCGGATAATTGCTAATACATTTATTGATAATTGGTATAATAAAAACCCTGCAAAAATGCAGGGCTCAAGTCTGGTTGCGGAGGATGGATTTGAACCACCGACCTTTGGGTTATGAGCCCAACGAGCTACCAAACTGCTCCACTCCGCGATATATTTATTTCTGCTGGTGCCGGAGACCGGAATCGAACCGGTACGGGAAATTAATCCCACGGGATTTTAAGTCCCGGGCGTCTGCCAGTTCCGCCACTCCGGCGTTAGTTCATCAACAGCTTTATAACTATAACATATTCGCCGCCGTTTGTCAAGCGTTTTTTTAATATTAGCGTAAAATTTTGGCCTAAGCCGTTAAATATGGATATAAAACGCGGCAAAAGGCGGCGTGCGGATCAGTCTACAAATTTAATTTTTCCTATCCTATCTTTCGGTTTAGGTTCCTCATCCGCGTATCCCAGAGCGACTATCCCGTAGGCGGCGTGGTCCTCCGGCAGACCGTATTCGGTCAGAATGCCTCTCACGTTCGGCTCGTCGCAGCAGTCGCGCAGCTGATTGATCCAAACTGAACCGATCCCCAGCGAATGAGCGGCGAGAAACATATTCTCCATCGCGCAGGCGTTGTCGTCTACGCCGTACTTTGTTGTTCTCGCGTTTGAGGTTATTACGATAGCGGCCGGACGGTACATATCATAGTCTTCCCTGCCAAGAGCCGTCCCGATAGCGTCGGCGAGACGAGAGATCTTCGCTCCGTCCGTAATTACCGTAAACTACCAAGTCTGTTTTCCCATCGCGCTCGGCGCGTATAAACCGGCTTTTACTATAAGCTCTAAATCCGATCTGGGAATAGCTTCGCTCTTAAATTTTCGACTGCTTCGTCTGGTAAGTATATTGTTTATGACTTCGTTCATTACCTTGCGCCTCCTTAATATTTTATTAAACTATACTAATATTATACCATTATCCTGGAATATTTTTTTAACAAACTTTAAACATTCGTAAGATCTGGACGCATTTGGCAAGTGCGGATTTTTGGTACATATTTTTGGGATACATATTGAAGATTATTAAAAATAACTTAAAATTACATTAAAAAAGAACTTGCCGAAAGACAAGTTCAAATCTAATAAAATGGTGCCGGTGATCGGGGTCGAACCGATACGGTATTGCTACCACAGGATTTTGAGTCCAGCGCGTCTGCCAATTCCACCACACCGGCGTATGTATTTGACACGACAAGTATTATAGCATATATAAAAATAAAATGCAAGAGTTTTTTGCTAATAAAAATAAATCCATGAAATTTTTTGATTATCCACGCCCAAAACAACGCCCGTATGTCTATTTATTTCACGATATTCGCGGAAAGAGCCGCAATTTTAGCGCGAATCAAAAATAATTTGTTTCAATTATGTAAAAACAGTTGACAAACTCCAAATTCTGTGATATTATACCTATGCCTCTTTTTGAAAGGGGTTTTATTTGTGTTGAGAATTTGAGGTGATAATTATGCAAACAAAGATTACATTGGCGTGCACAGAATGCAAGCAGAGAAACTACGACACCACTAAAAATAAGCAGAATTGCCCGGACAGGCTCGAGCTTAAAAAGTATTGCAGATTCTGCAGGAAGCATACTGTCCATAAGGAAACGAAGTAGTTAGGAGCGTAAATGATATGGAACAATCAAAGCAGAATATCTTCCAGAAAATGGTCAGATATTTCAAAGACGTTAAGGCTGAAATGAAAAAAGTCGTTTGGCCGAGCTTTGCCAAAGTGAGACAAAACACCCTAATTGTTTTGATATACGTATTTTTGGTAGGTATAGTTATTTGGCTTCTTGACATGCTCTTTACATGGGGAATGTCGTTTATCATTAACAGATAACAGGTGGTTTAGATATGGCGGAAGCAAAATGGTATGTCGCCCATACCTATTCCGGTTATGAGAATAAGGTTATGGACGATATCTTGATGACCGTTAAGAACCGCGGAATGGAGGATATAATCCAGGATGTAAAGGTTCCTATGGAAGAGGTCGTTGAGATAAAAGACAACAAGAAAAAAGTCAGCGAACGGAAAATATATCCGAGCTACGTCATGGTAAAGATGATCATGAACGACGAGAGCTGGTACGTGGTAAGAAACTGCCGCGGCGTTACCGGATTCGTGGGTCCGGGTTCAAAGCCGGTGCCGCTCACGGACGACGAAATAGCTCAGATGGGTCTCGAACATAAGACCGTCAAACTCGACTTTGAGGTCGGAGATCAGATCCGCGTCAAATACGGGGCGCTCGAGGGCTTTATCGGAGTAATAACCGTTATAGAGCTCGATAAGCAGAAGGTAAAGGCTAAGGTCTCAATGTTCGGAAGAGATACCGACGTAGAGCTTGACTTTAATCAGGTTGAGGCGATAGTATAAAGTCGCTAAGTAAAAAAAATCATAATAAGCATAATATTGTTACCCACACGGCTAAGTCCGTTATATATATCCCGCGGCGCCGCCTTTGCGGCTGAAAGCGGTTATATACCGAGGTTTAGGCTTCGGTCTGTGGGAGGGAGAGATAATAAGGTCTCCCCGATATTACCACGTTTGTGAAATGAGGAGGTGTAATTCACAATGGCACAGAAGGTTACAGGTTACATTAAATTGCAGATTCCCGCAGGTAAGGCTACTCCTGCTCCGCCGGTAGGACCCGCTCTTGGTCAGCACGGCGTAAACATCATGGAATTTACCAAGCAGTTTAACGAGAAGACGAAGAACGATATCGGTTTGGTTATACCCGTCGTAATTACGGTATATCAGGACAGATCGTTCACGTTTATCACAAAGACTCCGCCGGCTCCGGTTTTGATCAAGAAGGCGTGCGGAATCGATAAGGCTTCGGGCGTACCGAACAAGCAGAAGGTAGCGGTGCTTAAGAAAGCCGATTTGCAGGCGATAGCCGAGCAAAAGATGCAGGATCTCAACGCGGCTTCTCTGGAAGCGGCTATGTCCATGATAGCCGGAACGGCTCGTTCGATGGGCGTCACCGTTGAGGAGTAATATATTTGAGATAACTTGAATATATCGAGGACGTTTCAGTCCGTTAAAAACAGTGGGAGGAGCGTTTGGCGCGGAAAGCGCCGGGAGGCGTTCTGTTGACCACCATAGGAGGATAATTTAAATGAAGAAAGGCAAAAAGTATCAAGAAAGCGTGAAACTTATCGAAAAAGGTAAGCTTTACGACCCAAGCGAAGCTTTAGACCTTGTTTGCAAGACGGCTACCGCTAAATTCGACGAGACTGTAGAGCTGCACGTAAAGCTGGGCGTCGACTCGAGACACGCGGATCAGCAGGTCAGAGGCGCGGTCGTTCTGCCGAACGGAACAGGTAAAGACGTTAAGGTTCTTGTTTTCGCGCGCGACGATAAGGCGGAAGCGGCGAAAGCTGCCGGGGCCGACTACGTAGGCGCTGAAGAGATGGCTCAGAAGATACAGTCCGAGAACTGGTTCGACTTCGACGTTGTAATAGCGAGCCCGGACATGATGGGCGTCGTAGGTAGAATAGGTAGGATCCTTGGTCCGAAGGGACTCATGCCTAACCCGAAGGCTGGAACGGTAACGCCAGATGTCGCTAAGGCCGTAGAAGAGGCTAAAGCCGGTAAGATAGAATATAGATTGGATAAGGCTAATATAATCCACTGTCCGATAGGAAAAGCGTCGTTCGGCGAAGCGAAGCTTTCCGAGAACTTCAAGGCTTTGATGGGCGCTATAATCAAGGCGAAGCCCGCTGCCGCTAAGGGTCAGTACCTCAGATCGGTAACGGTAGCGTCTACGATGGGACCCGGTATAAAGATCAACGGAACCAAGATAGACGCGTAAATAAGCGCGAATATGAAACCGCCGCTTTATAAAACGGCGTGAAGTAAGACGTATGTTACGCGGCGGACGGCGTTGTGTTGTTTGTCCATATAAGCGCCGCGTATAAAAATATGTTTTGTTAAAATATGCGCTTGACAAAAGCAGACATGGTCTGTATAATTTATTTGCTAAGGCAAAATATGAAAATTAATAGGTTTTCCGCAGACAGCAGGTGGTATATCCGTAAATCCTGCCGAGGAAACAGCAATACGTCTTATCGGCCGGGATTTGTCCGGGTTGATATATAACGCTGTCCCTCGCAGTTCTGCGGGGGATTTTAATTTATCCCAAAGCGCGAGCTTTTGGGGATATGAATACGATCGGAAGGAGGACTAACTAAATGCCAAGTGAAAAAATATTGGAAAGCAAAAAAGCGATGGTCGCTCAACTTAAGGAGAGACTTGAAGGCGCGCAGGCCGGCGTTTTAGCCGATTACAGAGGTCTCAGCGTCGCTCAGGATACAGAGCTCCGTAATAAGCTCAGAGAGGCCGGCGTTGAATATACGGTTTTAAAGAACAGCATAATCAACTTCGCTATACGCGAGACCGAGCTCGAGAGCTTGAACTCGGTTCTGGAAGGACCTACCGCGCTTGCTACAAGTAAGGACGACGTAGTATCTCCTGCAAAGGTATTGGTTGATTTCGCTAAGGAGAACGAGGCTCTTGAAATTAAGGGCGGATTCGTCGAGGGTAAGGTCATCTCGATAGACGAGGTAAAGGTCTACGCGGCTATACCTTCAAAAGAGGTTCTCATCTCGAAGATGCTCGGTTCGTTGCAGTCGCCTATCAGCGCTCTTGCTCGTACCTTGCAGGCTATTGTAGACGAGGAAGCTACTCCCGGAAAGGCTGCGGCAAAGGCTGAGGAAGCCGAAGCGGCGGAGGCCCCGGCAGCGGAGGCCCCGGCAGCGGAAGAAGCTCCAGCGGCTGAATAATTATTTGTTTTGTAATTAATTAAGAAAATTTATATTAGGAGGATAAATATAATGGCAGACGTAACAAAAATTCTTGATGAAATAAAAGAACTTACTCTGGTAGAAGTAAACGATTTGGTAAAGGCTTTAGAGGAAGAGTTCGGCGTAAGCGCGGCGGCTCCGGTTATGGTAGCCGGCGCGGCTGGCGCGGCTGACGGCGGCGCTGCTGAGCAGACGGAATTCGACGTAATTCTTGCAGGCGCTGGTTCGCAGAAGATCAAAGTTATAAAAGTTGTTCGCGAGATCACCGGTTTGGGTCTTGCAGACGCTAAAGCTCTTGTTGACGGCGCTCCGAAGACAGTTAAGGAAGCTGTTGCTAAGGAAGAGGCTGAAGAGATCAAGACCAAGCTCGAAGAGGTTGGCGCTCAGGTTGAACTTAAATAAGTTTAGTTACCTACCGATTATAAAGCTCCCGCAATTGCGGGAGCTTTTTTCATTTTTACTTTATATTTGGATCGTCTTAACTTGCGATATACACCGCCATTGTTAAAATAACCATATCCGTATCTATAACGTTTCGACTCGTGTGCGGCGGAAGTTTTTTGTTTTATCAGATCAATTTTTTTGAGAGTTCTCGTTTTTCAAGCTGCTGAAACAGTCTATCACGTTCAAAATAGCCGATATTTCTTTCTGGGTCAAATTATCCGTTTTTATAGTCAAACTGTCGAGCCCGAGCAAATAATCCGAAGTCACATGAAAAAGCTTGGACAGCTCTACGATAAACGGAGTCGACGGCGCGGACAGCCCCATCTCCCAAGCGTTGACGCTCGCCCGCGAAAGACATAGTTTCCTTGCCAACTGCGTCTGAGTAAGCCCGGCCTGTTCCCGTAAATATTTCACCCTATCCGCGAATCCATGCATATTCTTATCCATATAATCACCTCAATGTAGTTTTTACCTATTATTAATGATAATAACCTATCATAAATGATAATAACTTATCAAAAATGATAATTATAATTGACAAAGATCAAGGTTTATGATATAGTAAATTTAACGGAATATTATACATATATACATACATTTATGTTTGTTTTATGATTGAAGGTAGTGTGATGAAGTAAAGAGATTGTTTTTATCATGAGATACTCTTTGCTAAATTATTAATATCCTGAAATTTTTATTATTACACTGGGAGGTGTAAAATTTGTATTATGTATATTTATGTCTAATATCCCATAAAAATTTGCGTTAAAACGTTTGAATATTTTAAAAGACGACGGTATAAGCTGAGAAGATATTGTTAATGTATAAACGAAGGCGAGGGTGTTTTATGAAAAAATTTATAATCAGTATATTGCTATCTGCAATCTTTATTTCGCTGTTACCTGTTTCGACAATGGCCGCAAGTGTTCCGGGAAAGCCGTCTATAAATTCATTTACGGCTGTAAGTACTTCGTCGATAAAAATAAGTTGGGGCGCTGTGTTCGGTGCGACAAAATACAGGGTCGACAGAAGAAAGTCAACAGAAACAAATTATAAAACGTTGACAACCAGCTGTACTTCAAGAACGTATACCGATAATGGGCTGGTTGCCGGAAGCCTGTACTATTACAGAGTATATGCGATAAATAGCGCTGGAACCTCGAAACGTTCAGAGACATATGCGGCGTATACCAAACCGAGCACACCCGGGACACCAACTGTAACTATAGGCGGACAGTCACAGATGACAATATCATGGAATAAAGTATCTGGGGCAACACATTATAGACTTCTTTGCCGTGTAGGAAGTGACAGCACATATGAAGTAGTAGCCAATAATCTTACGGGAACATCATATATTCATAATGGACTATCTGCGGGTACAAGACATTGCTACAAAGTAGTAGCTATTGTCAAAACATCGTTAGGTGAGGAGGGCAAACGAAAGACAGTTTCTGTAGAATCAGAACGATCTGCCATGGCAAGTAAATATACAACGGCGATTCGACCATCTAATACGGTGGATAATAATAATCCTACACATATAATATTAGAATGGAAGGCAGCAAAGGGGCAAAGCAGTGGTTATACATATGAGATATGGAGAAATGGTAAACGTATAGCTACAACTACAAGCACAAAGTATACTGATAAAACGGGCGTATCCGGGACGATATACGAATATGAGATAAAGATAAATGGCAGCAGTTGGACCACAGAAAAGTTCTATGCAGGACCAAAAATGACGAATAAAACGGTAGTCGCGCCTGAAAGCGCCACTTCTATGCGGATAAGCTGGAGCAAGCCTAATGGCGGCAGCAATTTAACGTACAGGGTGAAGAAGTGGAATGGTACGGAATACGTTGATATTGCCAATACGAGCAATACATATTATATTGACAGCGGGCTAAAGACAGGTTCGACGTATCAGTATTATGTACAAGTGCGAGATGCGAACGGGAATTTTATAACAAGTAATTTCAGCGGTCAATCAATACTGCAGATACTGCCGACAAAGATAACGCTAAACAAAAGCTCTGCGACTGTAAACGAAGACGACGCGTTATCGCTTACCGCATCCATAACGCCGAGCAATAGCACAAATAAATCCATAAGTTGGACGTCGTCGAATAATAATGTCGCATCCGTGACATCCGAAGGAGTCGTAACGGCAAAGATGACCGGCAGCGCAGTGATAACGGCTAAGACTGCAAACGGACTTACGGCAACTTGTACAATAACAGTTCAGCCTAAGGTATGTATCCATGAATATGACGGCTGGATCACTGAGAAAAATGCGACATGCACGGAAGACGGAAGTCGTTACAGAGTATGTATCAAATGCGCTGAAGGCAAAGAAACAGAAGTTATACCGGCGCTCGGACACGATTTTTCCGACGAATGGACAACATTGAAAGATCCGACCTGCACAGAGGAAGGAGAACAGGCTCACGTATGCGAAAGATGCGGGGCTACGACAGATAATATGACGCTGTTTGCATTGGGGCATTCATTTGCGGATGAATGGATAACGGAAAAGGAAGCGACGTGTACCGAAAGCGGCATAGAATATGAACTCTGCTCTGTATGCGGCGAGCGACAGGAGCGTGATATAGAACCGCTGGGGCATGATTATGTGCTGGAAAACGATACGCCGCCATCAGAAGAACAGTCGGGATCAAAACTTTATAAATGTACAAGGTGTGATGATTTATATGTTGAAAAATATGTTGAAGCGATAGAGGGCGGTAAAGTTTCAGTCGGAGTCATTGACGCTTCTGCCGGAAGCGAGGTGACTATGCCGATTATATTGAATGAAAATCCCGGCATAGCGGGCTTTAAATTGTTAGTGAATTATGATAAATCAGTATTAACGCCAAAAAGAATAGAGCAAGGCGACATGATTACTGCAGGCGTATTTGAGTCGAATCTAAACGAGGGTAGACCTGTTGACGAGCTTGACCACGTACAGGTAACATGGAACAATTTGCAGAGCACGACCGAAACCGGAGAGTTATTCAATATTATCTTTGAAGTAAATGAGAATGCGGCATATGGGAGCAGTCCGATCCTAATAAATGAGCAAACTAGTTCCTTAACAGATAACAGCGGTCAATACATAGTTCCGATATTTGCAGCAGGAGCAGTGAACATTGCAGAGGTTCGTAAGGGCGATATTTATATAGATGGGAATATAGATACTAACGATAGTATATTGTTGGCGAAACATCTTGCGCATTACAGGAATATAAGTCTTACGGACAGACAGCTTGATGCGGCGGATATTTTTGAGGACGGCAATGTGAACACAAAAGACGGAGTCAGTCTCGCTCAGATAATTGCAGGATGGGAAACGCCTTCCGTAAACCTGAGTTCGCAGACGGGCGCTGCAACAATAAAAGCCGATAATATTGAAGGCGAGGCCGGAGAATACGTAGACGTTCCGATAAGCGTTGAAGGCAATCCCGGTATGGCAGGATTTGAACTTCAAATAAGCTATGACAAGGAATACCTGACGCCGGTTTCGGTATCTGACGGAGCGGCGCTTCAGGACAATGAGGCGCGTATAGATGATAAAAGCGTAGTATCAAACGTTCAGGAAGAAGATATTGTTACAGACGATCTTGATTATGTGACCGCATACTGGAGCAGCGCCGGCGATCTAATGGAAGACGGCGAGCTTTTTTCGGTTAGGTTTCTAATCAATGAAAATACAGAGACTGGGGTCGTTACGCCGATTGAGATAAGCTATGATACGGGAGATATATGCGATTCAGGTCTAAATGATATAGAGACGACGGTTGTGCCGGGTGAGATTAAAGTTATCGGTCAGGGCGGCGAAGGGTCTGGCTCCGAAGGCGGAACAGAAAATCCGGGAGAGCTTCAAACGCAGTATAATATAGAAAGTGTTTCCATCAGTTCGCGCGACGGAGAGATATTGCAAGAGATACCGGAGGCAGGGGATTTTTATTTAAACGTTGCAGCCGAGAGCCGGTCTGACGGATACCTGCCGGCTAAAGTATTGGCCGCAGCATACGATCAAAATGGAACATTGATCTCGCTGAGTATGGACGATATTTATACTACGGGCGCATCCGTGCTTTATATAGAAAAAAGCGATATAGATATTGCGGATATTAAGCTCTTTATCTGGGATTCGATTGAGGGTATGACGCCTTTGGGGGAAAATTATTCGTTGAGATAAAATAAGTTTATTAAAAAGTTTATAAAATATGAGGAGGTAGAAAATGAAAAGAAGCGCATCTATATTTATCAAAATAATTATAATATTATCCATAATGATGGTAACGCCCAATGACGCGGCGCTGTTTGCTCCAATGAATGTTGAGGCGTCAACCAATGAAAAGCCGAATTATACAACTGGTGTTAAAAGTTATGACGAATTGGAATCGAGATTGGACGCATTGATCAAAAAATATAAAGATACGTATTGGACCTATAACGGAAAACCTTCGGGTGATTTGTATGATTCATTATACTATTATGGATGGCAGTGTAAGGGCTTTGCGGCGTTTATATTCAACGACTTATTTTGCGGTGGATATATAGGACAAACTAATGATTCAGACTACTATATTACTTCGCCAAACAAAGCGAAACTTATAGAGAAAAAATATAATATTTCAGCGTCTGACGCAAAAAGGATAATTTCAAAAGGAAAACCGGGCGATTTGATTCAAGTAAAAAGAAGAAGCGGGACTAATGGACCTCACACGATGATAATCGATAGCGTTACAGATAATGGATTATACATATTTGACTGTAATTCAAATGGTGATACTAGAGTAAGGCGATATTATCAATCGTTCACAACATTTGCATCTAAAAACATTGGTATGTCGCTGTATCATTCAACTAAATACCCCTCAGTGGCAAAACCCTCCAAACCATCCATAACCTCATTTGAGGCCAGAAGTACGTCGTCGATCAAGATAAATTGGAAGTCGGTATCGGGCGCGACTAAATATAGGGTCGACAGAAGGAGGATAGACGAGGACGATTATCGCACTCTGACCTCGAGCTGCACAAGCACGTCGTACACGGATAATAACCTTAAGGCGGGCAGCACATATTATTACAGAGTATATGCTATAAACAGCGTCGGTACGTCTCCGCGTTCGGAGACATACGCTACATATACAAAACCAAGCACGCCAAAAGCGCCTACGATAAGCGGAAGCAGCCAATCGCAACTCACGGTGTCATGGAGCAAGGTTTCCGGAGCGACTCATTATAAAGTTCTTTGTCGAGAAGGGGACAATAGCAGTTACAAGGTCATAGCCAACAACCTTACAGGAACGTCGTATACTCACAAGGGTTTGTCTGCCGGAACGAGATATAGTTATAGAGTTGTAGCTGTGGCAAAAGAATCATTGGGTGAAAGCGGCAGTAAAAAGACGATGTCTATAGAATCCGGACAATCGGAATCAAAAAGTAGATGTACAATGGCTGAGAGACCATCGACCGAGGTCGATAACGAACACCCCACGCATACGATAATAAAATGGAAAGCAGCTCAAGGCGGTAGTTCCTCATATACTTATGAGATATGGAGAAACGGCAAGAGAATAGGGACGACCAAAAATACAACGTATACCGATACAAGCGGAGTATCCGGAACGGTATATGAATACGAGATAAAAATAAACGGAAGCAGCTGGACGACCGGTAAGTTTTATGCAGGACCGAAAATGACTAATAAAACAGTAGTAACGCCGGCAAGCGCAACGTCTATGAGGATAAGCTGGAGCAAACCTAATGGCGGCAGTAATTTAACATATAGAGTAAAGAAGTGGAACGGTACGGAATATGTCGATCTTACTACTACAAGTAATACATATTATGTAGACAATGGACTAAAAACAGGAAGTTCGTACAGATATTATGTACAGGTACGTGATAAAGATGGCAATTTTGTTACGAGTAACTTTGATACTACGGCGGTATTGCAAATATTGCCTACAAAGATAACGTTAAACAAGAGCGCGGCAACGCTTAACGAAGGCGACGCATTATCGCTGTCATCAACAATAACGCCGAGCAACAGCACAAACAAGAATGTTAGTTGGTCAACGACGAACGCGAACGTTGCGGCAGTATCGTCGAATGGCGCTGTGACGGCGAAGGCGGCGGGCAGCGCGGTCGTTACGGCCAAGACGTCGAACGGACTTACGGCAAGCTGTACGATAACAGTACAGCCAAAGGTATGCGTTCACGAATACGGCGACTGGGTAACAGAGAAAGAAGCTACTTGCACAGAAGAAGGCAGTCGCTACAGAGTATGCGTAAAATGCGGCGAAGGCAGAGAGACAGAAGTGATTTCGGCGTTGGGACATATGTTCTCGGAAGAGTGGACGATAACGAAGGACCCGACCTGCACGGAAGAGGGAGAACAGGTACGCATCTGTATTGAATGCGGCGCTCAGAGCGATAATACACCGATAGATTCTTTGGGACATTCTTACCCTGAGGAGTGGACGTTAGAGCAGGAGGCTACTTGTACAGAAGCAGGGATCGAAAGCAGAGCGTGCGCAGTGTGCGGAGAGAAAGAAGAGCGCAGTACCGAATATGCCGAGCACGCATATGAACTCACATCTCAGACAGAACCCACGCTCACCGGCCCGGGAAGCAGAACGTATACATGCAGCGTATGCGGAACCTCTTATTCTGAAGAGTATGTTCCGCTTCTGGAAGAAGGTGTTATTGATGTAGGAGGTATCGCGGCAAACGCTGGACAGACGGTAACGATTCCGGTAAGCATAAGCGAAAATCCGGGCATTGCCGGATTCAACTTTGTGCTGAAATATGATAGTTCCGTACTCACTCCGACGGCTATAACAAAGGGAGATATGCTGAGTTCCGGTATATTTGAGACGAATTTGAATGAGGGTATACCGGCATCTGAGCTTGAGGATGTTGCAGTATACTGGGGCGATTCCACAAATATCACAGGAAACGGTGAACTGTTCAACGTTACATTTAAGATTGACGGCAACGCGCCGGATGGAATATACGAGGTTGCGCTTGAATATGAAAAGGGCGACGTTACCGACCAGACATACAACGACGTTATGCCGGATGTGCATACAAATGTGATACAGGTAGCGGATGTGCTCAAAGGCGATATTAATCTTGACGGAAACGTCGATCCGCTTGACAGTATACTGATGTCAAAGGTGCTGGCACGCTACAAGATAGAGCTGACAGAAAAGCAGAGAGACGCGGCGAATGTATTCGAAGACGCGAAACAAGATATAAACACAAAGGATGCGGTCAGTCTCGCTCAGATAATAGCGGGTTGGGAGAACCCCATACTACATTCGTTTGAGAGTATGCAATTGTCTGATGAAGGGAGCAAACCTATAATAACCGTAGAAGGGTTTGAAGGAGTGGCCGGCGAGTATATAGATATCCCAATTTCTATCGCAGATAATCCGGGGATAGCTGGCTTTAGCTTTACGCTGAATTACGATAAGGAAAAGCTGACGCCGGTGGCAATAGAAAAATCGGATATGCTCATTGACGGAAACTTTGCATCAAATTTGAATGAAACAGAAGACGGCTCTAACTTGGATTATGTTACGGCGGCATGGAGCGATACGGATTTGATAACTGAAGACGGCGCGCTGTTTAACGTTATGTTTATGGTGAACGAAAACGTTACCGCCGGCGAAACGTTGCCTATAGAGATAAGCTACGGAGCGGACGATATATGCGATAGATATCTTAACAGCATTGAAGCGACTGTAAATCAAGGTATGATAGAGATCGTCGAGTACACGGAGGACGATCCCGGCTCCGATATAGCGACGGATGTAAAACCGTATTATGTTGACGATGTATATATACAACACAGCGACGGAACAGTAAATGATGTGATCCCGCCTGAAGGTAACTTTGATCTGCAGTTAGGAATAGGAAGCGCTGAAGAAGAATTTATACCGGCGGTGGTATTTGTCGCTGTGTATAACGAGAATGGGGTTATGACGTCTGTCAAACAGGAGAGTATAACAGAAGAAATGCTGATCGATGGGATCTGCAGTGTGCATATTGACGAGAGCGCCGAAAATATTGCGGAAGTCAAGGTATTTATCTGGGATTCTCTCGAAAATATGACGCCGCTGGCGGACTCTCTTGAACTACAAAACATATTGTAATTTTATTATGTATGGCGCGCGTAAATGTCTGTGTTAATTTGACATTTGAACATAAATTATACAAATAGATTGTTTAAAGGTATAGGGATTAAATCGTGGTGGCTGGATAAGAATGTATGTAAAACGAGCGGGATTTATTTTCGCTCGTTTTGTATATTTTGGAGAGATTGATAGAGTTAGTTTGGAAAAATAGGTTTGCTTGTAAGCGTATGTTGTTATAAAGCGATAAAAAACTCAGAGATAAAATTATTTTTGTTCCCGGCGCCGCGTTTTACTATGCTTAAATATTGAAAAATAACGTAACCAAGCGGATCTCGCAGGATAAATGGAGGGCGATACGTCTGTCGGCGGCGCTTGCGAGATAGGAGTATAGCGAGAGTTTTTAAGGCTTAAAACGTGGATCGTCAAATTGTTTTTAATATTAAAAGGCATACCGCGGAAAATACGGTATGCCTAAATTTTTGTTTTTTTATAGTTTACATTATCTTAAATGCCAGATCTCTCTGTTGTAGTCTTCGATCGTTCTGTCGCTGCTGAAGAATCCGGCTTTGGCGGTGTTTATTACCGCCTTGCGATTCCATGTGTCCTTGTCGTGCGTATACAGCTCCGATACGTCGAGGCAGGCGTGCAGATACGATTCAAAGTCGGGCAGCAGCAGGTACGGATCCGCGAAACCGTGATCGCCCTGTACGAGAGAGTTGTATATATCGTAGAATAGGTTGGCGTTATTGTCCGAGAACGTTCCGTCTACAAGCGTGTCTACGATCTTCTTGATGCCGCTGTTGGTAGCGTAGAGCTCCGGACTTGGCGAGCGGTTGGTGGAGTAGATATTCAGCACCTCGTTTGAGTTCATTCCGAAGATGAAGATGTTCTCGTCTCCGACCTGCTCGCGTATCTCGACGTTTGCGCCGTCCATTGTGCCTATTGTCAGCGCGCCGTTGAGCATCAGCTTCATATTTCCCGTGCCCGACGCCTCTTTGCTGGCGGTCGAGATCTGCTCGCTCAGGTTAGCCGCCGCTACTATCCTCTCGGCGATCGATACGTTGTAGTTCTCGATAAATACGACCTTTAAGATATCTTTTGTTCTTGGGTCGTTGTTTACCACCTTGGCGACGTTGTTTATATACTTGATTATGAGTTTCGCCATATGGTATCCGGGAGCCGCTTTCGCGCCGAATATAAACGTCTCCGGCATCATATTCGCGTTTGCGGGATCCTCTATGATCGATTTATAACGGTATACTATATGGAACGCCTTTAAAAGCTGGCGCTTATATTCGTGCAGACGCTTTATCTGAACGTCGAACAGCGAGTCGGGATCTACGTCTATATCGTTTTGCTCTTTTATGAACTTGGCGAGGCTCACCTTGTTGTCGTGTTTGATCTTGGCAAACTTCTCTCTGAACGCCGCGTCGTCCGCGTACGGGAGCAGATTTTCAAGCTGTCTGTAATCCTTTATCCAGCCGTCTCCGATGGAGTCGCTGATAAGCCCCGCGAGCTTCGGGTTTGCCTTGAGCAGCCATCTTCTGAAGGTAACGCCGTTCGTCATGTTCTTGAACTTATACGGATAGATGCTGTAGTAGTCCTTAAACGTCTCTTTCTTGAGGATCTCCGTGTGGAGCGCCGCGACGCCGTTGACGCTGTGACAAGCGGTCAGACACAGATTCGCCATGCTCACCTGTCCGTCGTCTCTTATAACGGCCATATATGAAACCTTGCCGTAGTCGCCGGGGAATCTTTCGTTTAAGAATATCCGCTGACGTCTGTCTATCTCGTGGATTATCTGACCAAGTCTCGGCAGAAGAGAATCCACCATGCTCATAGGCCATTTCTCGAGCGCTTCGCTGAGGATTGTGTGGTTGGTGTAAGCAAAAGTCCTGTTGATTATGCTCCACGCGTCGTCCCACGAGAGACCTTCCTCGTCCATCAATATTCTCATAAGCTCGGGAATAGCGATGGTGGGGTGGGTGTCGTTTATGTGTATCTGAACGTATTCGGGGATATCGAATATCGACAGCTTTTTCGCCTTATGCTTAGCGATTATCCATTGGATCGTAGCCGATACGAAGAAATACTGCTGCTTAAGTCTTAAAAGCTTTCCTTCATAATGGTTATCCTCCGGATAGAGTACCTTTGATATAACTTCCGCGAGATCCCTGTTTTC
>CAJFTO010000033.1 GCA_904419955.1 Candidatus Roslinia caecavium | reverse complement strand
GTCCCAATTATCCGGCAGGGACAGCATAAGGGACAAAAGCCCTTTTGCCTTTAAGGACAGCGAAGTATTCCGTAAATGGTGGTTGCTCATTACGGTATAATCGCGGGTTTTGTTGATTCTGAAAACCGCCATTAAAAATCCCCCTTTCCGTGAAATGAAAAAAGCGTCAGGATTTTTTGAAAATCCGACGCTTTTTGTTCTTCTTATTCGGTTGTTTGATTGGCCTATACATCGTGCAGCTTTTCCCGTTATGGCAATGCAGGTATGGGCAAAACGGGTTCCGGTTGTCAAGCAAATATGTATCTTGTCCGGTCTTACAAGTCGGGCATAGCTGATTATTGTTTTTTGGTTTCATTCGGTTGTTTGACCTCCATACAATAGAATTTAAGGCATAAAAAAACAGCATTTTCGATTATAAAAATCAAAAATACCGTTTCAGCAATATTATTCAATTAACAAAACACCTTTATAAATGCTGATTTTACGCCGTTTTAAGCCATTTTCTCTATTGTATCTCTATCAACACTTAACAGGAGTGAGGTGAGACGATGCATTATGGAGATTTAGGAAAAAGAATTATTGCGGTAATTATTGATTCAATAATTCTTTCGCTTATAGGGTTCATTTTAGGCTTGATATTTAGCTTTGCCGGCGTTTTAATCGCTCCAATAGTTAGCTGGTTGTATTACATATTTATGGAGGGCGGAGGCTGGCACGCAACAATTGGAAAGAAATTTATGGGTTTATATGTTGCGGATGGCAGCGGTAAAGGCATATCATATTCAACCGCTATATTAAGACTAATCGGCAAAATATTATCAGGATTAACTTTGGGTATAGGATATTTGATAGGATTCTTCAATGAAGAGAAACAATGTCTGCATGATATGATCGCAAAAACCTACGTTCTTGAAGAGCAGCCTAAAGTGATTAACGCGTATCCCGAAAGAGCGAACGTTAATAACATAAATAATTATGAAAGATTGCCTGAAATTGTTGGGGTCAACGGGCCGCTGGCAGGAATGATTTATCAAGTTACCGATAATGGACTTATTATGGGTAGAGACAGCGTTAGCTGTCAGATTGTTATACCTGCTTCGCAGGATAAAGTGAGTAGGATTCACTGCTACATTACCTTTAACGCTATGTCTGGGATGTTTATAATTAACGATAGAAATTCCACTCATGGAACATATCTGGTAAATGGTAAAAGAATTTCATACGCACAGCCGGTAGCTCTAAAAAGCGGCGATAGATTTTATCTTGCAACCCCTGAAAATACATTTGAAGTAAGATAGGAGGATAGATTAGTGAGTAAAGACAATATGAAGCAAACAAATGATAATAGAAACGGTTATCCGCAGTCGGAACGACCGTATCCGCAGTCGGGCGGTTATCCGCAATCAGGTTATCCGCAGTCGGGCTATCAGTATCCCCAATCTGGGGCGCCATATCCTATGTCTGGATTTGAAGAAGAGAAAAAGTCGAAAACATGGCAAATTGTCATTATTGTAGTCGTTACGGCGCTTATAGTTGCATTAGCAACGACATTGATAGTTGTGTTACAAAACAGAAATCAAGCTCAGCAACAGATGATGGCGCCGCCGCCAATGATGAGTGTGGAAGCAGGCAGCGTTTTACTTAATGGACAGACCGTTACATTCGACGTAATTCAAGAAGATGGAAAAACGTATCTTCCTGTTAAAGAGTTTGCAGAGGCGATTAGTTATGATTGCGTTATAGATGGAAATACGATCAAGATCATTGCACCGACAGAGATATCGACGCTTGAGATTGATTCTACAAACGTTATACTTGAAGATCAAACCGTTGGGGATACAACGAGCGTTGCGATCACTACGGCGCCCTTTGAAAACGACGGGATAGTATATATATATGCAAGGGATGTAGCGTTATTTTTAAAAAACGCGTATGTTACATATAATTCACAGATGCAGATAGTAGAAATCAATATTGGAGCGGGCGGTCCTGGCGGTCCTCCTCCACAGATGAACGGTATGGCTCCTCAGGGCGATCAAATGCAGCAGGGAGTTCCGCCACAGCAGAATTCTTTGGACGCGCAGCCTGAACGAGAAGCAGAAGGCACTAACGACAACCAAGAGGCACCGCCGGAAGAATAGTTCTCGAGGCGCAAATAATCATTATGTAGCAATTTTATCAAACACAAATTATTTTACAGAAAGAAGGAGTTAATATGGCAATGCAACAATGCCCTAACGGACACTTATATGACGATTCAAAAAATAGTTCTTGCCCTTACTGCAGTAACGGCAATAGTATTAACGTAACGGTTCCGCTGTCTGAGGGACATAGTCCTGTGGGAGGGAATATGTTCCCGCAAACGGCTCCGTTGGACGGCTTTGGAGGACAAGAGTATATCCCGCCTCAACCTCATGTGCAACCGCCTGTACAAAATGAGTTCCCGCCTACCGCTCCCGTTGGAGAACCTTTTGGACCCACAATATATAAGGCCGATGTTGTGAATGAAAATGGAATTGTGGAAGTCAGAGGATGGCTCGTATGTTTAGAAGGGGCAAGACGAGGAGAAGATTTTAAAATCCATGGTGAAAAAAATACAATTGGCAGAGGCGGCGAAAACGATATTAAATTAGATTTTGACACATCTATTTCAAAAGGAGTAAACGCTATTATTTCCTATGATTTGAGAAATAATAAATTTTTCATTTTCTGGGGAGGGCAGTCTAAAAATAATATATATGTAAATAATCAAATGCTTATGACGCCTATTGAGCTTAAAGATTATGACGTCATTGAAATAGGTTCGACGAAAATGATTTTTCGCACATTGTGTAACGACGAATTTAACTGGGAAGAAATTAAAAAAGCCGAAAAAGATGAGAAATAAAAATATGTCTGATAGGCGGTGCGAAGGTGAATGGGCTCCGCTTCTCAGAAGGTATTAAATTATGTATTAATTATTTGCGTTTATCAATGATGAAAACAATATAATAATGATAGAATAGAGGCGATGCATTTTTAAGTATAGTCGGACTTTATGGAGTTTAATGGTTTGGTTGTGTTTTAGTGAAATATAATAATCGCAGAAATGAAAAAATTGAGCAAAAAGATAGTTTCGATTTTATCGGCGGCAACAATAGTCGTAGACGCTGTCGCTTCTATGCGAACGTTTGCGTATTCGTCAACAAGTAGCGAGTACGATGTGCGCGTTTACGTTGATGGATCAAATATATACGCGGGCGCCTCAGAATTATGAGCCGCTTGTTATTGACGGATACGACAGGACTATAGTTCCGCTCAGACCGATATTTGATACTTTTGGCGGTGGCGCGATATGGGATGCGACGGCCCGGACGGCTACATGTGTTAATAACATTAACAATGTCAGATATAGATATACGGTCGACAGTTTTAATGTGGGGAGATATCAGGCAATGGCGAACTCTATGAAACGATCACGTTCGATGCTCCGTCGGTATTGGCTGACGATCATATGTCATGTCAATCAGGAGCTACTGCGTGGCATTGGACTATTCGATAAACTGGTAGGATGTTACTAATGTCGTATATATCGGTTTTTACCGTATAAGATAGCGATGGAGAAAGCTGTACTAGAAGCAGGCGGAGTCGACATAGCGTTTGCCCAATCCGAGGAGATCGTAGAGTATAACGGAAGACCGGAATATCAGTTCAGAGCGTATTCAAGAAGTATTATGTAGGACGGCGGTTCCGGTTTCTTGATTGTTACCGTATGCGTTTATGCCGATAACGGAGAGATAAAATGCCATATATAATTAATCGTTAAATCGAAAAACCCGAGTCAAGAAATACGGCGTGTGTCGGCGCCGAGTAATTAGGAGCAGAGCCGTCCTATGCGGCGGCTTAAAGCTCCGAATCAATTGCGTGAATTACTATGCGTTCGCCGGCGTATGAATTAAATAATAAATGTCGGAGGATAAAAAGAAGGTTATATTATGAAAATGAAAAATAAATACTTTAGATTTATGTTAGGTATATGCAGTTATATTATTTTTTGTTGTCTAATACTATCTGCCTGCTCATCTAACGATATTGGCAAAAGCGATAGCTCTATTGTAATGATCAAAAACGCTACGATGTCCACGTATGGCACGGGATTTGCGATAGGTATACAGGGAGAGCCTATAGATACTATTGCGACCTCTTACAGCGTAGTTGCGACTCAAAATGGAGCCGCGCCCAAAACTGCCGAGATCAGAATAAATGGATTTGATAAGAAAGTGTCGGCTAATGTTACTTATTATGATGCTGCAAGAAATATCGCTATATTGAAGTTATCTGAAAGTTTGAAAGAATTAAAGCCAATGATAATACGATCAGACGTAAGTTATAATGAATCGATTTATGTTAGAGGCTATGATGGAACGGGAAACATAATGAGCGATTTTGAAAATTTTAACGTAACGGATATCATTCAGTATAGTGGTAATATAAGTACATATGAAGAATTAAATACAATGATTGTTTATAAATATTCTAACGAATTTAACAGAGCGTTGGTCGGAGCGCCCGCCATTGACGAAAATGGAAATTTAATCGGAATGTGCGCGTATTCGTTAAATAGTATGAATATGTATTCTCAATATATAATATCTTCGGACGAGCTGATAAAATGTTTTTTGAGCGAAAACATTGATTTTATGACTTCAGATGAAGTTAAATATAAGAACGTTATTATAATAACGATATTTTCAGGAATTATACTGCTTACAGCCATAATTATATTTGCTTTACTAATATTAAATAAAAAGGAAAATAACCTTAATTTTAAGGATAAATATATAAAAATTACCGGCGGAACTTTAAAAGGAAATATATATAAGTTTAATGGGAAATTATCTATTGGAAGGGATGAAAATAGATGCGATGTAGTATATCCGATAGACGAACCGGGAATAAGCGCGTTGCATTGCACGATTCAATTGGAAGGAGAGAATTGTTATTTGGTAGATAATTTCTCGAAGTATGGCACATATCTTGAGAACGGCGAAAAAATAATATCATCGATACCGTATAAAATAGAAAGCGACAAATTTGCGTTTTATATAGCCGAACCCAAAAACAGGTTTGAATTTAAAGATAAAAAGGAGATATAAAGATGGATATAGATATATTTACTTATTCCAATATTGGCTCAAGACCTCTAAATGAGGACAGCTTTGGTATAAAAAACGATGATAATAGATGCGTAGCCGTTCTGTGCGACGGACTCGGGGGCTATAATTGCGGCGAGATTGCATCTAAAACCGCCGTGGATAATATAATCGAAGGTATATCGAAAATAGTGGATTTACAGGCGGATAGTATTTATAACGTGCTTAAATTTGTAAACGACGGGCTTCTTCAGCAGCAAATCGCAAGACCTGAATTAAGCGGAATGAGGACGACCGCCGTGGGGTGTATTATCGACAAGACGGAATTGAACTATTTTAATAGCGGCGATTCGAGATTTTATTTTTTTTCCAATGGCGCATTAAGGGCTATGTCGAAGGATCATAGCGTTTCTCAGATGTCTGTGGAATTAGGCGAGATGCCGTTTGACAATATTAGGTTTGATAAGGATCGCAATAAATTGTTAAAAGTATTGGGAGACAGAGCAAATAGCGATGTTGGAACAATTTATAGGCCGTTAACGTATAAAAGCGGCGACGCTTTCCTGCTGTGCAGCGACGGCTTTTGGGAATATGTTTTGGAGGAAGAAATGGAGATCGATCTTTCTAAATCTAATACGGCGAAGGAATGGATAGAATTTATGCTTATTAGATTATTGATTAAATTTAACGGCAATAATGATAATTTTACCGTGATCGGCGGTATTATAAAATAAACTTAAGTGGAGGTAGCGCTATGTATTGTAAATTTTGCGGAAGCAGAATAGCCCCAAATAGCGATCGATGCGCGTCATGCGGCGCAAATATTAATTTAAACGACGGTGGACAAACATTTTTTGACGATAACGAGTTGGATGCATGGCAAACAGATAGCGTATTGGAAAACGGTTCGAATACGGCTATGCCAAAGACGGAGATGACGGACGCGATGCAGTCTGATGAGTTCGGTTATACGCAAAAATATAAAAACGCGCTCGGAGATTCACGCGCTCAGTCAAACGTTGACTCAAGAACATCAAATTCTCGTACATATACAAACAGAACGTTGTTTGACTATCTTAATCTGTCAAGCGCGAATAGATTAATAATATTTTGTATCGCTTCCGCATTGGCCATTGTTTTATTGGCCGTCGCTATTATTGCGGTTTTAAACAGCGGGGAAGAAACGTCTGAAGACGAAACAATTAATTCCGGATATAGCGATACTGCGGAAACTGAAAGCGAGAGACAAGGCGGCGATAATGACCAGAATAGTGAAAATGACGACGAAGATCCAGATCATACTTGGATTAAAATTAAAATCAGTGTTAATGGGGAAGAAGAATTGAGCGATATTACGGCATGCACTGATAAAAACAGTTTACTTTATGTATCTATGGATGTATTGCTTCTCGCTATGGGGTATAAGTACAAGGGGAACACAGACGACGTAATAATATATGAATATCCAGAAAGCGGAAAGAAAATCGAACTAAAGAAAGGAACTAAAAATATAAAAATAACCGAAAATAATAGAGATAATTTTTATGAGTTAGAGGCCGATAACTTTAATAAGGGCAATGATACATACGTACCTATAATAAGTTTTTTAAAAGCTTGCGGTTATGGTGGTATAAGCTGGGATAATGCGAATAACATATTGTCTTTTAGCAAGTAGATTGCGGAGTATTTGCTGAATATCGGAGAGAAGTAAAGATTATTTTTAGGACATTGCTGTAATGATACATAAAATAAATTTAATATACTTCAAAAGATGATATATATGTTTTATTGAATAATATGCAAATATAGTATAGGAGGGTTGAAATTGAGGTGCAAGCATTGCGGTAGAAATAATCCGTTAAATGTAAAAAGATGCATATACTGTGGAGCTCCTTTTATAGAGGATGATATTCGGAACAAAAATAGAGATATAAAACAGCGGCAAACTGAGAGCGTAATTGTGGTTTCAATCATTATTTTGGTATTAGTGTTAGTTATAATAGCGGGTACATATATATATAACGGCAATATTCCACATAAATCCGGATTTAGCGGAGGCGGAGGGGGAGGAACGACGTCTCCGGCGATTTCGGTAGTAGCGCCCGAGCCTCCCGGAGCGGATAACAACGTTCCGAACGGCGGAGATAACGCGCAGGATAGCGTTGTGGAAGTCGTAATTCCAACCGCGGTTCCGACGCTGACGCCAAGGACCACGCCCTCGCCGACGCCCGATCAAGTTCCGATTTACGATGAAAGGATTGCGAGAAAGGAATCGTTTCTTGATAAGGCTGACGAGATAAAAATGTATGCCGAAAAATATCTTGATATGAACAAATCCCAATCTGAAATAAACATTGAGTCCTCTAACGTTTATGAAATGTGGGACGCGCTTTTAAACGAGGTGTATCAGTATTTAAAAACAATATTGCCGAGCGCTGAATTTGAGCGTCTAAAGGATGACGAGTTGGAGTGGATCGCAGAAAAGGAAAAAGCGATAGAAGAAGCTGGAGCAGCGTGGGAAGGCGGTTCTGGGGAACCTATGGCGCGTAATTTGACAGCTATACGATATACGCAAGAAAGATGCTACTATTTGATATCTTTAATAGATTAAGCTAATACGGACTATTGCTTGAGATAGCTTCCCGGGCGTCGTCGCTCTACCGCCGTCAGGCAGACGGAGAGATCATATTTAGGTTCCGCAGATTTTTCTTCACTGCGGAAAAATAAATTTAAAAGTCTATATAATTTCATCGCGCCTTCGCGGATCGTCCGGGAGGCGCGTGATTTTTTACCTTGGTTAAAAACTTTCAAAATTATTTGCGTTGATATTCTCGGCCTGAGAGTATATAATAGTAATTGCTTAACTGCGCGTTCAAGGTTATAAGACCCGGGCGCCGTCCGCTACGGCGGCGTTAGGTTTCGGAATGGATATTATAAAAGTCGGCGCAAGATATAGCCGCGGGCGCTGAGCTTATTTAGTTTGAGCCGCGCGGACGCGAAAAAACGTGACGATTCGGTCAGGAGGAAGACGAATGAAGATATTATTGGTCGAGGACGATCTGAGCTTAGCGGGCGGCTTGTCGCTCGCGATAGAAAAACAGGGTTTTGAATTGGAGGTCGCGCGAACCGCCAAGGAGGCGGAGCGGTCATGGGCGGACGGGAAATTCGATCTGGTTCTTTTGGACGTCTCGCTGCCGGACGGCTCCGGCTTCGACATCTGCCGGGAGATACGCCGGACGTCTAAAGTTCCGATAATATTCCTCACCGCTTCGGACGAGGAGATCGACGTAGTAACCGGGCTTGAGATAGGCGGCGACGACTATATCACAAAGCCGTTCAAATTGGCTGTGCTCATATCGAGGATAAACGCCGTCTTGAGAAGGACTAACGATTACGCCGCCGCGGCGGATACCGAGTTAAGTTCGGGCGGAATAAAGATCGATCTGCTAAAGGGGCGGGTATATAAAAACGGCGTCGCGCTCGACCTGACTGCCGGAGAATATAAATTACTGCGCCTGTTTATGGAAAATCCCAACACTATATTGTCGCCCGAGCGGATCTTGAGCAAGCTCTGGGACTGCGACGAGCGGTTTGTGGACAACAACACTCTCACGGTCTATATCCGCAGGCTCCGCGCTAAGATAGAGGACGAGCCGAGCGAGCCCAAATTGATAATAACCGTCAGGAGAATGGGGTATAAATGGAACGATACCGAATAAGAGGCGTATGTTATGAAGATTTTTGCAAATAAATATATAAAACAATTTTTCACAAGTATTTTAATCTGCGTCGCCGTATATGCCGCGGCGGCGCTGTCGATCGTGTTTTCGGGCTTGAACAACGCCGCCGTATGGGTGTTTTTATTATCGGCGCTTATGGCGGTCGGGATACTGGCCGTTAGTCTTAACTATTTTATCAAGCAGAATAGGTCGATAGAACAGGCCGCGCTTCAGGTCAGGAATTATCTTTCGGGCGATCGGACCGCGCGGATCGATTGTATGCGCGAAGGCGAGCTGTACAGGCTTTTTCACGAGGTCAACAATCTGGTCGCGGCGCTCAACGCTCATGCCGAGAACGAGCTGAGAGCCAAGGAGTTTATGAAAGATACGATCTCGGACATTTCTCATCAATTAAAAACGCCGGTCGCCGCGCTGAATATCTATAACGGTCTGATCCAGGCCGATGGCGAGGAGCTGCCCGAGATCAAAAACCTCGCCGAACTTTCGGAAAAGGAGCTTGACAGAATAGAGGTCCTGATACAGAACCTTTTGAAAATAACGAGGTTTGACGCAAAGGCGATTGTTTTAAATAAATCTAAGGAAAACGTGGCGGAGATGATGAACCGCGTGCGCGAACAGTTTGCGTTCAGGGCAAAAAGCGAGAACAAGAGGATAGAACTTAGCGGGGAAGACGGGATAATGCTACTGTGCGACCGCGACTGGATCTTGGAGGCGGTCTGCAATATCGTAAAAAACGCTCTCGACCATACGGCGCCGGGCGGGCGGATAGATATTATGTGGAAGGAGTTTGCGTCCATCGTTCAGGTCGTTATAAAGGACGACGGCGCCGGGATACATCCCGAGGATATATGTCACATATTCAAAAGGTTTTACCGGAGCAGATTCTCTCAGGACGTTCGGGGGATAGGTCTCGGCCTGCCGCTCGCCAAAACGATCGTCGAAGCGCATAACGGCAGTATCGAGGTAGACAGCGAATTGGGAAAAGGCTCGGTATTTACGATTAATTTTTTGATTACTACAGATTTGTAGGATTAGATTCATATTGCAGTAGGGAGCGGGCGCTATTCTCTTTATAGGAAAGAGGTGTAAGTAATATGAATTTGTTGGAAGTTAGATCGGTTTCTAAAACCTACGGACAGGGCGAAGCGGCGGTGCGCGCCCTGAAAGGCGTAAGCTTTTCGGTTTCAAAGGGCGAGTTTGTCGCCGTGGTCGGAGAGTCCGGCTCGGGTAAAAGCACGCTGCTCAATATGATAGGCGGGCTCGATACGCCGACTTCGGGCAAGGTCTTTATCGACGGGACCGATATTTTTGCGATGAACGACGGCGAGCTTACGATCTTCCGCAGGCGGAATATCGGCTTTGTATTTCAGGCGTTCAATTTGATCCGGGAACTAAACGTCGAGCAAAACATAATTTTCCCGCTGCTGCTCGACTACCAAAAGCCGGATAAGAAGTACTTAGAAGAGATCCTCGGAGCGCTTAATCTAAAAGACCGGCGCCGTCATCTGCCCGGCCAATTATCCGGCGGACAGCAGCAGAGAGCGGCGATAGGACGCGCGTTGATAACCCGGCCGTCGCTGATACTTGCGGACGAGCCGACCGGAAATCTGGATACTCAGAACAGCGCCGAGGTGATAGCGCTCCTGAAAGAAGCGTCGAGAAAGTACGAGCAGACTATAATAATGATCACGCATAACCGTTCGATCGCCCAGACCGCGGACCGCGTATTGCAGGTATCGGACGGAGAGCTGACCGATTTCGGGAGGCGGAGCGAATGAGGAGTTATTTAAGTCTTATTACGATCTCGGCAAAGGCGAACAGGCGCAGGAACCGCATGACTCTATTTTGTATCATACTCGCCGTTTTCCTCGTGACCGCAGTATTTTCAATGGCCGACATGGGAGTTAGGATGGAGAAAAACCGCGCGATAGAGAATCACGGTAACTGGCATATCATGCTTAAAAATATTTCGGCGGACCAAGCGGAGCGGATCGGATCGCGTTCGGACGTAGCCGCCGCGTCCTGGTACGACGTGATAAATTACAAGATCGACGAGGACTATTATATCGGCGGTAAAAAAGCGGCGGTATGCGGAGTCGAAAAGGCGTATATGACCGACATATTGGACTGCATAACCGAGGGAAGCTTCCCCGAAAACGAGAACGAGGCGATACTGACCGACAACGCCAAGGATATTATGGGGATAAACGTGGGCGACAGCGTTACGCTAAACACGCCGTCGGGCGATATCGAGTATACGATTTCCGGTTTTACCGACGAGAGTTCCTCGAGACTTTACGACGCGTTCGTTATAATAACGGATATCGCGTCGTTTAATAAACGCTTCGGCGCGACCGGGACCGACAACGTCTATTACGTTCAGTTCGGCGAGCATACAAACGTAAGGCGCGCTATCTCGGAGATAAAGGAGGAGTACGGCCTGACCGACGATAACGTGTCGGAAAACACCGCGCTTTTGGGCGTGACCGGGTTCAGCTCCAGTTCGTATGTTATGGGACTGTATATGATCGCGGGAGTGTTGTTCGTCCTGATACTGACGGCCGGGGTCTTTATGATCGCCGGAAGCATAAACAGCGGCGTCGCGGAGAGGACGCAGTTCTTTGGAATGATGAGATGCATAGGCGCGAGCAAAAGGCAGATCGTGCGTTTCGTCCGCTTAGAGGCGCTGCGCTGGTGTAAGACCGCCGTTCCGATAGGCGTGGCGCTCGGGATAGCGATAACATGGATCTTGTGCGCGGCGCTGCGCTTTGGCATCGGCGGAGAGTTTGTCGATATACCGATCTTTGAAGTAAGCTGGATAGGTATCGTCTGCGGAGTTATCGTGGGTCTGCTCTCCGTATTGATCGCGGCGCAGTCGCCGGCAAGGCGCGCGGCCAAAACTTCTCCCGCAGCGGCGGCGTCCGGAAATTCGGGAGACGTCAAAGAAGTTCGGCATGGCGCCCGCGCTCGCTTTTTCAAAATTGAGACCGCGCTCGGTATCCATCACGCGATATCGGCGAAGAAAAACCTTATTCTTATGACAGGATCGTTCGCGCTCAGCATCATTCTGTTTTTGAGTTTTTCGGTAATACTCGACTGGACGCAAAGCGCCCTGCAGCCGCTGAGACCGTACGCGCCGGATCTCTCGATCCTCAGCGAGGACAGATCGTGCGCGGTGGACAGAAGCCTGATCGCCGAGATAAGCGAAAGCCCGGGCGTTAAGCGCGTCTTCGGCAGAATGTTCATGGGAGACGTTCCGGCGTCGTCCGACAGAGGAGTGGATAAGATCGACCTGATCTCATACGAGGATTATCAGTTCGAGTGGGCCGAGGAGGACGTAGCGGAAGGCGATTTATCGAAAGCGGCCGAAGACGACGGCTATGTAATGACGATCTACGATAAAAACAATCCCCTGCGGGTCGGCGATAAGATACGGCTTGATAATACGGAACTTGAAGTTGCTTGCGTATTGTCCGACAGTCCGTTCAGCGCGGACGATACACCGACGCTGATATGCTCCGAGGAGACGTTTACGCGGCTGACCGGAGAGAGCGACTATTCGGTCGTAGACGTGCAGCTTGAGAGAGGCGCGACGGACGATGACGTAAGCGCTATCCGGGATATGGCGGGCGACGAATACCTGTTCTCCGACCGGCGGGATACCAACCGCGAGACTACGGCCACATACTTGGCGTTTACGCTTCTGGTATACGGCTTTTTGACCATCATTGCGATCATTACCGTGTTTAATATAATGAACAGCATTTCGATGAGCGCGTCCGCAAGGACTAAGCAGTACGGAGCGATGCGCGCCGTGGGTATGGAGGTCGGACAGGTCGCCAAGATGATCTTGGCCGAAGCGGCTACCTACGCGATCTCCGGCTGCGCGGTCGGGTGCGCGCTCGGCTTGCCGCTCAACAGGTTTTTGTTCAGGGTCATGGTATCCGATTATTGGGGGATAGATTGGAGCATTCCGGTCGGGGAGACGCTTATAATAGCGGCGATCGTTTTGATAGCCGTCGCCGCCGCGGTATACGCCCCGGCAAAACGTATCGCCAACCTGTCTATAACGGAAACTATAAACGAACAATGAGGCCGGGATATATAATATGAGCATATAAATTGAAAGATGAGTTTCTAAAAGACGATAACGCCGGTTATAGAAGCGGCGTTGGATAAAAGTCTACGGCGCGAGCCTTTTCCGCAGAACTCTTAATAACATGATCGACGACAAAACGCCGGCGCCGTGGGCATATGATGCGTATCGTATGGAAACGCGTTCTTGCTTCGCGGCGCCGGCGTCTAAATTTTAACTTTCGGTTACATAGATTCCTTTAATATCTCTACGACCTCGTCGTGGTTTAGTACCTTGTATCCGCCTTCCATAATGAAGGTGGAGTCGGCGATACCGTCCAGCATATCCTCGGTCACGCCCAGCTCTTTTATATTCATAACAAGGCCGATCTCGTTCATGTATTTCTCCATCTCGCTAAGACCTTCCTTGGCTATATCTTCGTCGGACTTACCTTCGGGATCGACGTTCCACACGTTTATAGCGTAGCGCTTGAACTTTTCAAGACCGTAAGGCATGATATGCCTGTAATACGCCATAGAAACGGCCGACAGCGTCATGCCGTGAGTCGCGTCGGTGTACGCGCCTATAGCCTGGCCTATCATATGGACCATCCAGTCGGTGGCCTTGCCCTTTGCGACCAGCGTGTTCAGCGCCCATGTCGCGATCCACATAATATTGCTTCTCGCCTCGTAGTTCTTGGGATCCTTAACGGCTATCTTTGAGCTGTGGATCAGCGATCTTAAAAGCCCCTCCATTATATAGTCGGAGGTGTTGTCGTCCTCGCCGGAGAAGTACTGCTCTAAGATGTGGGACATGATATCGTAGAACCCGGCGATCATCTGATATTCGGGGAGCGTGTATGTGAAGATCGGGTTCAGTATCGAGAATTTGGGGAATACGTTGTCTCCGAATACATGACCTATCTTGAGCTTGCTCTCATGGTTGGTTATTACCGAGCCGCCGTTCATCTCCGAACCTGTTCCCACCATCGTGAGCACGCAGCCGACCGGGATTATCTCGTTGTCAACGTCCTCCATTTTAAGGTAGTATTTCTCCCACGGGTCTTCCTCGCAGTAGGTCGATACCGACACGGCTTTTGCGTAGTCGCAGACCGAGCCGCCGCCGACGGCTAAGATCAGGTCGGCTTTCGCTTCCTTCGCGATCTTGCAGCCCTCGTATAACTTCTCCACGGTCGGGTTGGGCATAACTCCCGGATCCTCGAAGATATTCTTTCCGCAAGCCTTGAGTATGTCTACGACCTTGTCGTAAATACCGTTTTTCTTGATCGAACCGCCGCCGTATACCAGCATTACGTTATCGCCGTATTTAGCCAGTTCTTCGTTTAAGTAATTTAGCGAATCCTCGCCGAAATATATTCTCGTCGGGTTGCAGTAACTAAAATTTCCTAACATAGTAAGTCCTCCTGTAATATAAAGCGTAGTTTGTATCTTCTTAAAGAAATATAGCCGAGGATATATTTTCCTATACTTTGATTATAATACAACTTACTTAAAATGTCCAATACTTATGTTGAATATAAAGTTATGCTTGACGGCTATGACGCCGAATGATAAAATTCAAATATGATAATCAAAGGATCCGGAGGTTTTTAATATGGAGATCCGCGTTTTGAGATATTTTCTCGCGGTCGCAAAAGAACAATCGATTTCAAGAGCCGCGCAGGCGCTCCATCTCTCGCAGCCGACGCTGTCGAGGCAGCTTATGGACTTAGAGACCGAACTCGGCAAACAGCTCATGATACGCGGCACGAGGCGGCTGACTCTCACCGAGGAGGGCGTTTTGCTCAGGAAGAGAGCCGAGGAGATAATCGATCTGGTCGATAAGACCGAGGCCGAGATAAAGGCGGCAGACGATAAGATAAGCGGCGACGTGCTGATAGGCGCGGGGGAGACGGACGCTATGCGGCTGATCGCCGAAGTCGCAAAACGGCTCTCGGACGAATATCCGGATATACATATGCACGTCTTCAGCGGCAACGCCGAGGAGGTAACGGAAAAGCTGGATAAAGGCCTGATAGACTTCGGTCTGCTGATCGAGCCGGTGAGCGCCGCCAAGTACGAATCTATCCGACTGCCCGCGACCGATACCTGGGGTTTGCTTATGAGAAAGGACAGCCCGCTCGCCGAAAAGGAGTTCGTCGAGATCGAGGAACTGTACGGCCTTCCGCTCATATGCTCGAAGCAGGTCTATTCAAATCCCAAAGAATTTTATAAGCTGTTTAAGATCGATATAGGCGGGCTGAATATCGTTTCGACCTATAATCTGATCTTCAACGCGTCGATCATGGCGGAGGAGGGCTTGGGATACGCGCTCTGCCTCGATAAACTGATAAAGACGCCCGACGACGGCGCGCTCTGCTTCAGACCTATATATCCGTCTCTCGAGGTAAAGCTCGACGTGGTGTGGAAGAAAAATCAGGTCTTCTCCAAGGCGTCCGAACTGTTTTTAAATCGCCTGCGCGAGACGTACGGCGGCGATAAATAAAATGACCTAAACGCGCGCAGAGCCTTGAACGGCTCTGTTTTTCTATGCCCAAAAGCTATAGGCGCTTATTTAACATAAGTATTGGACATTTGGCGCTTTGTATCGTATAATCAAACCGAAGAACGATAGACCCGACCATGAGCGAGACGGAGATAACGGCGGCGCGCGGCGGGTTGTAAATAATAAAAAGCGATATAGACGGAGGGTAAATTTTATGAACACCGAAGAATTTTTAGACTATTTAAACAGCGGCAAGACGGTCGTCGGCGGCAGCGAGGCGCACATACGCATGACCGAGCTGAGCATGGAAGCGATCAGGATAACGACCGAGATCAACAGTAAGTATCACGAACCGGAGGAAATGCGCGAGCTGTTTTCCGAGCTGATCGGGAAGCCGGTGGATAAGACTTTTATGCTGTTTCCGCCGTTTACTACCGACTGCGGCAAGAATATCAATCTTGGAAAGAACGTATTTATCAATTCGGGCTGTCGGTTCCAGGACCAGGGCGGGATATTTATCGGCGACGGCGTTTTGGTCGGTCACAACGTGATAATCGCCACTTTAAACCACGGTTTTAAGCCGGAGAACAGAGCGGATCTGATCCCGGCGCCGGTGAGGATCGGGAATAAGGCGTGGATAGGCTCCGGCTCGATAATCCTGCCCGGAATAACGATAGGCGAGAACGCTATTGTCGCCGCGGGTTCGGTCGTCACTAAGGACGTACCCGCCAACGCCGTGGTCGCGGGCAATCCGGCGAGAATACTAAGAGAGAATATAGATAAGGCGGATATTGAACGGGTAGGTTAGAGCCGAATACAAAAAGCGGTCAAGAAATAATAAGTAAAACAAAAAAGGAGACGATGATATGAAAAGATCGATTTCAAGTCTGCTCGTCATGTTTCTTATCGTTATAAACTTCACAGGCTGCGCGGCGGCTACGGAACAAGGCGGAACGCTTGATACGACTGCGGCCGACAGAGCCGCCCAAGCCACCGATACAAACGAGGCGAACGGCGCGACCGGAACGACCAGCGCGACCGATACGACAGGAGCGACCGAAGAGACCCGGATCGTAATGCGGATAGGCGACCCAGTAATGACGGTAACCGCGCCGAGGCGGAGATAGACCCGGGATATGGAACGGCGCCCATGATCAGCGGCGAGAGGACCTTAGTCCCGATCCGCGCCGTGATAGAAGCGCTTGGCGGAAGCGTCGAGTGGAACGAGGCAGAGCGGGAGGTCGTACTGACGATGAACTCGGACGTGATAAGCCTTACGATCGATTCCGACGCGGCTTATTTAAACGGAGAGGAGCGTATCTTGGATACGGCGCCGGTCGTGATAAACGGAAGGACCATGCTGCCGATACGTTTTATCGCCGAAGGTTTCGGGCTTTCGGTCGATTGGGACGAGGCGGAACAGAGTATAACGATAGTTAAACTGGGCGCCGACGCCGATCCCGAGGCCGGAGCGGGTCGGGAGACGCAGAATACGGTCTTGGACGAGACCGAACAAGCGGAGGAGGACGACGGAATGATCTCGATAAACGTAATAATAGGGGGCGTCGCGTACGGCGCTAAGCTGTATGATAACGAGACCGCGCGGGAATGGATAAAAGGGTTTCCCGCCGAGTACGAAATGAGCGAGCTAAACGGCAACGAGAAGTACTGCTATTTGCAAGGATCCCTGCCGACCGACGGCGTAAACCCGGGAGGCATAAACGCGGGAGATATAATGCTCTACGGCTCGAGCTGCATAGTTCTGTTCTACGATACGTTTCAGACTTCGTACAGCTATACGAGGCTCGGATATATAGAAGATCCGGACGGGCTCGCGGCCGCGCTCGGCTCGGGCGACGTTACGGTGGGCTTTGAATTGGATTAAAAATTTGAATATGCATATGGGGAAAGAGGCGTTTTCTTTCCCCGTTTTTGCGTCTTGGAACAGATAAAAAGAGATAGCCGCGAACCGCCGTGAGATTAAGCGGCGACGGCGGATCCGGAGACCCGATCGCAGTAAATTTTACTTGCGCCTTAAGCGATCGAACAAACTTCGGCCGATTTAAGCTAAACGAGTATGCTCTAAATTAAATTAAACGAGTATGCTCTTATCCAGCCATTTTCCTCTAAGCAGTCTTATCAGGAATACTATACCTCTGAAACAGAGTTCTCCGGCCATTGCGAACCAAACGCCGTATAAGCCGAAATGGGGTACGAGCAGGATCGACGAACTTATGCGGACCCCCCACATGCTCGCGAGGTTTAAGAGGCTTGGGACAAGCGCGTCGCCCGCGCCGCGAAGCGCGCCCGCGCAGACGATAGACGCCGCGTACAGAGGCTCCGCGAAAGCTTCGATCCTGAGCAGGCCGGCGCCTAAGCTCCGCACCTCTTCGGACGGGGTCAGCAGGCTGAACATCCACGGAGCCGCGCAGAACATTACCGCCCCCGTGCAGGTCATTATCGCGATCCCCAATAAGACCGACGTCCTTGCGAAACGTTTGGCGAGATCCCGCCTGCCCGCGCCTATGCTCTGACCTACTAAGGTCGTAGCCGCCGCGGATATTCCGTAGCCCGGCATATAACAGAAGCTCTCCGCGGTCACGGCCAGAGAATTGGCGGCCACCGACACCGTGCCGAGGGGCGCCACTATCCGGGTAGAGGCTATATACGCGCCGCACATCACGGCGTGCTCGAACGCGGCGGGGATCGAGATCTTCATAGCCGTTTTTATACAATGGAGCTTTATTTTCCACTTTCCGCCATACTTAAACGCCAATTTGGGCGAACGCAGACAAGCCGCCGCGAGCATGAGCGAGGCCGTACAGACCTCGGCGAGCGCCGTTCCGAGCGCCGCGCCGCTTACTCCGAGACCCGCGCCCGGTATTGTAAACGTCAGCGCTCCGACGACGATCTCCCTTGAAGGGAAGATAAAGATCGAGTTAAATATAATGTCGAATACGCACAGCATGATGTTTAGTATGCTCGGCGTCTTCATATCGCCGCAGCTTTGGAGCATACCGCCCGAGAGCTGGCGAAGCTGAGAGAAGGGGAGCGCGCAGGCGTAGATGAAAAAATACCGCGAAGCGTCGAGGCGAATCTCCTCGGCGCCGCCGAGCCAGGACGGCAGATATCCGCTTATGCTTACCGCCGCCCCCGCCAATACAAGACCGATACATACGGCTATTATCAGCGACTGCCTGAAAACGCTGCGCGCGTCCTCGTCGCGGCCGCCGCCCACGAGCTGGGCGACCTGAACCGAAAACCCCGTAGCCGCCGCGATGCACAGCCCGTTGATCAGCCAGGTCGTGGTACTGACGAGACCGATGGAAGCCGAGGCCTCCGCGCCGAGACTGCCGACCATAGCGGAGTCGATGTACTGCATGGCGGTAGACGTTATCTGAGCCATTATAGCGGGAACGCTAAGTCTGAATACGGTTTTTACCATACTGAAAAAGGATATGCCGCTCATACTGTCGAACTGTAAAAAGCCTGTATTTTTGCCCATAAAACGATCCTCCCGAATTTCCAATATAGGCGCGCCGCCGCGTGACCGTCCGGAGTTTCGCGGCGGGCGCATAGATATCGATATTATAGATATTATTTCTGC
Source organism: Candidatus Roslinia caecavium (assembly GCA_904419955.1). GTDB lineage: Bacteria > Bacillota > Clostridia > Monoglobales > Monoglobaceae > Roslinia > Roslinia caecavium. The sequence goes on along the minus strand of CAJFTO010000033.1, from coordinate 12,891 downwards.
GGCGCGAAAGGCGCCCGATATATTTAGTCTTTTGCGTATAGCGGCTCTTTCCGCCGCGTACGAAACTATATTTTAGCGCTAAAGCGGCGGATTGTCCAATACTTATATTTAATAAACCGATATAGAGGAGAGGCATACGACCTCGGCGCGATACGTATGCCTGATTGTAATAGTTCGGTATACATGATAAGTATTTGCTATTTTTGGATTTTTGTTGTAGAATATAGACGTAGGTAAGAGGCGACCGTATGTATATTTATAGGTCATACCTTAGATAAGATAACATTTTTAAGATGGATTTTTAAAGACCGCGCGTTTAAGGCGGGCGGCGGAAAGGGTGATTTATATGAAAATATATTCAGATATGACGTTCGATGAAGAACGCGCGCTTTACGGAGTCAAAGACGTAAAGATCAAGAACTGTTCGTTCGAGGGACCGGCGGACGGAGAGTCGGCTCTCAAAGAGACCTCCGATATAGACGTCGAGGATTGCAGATTTTTGCTCAGATATCCGCTCTGGCACGTGACCGGAGGCGATGTAAAACGCTGCGTTATGACCGAGACCTGCCGCGCCGCGCTCTGGTACGACGAGGATATAAGGATATCCGATTCGACATTGGGCGGGATCAAGGCGCTCAGAGAGTGCAAGGACGTAACTTTAAATAATTGCAAGATAGACTCCACCGAGTTCGGCTGGTTCTGCGGCGATATAAAGATGAACGACTGCGAGCTAAGTTCCGAATATCCGTTCCTTAAGAGCAAAAACATGGAGTTTGAGAATTTGAACATGACCGCGAAGTATTCGTTTCAGTACGTCGAGGACGTTACTATAAGAAACTCTAACCTAAACACGAAGGACGCTTTCTGGCACAGTAAAAACGTTACGGTATACGACAGCGTAGTGCGCGGGGAGTATCTGGGCTGGTACAGCGAGGGTCTGCGCCTTGTAAGATGCAAGATAATCGGAACTCAGCCGCTGTGTTACGCAAAAGGCTTGGTTTTGGAAGACTGCGAGATGATAGACTGCGACCTGGCGTTTGAGAAGAGCGACGTGAGAGCGGAGATAAACGGAAATATTCTAAGCGTTAAGAACCCGAAGAGCGGGAAGATCGTAGCGGACAGCATAGGCGAGATAATCCGGGACGACGCGGACGCGGAAGGCGCGTGCGAGATCGATATTTTATCCGCGTTGTCCCGTTGTTCGTAAGCGGGAATATTTTAAATCGGCCGCGCTGTTTGCGGCTAAATATTATATTGTTATATGGCGGAGCGGCCTTATGCGAGGCGCTCCGTTTTTTAAGCTTATAAAATTTCGGAATTTATTTTCTATATTATTCGGCGCGATCGTCGACGGCTGATTGTGCAAAATCTACAAAACGGTTTTTTATAAAAATCCTTTTATCTACATATATGTTTTTTGTTTTTGATATTTTTATTATTGAATTTCAGGCTTTGTTGGGTTATAATAAGGAATATATTATATAATTGACTGGATTTTGGTTAATTAGAAGATTGATCAAGCAAAGCGGCGGCTAATATATTATATATTTATAATTTGATAGTATATCTGTTGTGAAGTATCAGAGTTTAAGAGAAAGGTATTGATTTTTTTGGTTAGACTGCAAAAGTATCTTGCGGGCTGCGGCGTGGCTTCGCGCAGAAAGAGCGAGGACATAATAAGGAGCGGGAGAGTGAGCGTCAACGGCGAGATAGTCCGCGAGATGGGCGTTCAGATAGACGAGGAAAACGACGTTATAACTCTCGACGGCTCCGTCGTAAAGCCCGAAAAGAAAATGGTTTACGTGATGCTCAACAAGCCCGCGGGGTTTGTGACCACGGCGAGCGACGAGAAGGGACGGCAGACGGTGATGGATCTGGTCGCCGATATTCCGGTGAGAATTTATCCGGTGGGCAGGCTCGACTACGACACCGAAGGACTCCTGCTGATGACCAACGACGGAGACCTGACCTACAAGATAACTCACCCTAAGAACAACGTCGAGAAGACCTACGTCGCGGAGGTCGCCGGGAATATGAATATGGGGACCATAACCAGTCTCAGAAACGGCGTATATATCGACGGCGTCAGGACCAGCCCGGCCAAAGTCGAGGTCTTGGGCGCGACCCAGCTCGGGACGAAGATGGAGATAACGATCCACGAAGGCCGCAACCGTCAGGTGAGGCGAATGTTCGAGGCGGTCGGCTGCAAGGTCAAGCGGCTCAAGCGGACCAAGGAAGCCGGTCTCAATTTGGGGCACGTTCCGCTCGGCAGATGGAGAAAGCTCACGGAATCCGAAGTGAATATGCTCAAGAAGATAGGAACGGGCAAGAAGTCGTCCCGGGAGAACAGGGCGAGATATATGAAAAACGGTTCCGTCGGCCGGGGCGGATACGGTAAGAAGAACTGAAAACTTAAATAGGGAAAACTGATTCGGCTTGATAAAAGCCGGTTTAAATACATTTGTAAAAATTATCAGTTTTATATACAAGGAGGTTTAATAATGGGGAAATTAGACGAATTACAGCAAAAACGCAGCGTCATTGAACAAGGCGGCGGACCCGACAAGATCAAGAAGCAGCACGACAGCGGCAAGAAGACCGCCCGCGAGAGACTCGCTATGCTGTTCGACGAAGGAAGCTTCGTCGAGATCGACGCGTTTGTAAAGCACAGGTGCAACGAGTTCGGCATGTCTAAGACCGAGGCGCCCGGAGACGGCGTTGTCACCGGCTACGGCACGGTCGACGGCAGACTTGTCTACGCTTACGCGCAGGACTTCACCGTAATAGGCGGAGCCTTGGGCGAGATGCACGCCGCGAAGATCTGCAAGGTCATGGACATGGCGGTAAAGATGGGCGCGCCTATCGTAGGTATCAACGATTCGGGCGGCGCGAGGATCCAGGAGGGTATCGACGCGCTCAAGGGATTCGGCGATATTTTTTACAGAAATACGCTCTCGTCCGGCGTTATACCTCAGATTTCCATCATAATGGGACCCTGCGCCGGAGGAGCCGTTTATTCGCCGGCGATCTGCGACTTTATTTTTATGGTCGAAAAGACGTCTCAGATGTTTATCACGGGACCGTCGGTCATCAAGTCGGTGACGGGCGAGGAGGTTAGTTTCGACGAGCTCGGCGGAGCTAAGACTCACGCGTCTAAGAGCGGCGTCGCGGGCGTCGCCTGCGCGACCGAGGAGGAATGTTTCGAGAGAGTTAAGGAACTGCTTTCGTACCTGCCTTCCAACAATCTCGATATGGCGCCGGTCTACGAGTGCACGGACGACCTGAACAGGCTGTCCGAGAAGCTGACCGAGATCGTTCCGGAGGACGTAAACAAGGCGTACGACATGAAGAACGTTATAGCCGAGATCGTGGATAACGGCGAGTTCGTGGAGATCTTCGAGGACTTCGCTAAAAACATTGTTACCGGCTTTGCGAGAATGAACGGCGCCACGGTCGGTATAATAGCTAACCAGCCTAAGTTCATGGCGGGTTCTCTCGACTGCAACTCGTCCGATAAGGGAGCGAGATTCGTTCGTTTCTGCGACTGCTTCAATATACCGATAATCACATTCACCGACGTGCCGGGGTATCTGCCCGGCGTCGAGCAGGAGCACAGCGGAGTTATACGTCACGGCGCGAAGCTGCTTTATGCGTTCTCGGAGGCTACCGTGCCGAAGATAAACGTCATAATCAGAAAGGCTTACGGCGGCGCGTATATAGCTATGAACAGCAAACATCTCGGCGCGGATATGGTATTCGCTTGGCCGACTGCCGAGATAGCCGTTATGGGGCCTTCGGGAGCGGCTAACATAATATTCAAGAAGGATATAAAGAACGCCGAAGATCCGATAGCCGCAAGACAGGAGAAGATACAGGAGTACACCGACAAGTTCGCAAATCCGTATGTGGCGGCCGCGAGAGGTTATGTGGACGATATAATCGAGCCGGACTCGACAAGACCGAGGCTTATCAGCGCACTCGAGATGCTTATGAGCAAGCGCGAGTCGAGACCGAGCAAGAAACACGGGAATATCCCGCTCTAACCGGCAAGGCCGGAGCTACCGGAGAGTCCGGAGCTATTGGGCAAGGCCGGGGCTACTTGGCAAGGCCGCAGATGTTTGTAAAGTCCAAAACTTACGGGAATATCCCGAACTAACGGAAAGGGGAGAACTTTATGGGTTTAGCGCAGGCGCTTGGAGAAGGTATTCAGGTCACCGTTATCGGCCTTATAATCGTGTTCGCGGTGCTGGTCGTCATAATGCTTTTCATGATGGCTATGAAATGGGTGTTTTATAAGAAACCGGCGGACGACGCGGCTGATAACAAGCCGGCGGCGGCTTCCCGACCGGCGAGCGCGCAGGTCAAAGAGACGGCCGCAGACGATATGGACGAGGAAGAGCTGGTCGCCGTACTTACGGCCGCGGTCGCCGCGTGCATGAATACCTCGACATATAATTTAAAGGTCAAATCATTCAGAAGAATAGAAAATACGTCGCCGAGCTGGAACAAGGCCGGACTTAGGGACGTTATCGATTCAAGATTTTAAGGAGGGCAAAGAAAAATGAGAAAGTTTAATATAAGCGTTAACGGAAAAAAATACGAAGTAGAAGTAGAAGAAGTAGGCGGAGCGTCCGCTCCGGTATCGGCTCCCAAGTCGGCGGCTCCGGCTCCGAAACCGGCGGCTCCGGCTCCGGCGGCGGCAAAACCCGCGTCTAAAGCGGCGCCCCCGGCTGGATCCACGGTCGTTAAGGCGCCTATGCCGGGCACGATCGTTTCGATAAAGGTAAACGCGGGCGATATGGTCAAGAAAGGCGACGTGCTGGTAATACTCGAAGCTATGAAGATGGAGAACGAGATAATGGCTCCGCAGGACGGCAAGGTCGTCGCGGTCAACACGAGCAACGGGGTATCGGTAAACACGGGCGACGCTTTGGTATCACTCGGTTAATTTGTGAAAACGCGTAGATTTAAATTAACAGAAGGGGTGATATTTTGAACGGTTTTATAGATTTTTTAAATAGCACAGGCGTAGCGGCGCTTATTGACGGGATGAAGACGGCGCTGCAAAGCGGCGAAAACTTTCTTTTGGTAATAGGCACGCCTCTGATGATAGTTATAGCTTGCGTTTTGCTGTATTTGGCGATAGTCAAGCAGTTCGAGCCGCTTTTATTGCTGCCGATAGCTTTCGGTATGCTGCTGTCTAACCTTCCGATGTTCGCAAATTCCGGGGCTATAATGATGCATCCGGAGTTTTTCACCGACCCGGAATATTTGGTTGACGGAAACCTTGATATGCAGATGATATTCTCTAAGGGCGGACTTTTGGATATGCTGTATTTGGGCGTTAAGCTCGGTATATACCCGCCGCTGATATTCCTCGGCATAGGTTGTATGACCGACTTCGGTCCGCTGATCGCCAATCCTAAGAGCATTCTCTTGGGCGCGGCGGCGCAGCTCGGCGTGTTCATCACGTTCTTGGGAGCTTTGGCTTTGGGAGCGTTGATACCGAGCATCAATTTCGGCGTTAACGAGGCTTCTTCGATAGGTATAATCGGCGGCGCGGACGGACCTACGGCTATATACGTAACCAAGACGCTCGCTCCGCATCTGCTTCCGGCGATCGCAATCGCGGCGTATTCGTACATGGCGCTGATCCCGGTTATCCAGCCGCCTATAATGAAGGCGCTCACCACTAAGAAGGAACGCCAGATAGTTATGGAGCAGCTCAGACCGGTAAGCAAGACGGAAAGGATAATCTTCCCTATACTTGTTACGATAATCGTCGCGCTCATAGTTCCGGACGCAGTTTCGCTGGTAGGTATGCTCATGCTCGGTAATCTCGCGAGAGAGTGCGGAGTGATCGACAGATTGTCCAAGACGGCGCAGAACGGACTTATGAACGTAATAACTATATTCTTAGGCCTCACGGTCGGAGCTACCGCAAAGGCGAGCACCTTCCTGACCGCCGAGACGCTGGGTATAGTCGCGCTCGGTCTGGTGGCGTTCTGCTTCAGCACCGCGGGCGGCGTATTGTTCGGAAAGATAATGTGCAAGCTCACGGGCGGCAAGGTAAATCCGCTGATAGGTTCGGCCGGGGTCTCGGCGGTTCCGATGGCGGCCAGAGTATCGCAGGTTGTGGGTCAGAAAGAAAACCCGTCGAACTTCCTGCTCATGCACGCTATGGGACCTAACGTCGCAGGCGTTATTGGCTCTGCCGTCGCGGCCGGAGTATTCTTGTCGATGTTTGCATAATGCGGGATCGATCCGTATATCGATTAGTATATACTGTATGTTTGATTATTCAAATGGGAGCCTGAACAGTTATATCGGGGTTCCCAAATGAAGATAGGAGGAATAATTTAATGGCAAAAGTTGGAATTACAGAAACCATATGCAGAGACGCTCATCAGTCGTTGATCGCGACCAGAATGACGACCGAAGAGATGCTCCCCGCGCTGCCTTTGATGGATAAAGTCGGCTATCATTCGCTCGAGGTCTGGGGCGGAGCGACGTTCGACGCATGCCTGAGATTCTTGAACGAGGATCCCTGGGACAGGCTGAGAAAGATAAGAAAGGCCGCTCCGAATTCAAAGCTGCAAATGCTCTTTAGAGGCCAGAACGTTCTCGGATACAGACATTACGCCGACGACGTGGTAGAGTACTTCGTGCAGAAATCGATAGCCAACGGTATAGATATAATAAGAATATTCGACGCGCTCAACGACGTGCGCAACCTCCAGACCGCGATAAATGCGACCAAGAAAGAGGGCGGACACGTTCAGGCGGCGATATCTTACACGATAAGCCCGGTGCATAACAACGAATACTTCGTAAAACTTGCAAAGGAATACGAAAACTGCGGCGCCGATTCTATTTGTATAAAGGATATGGCGGGACTGCTCACGCCGTACAACGCTTACGAGCTTGTAAAGGCTATGAAAAAAGCCGTAAAAGTTCCGATCCAGCTCCACACCCACTACACCAGCGGCGTCGCGTCGATGACCTACCTCAAAGCGATAGAGGCGGGCGTGGACGTCGTGGACTGCGCGCTCTCGCCTATGGCGCTCGGAACGTCTCAGCCGCCGACGGAGCCGCTCGTTGCGACGCTTCAGGGTACGAAGTACGACACGGGGTTAGACCTTAACCTGCTCACAGAAATATCGGAATACTTCAAGCCGCTCAGAGAGAAATATTTAGAGAGCGGTCTGATGAGCACGAAGGTCTTAGGCGTGGATATAAACACGCTCAAGTATCAGGTCCCGGGCGGTATGCTTTCAAACCTGGTATCCCAGCTTAAACAGCAGGGCAAGGAGGATAAGTTCGACGAGGTCCTCAAGGAGATCCCCGAGGTGCGCAAGGACTTAGGATATCCTCCGCTCGTTACGCCTACGAGCCAGATCGTGGGAACGCAGGCCGTGCTCAACGTGCTGATGGGCGAGAGATACAAGATGGTATCCAAAGAGACGAAGGGTATATGCAAGGGCGAATACGGCAAGACGCCCGTCCCGATCGACGAGAATTTCAGAAAGAAGATAATCGGCTCCGAGAAGGCTATAACCTGCAGACCCGCGGATCTGATCAAGCCGGAGCTGAAGAAGCTCAAGAAAGAGTGCGCCGAGTGGATCGAGCAGGATGAGGACGTATTGTCCTACGCGCTGTTCGGTCAGGTAGCGGTCAAGTTCTTTGAACAGAGAAGAGCCGCTAAGTATAAGATCGATAAGGATATGGTAGACGAAGAAAACGCCGTTCACTATATTTAATTAAATCGAGGCGCATGCGACCGTCCGTTTCGGGCGGTCTTTTCTTTTTTATCAGCGCTTAAAATTAATCAGCGCTTAAAATTTGAGCTGTTGACAAATTTAAGAAACAGATATATCATTACAAATATTCTAAGACAAATATTCTAAGACAAACTATTTTTAAGAGGCGGGCGATAATATTGATAGATAAAAACAATAACGAAATATGCGGCGACAACACGATACACCGGGACAGGATCGAACGCGCCAAGGCGGAGATGCCGGACGACGAGACGCTGTACGACCTGGCGGAACTTTTTAAGATATTCGGAGACGCCACGAGGGTAAAGATCCTGTGCGCGCTGTTTACGAACGAGATGTGCGTTTGCGATATGGCGGCGCTGCTCGGCGTCACCCAGTCGGCGGTCTCGCACCAGCTCAGGGCACTCAAGCAGGCGCGGCTTGTCAAATTCAGAAAGGAAGGCAAGGTCGTGTACTATTCGCTCGCCGACGATCACGTCAAGACGATCTTCGACCAGGGACTGACTCATATAAACGAATAGCGGCGCGTAGATTTACCGCGCGGCGTCGATCGGCGATTAGCTAATAAGGGGCGAAAGTTGTTTATAAAGCGCCTGACGGAAACGCATGCGGAAGTGGATACTTTGTAAAAGAATTGTAAATTGACGGATGACGTCGAATGATATATAATTATTTTTAGCAGAAAAGAGGTAATTGAAGGACGGTTAGCCATCCCCATTTTATAACGAAAGGGGGTGTTCATCTCCATTATGTTACATAAGGAGGTGATTGCTGATGAAATTATTCTTTCGAGTGTTTATACTCGTGGTAATATTTCTTGTGGTTTTCACCATAAAAGCAATGTAGCCGCCCATCATCCCAAAAGGCGGCTACATCTTTAACTTGTCTTTTGGCTAACCGTTTAACGGTTCTCCTCTTTTCTGCTTTTATTATACATCAAATTCTCTCCGCCGTCAAGCAAAATAATCGGCGGAAGTTGTGGACGTTTTGTTTTCCTATCGCGCTTAAGCCGCCGTTTCCACGTTACAGTAGCCCTTTACGCTCCTAATCGCTAATCCCCGATCCCTAACCTCTGCGTTAGTATCGCTCGTCGATCACGCGCTTTGTCTTTTTCTCGCTTCTCGGCAGGACGCCAAGCTCGACCACCTTGACGAGCGGAGTGAATCCGATCCGGCTTTTGATCCTTGCGGCGATCCGTTTGGCGAGGTCTAAGAAATCGACCGTGCCGTTCGTCTCGACGTATATGCGCATCGTGTCCTTGCCCTCGAGGTGGGAGATGCGGATCTGATATTCGCTCGAGAGCTCGGGGAACTCGCGCAGCGCCTCCTCGATCTGGCTCGGGAATACGTTTACGCCCTTTATCTTCATCATGTCGTCAGTTCTGCCCATGATCGTGTCGATCCTCGGGAACTTGCTCCCGCATTCGCACTCGCCCGGGATTATCCTCGACAGGTCGTGAGTGCGGTATCTGATCAGCGGCGCGCCCTCTTTTACGAGCGTGGTTATAACTATCTCGCCCAGCTCGCCGTCGGGCAGGTTCTCCCCGGTTACCGGATCGATTATTTCTATGTATATATAGTCGTCCCAGTAGTGCATGCCGCAGTCGTGCTTACAGGTGATAGCGATACCGGGTCCGTATATCTCGGTGAGCCCGTATATGTCGTAGAGCTCTATGCCAAGCTCGGTAGAGATGCGTTTGCGCATTTTATCGCCCCAGCGTTCGGAGCCGATAACGCCCTTTTTAAGACATATCTTATCCGCTATCCCGCGTTTGGCTATCTCCTCGGCCAGCAGGAGCGCGTAAGAAGAGGTGGAGCCTAAGACGGTCGTCTTCATGTCCATCATCATCTGAAGCTGCTTGTCGGTGTTGCCGGGGCCCATCGGTATCGTCATCGCGCCGAGCGCCTCCGCGCCGTACTGAAACCCGATCCCCGCCGTCCAAAGCCCGTAGCCCGGGGTTATCTGTATCCTGTCCTTGTTCGTGATCCCCGCCGTTTCATAACAGCGTTTGAACATCAGCCCCCAGTCTTCCACGTCTTTTTGGGTGTAGGGAATTATGACCGGCAGACCGGTCGTGCCCGAAGACGAATGGATCCTGACTATCTTCTCCTCGGGCGCCGTCATGAGCCCGAGCGGATACGCGTCGCGAAGATCGCTCTTCTCCGAAAACGGGAGCTTCTCAAACTCCTCCTGCGAGCGAACTTCCCGAACTCCGTATTCCTCCAGCTTCTTTCCGTAGAAGCTGTTAGCCGAGATCAAAGCGCTTATCTGATTGTTTATCTGCTCTAATTGGAGCTCAGTCAGTTTCAATGTTATCCCAACCTTTCTATTTTATTTATATTCCGCCGCCGTTATATTCTCTTTATATTCGGCTATCGCCGACGTTATATCCCAAACCCGCGCGGCTTTACATATTCGCGGATCGAATTATATTTACAACGTATTATTTAAGCGCATTATTTAAGCGCATTATTTTACATAATCCAAAGCCTTAAAGTTCAGCTCGCGGAATTTTGGATTTACCATAGTCTCCACCGCCCGCTTTATATCGTCCTCGGTCAAGTCCAAGACGCCGGTCCGTATCGCCGCGCCGAGCAAAACCATATTCAATACCTTAGCGGAGCCTATCTCGCGGCACGCGCTCTCCGCGTCAACTACTATCAGATTTTTTACCTGTTCTCTCAGATAATCGGTCATCTCCGCGCCGTTATACGTCGAGCCCTTGAGCGAAGACGTCGCCGGGACTATGGGCTTAGAGCTCGTAACCGCATATCCGTCCTTCTTCAAATACGGAAGCATACGGACCGTCTCGGCGGGCTCGAAGCCGATTATTATGTCGGCGGAATTTTTAGCTATCATAGGCGAATACAGCTCGCCGCCCATCCTCAAATGGCTGAAAACGGAGCCGCCGCGCTGCGCCATGCCTATCGTCTCGGCGCTCATGACCGGGATATCCTTCGCCATGGCCGCCGCGGCCAGGAGTTTGGAGGCGAGAACGGTCCCCTGACCGCCTACGCCGCACAGTAATATATTCTTGTTATCCATTTATATTCCCCCCTTTGATCGCGCCCGTAGGACATACCTTAGCGCAGAGCGCGCAGCCTACGCACTGAGCCGGATCGATAACGACCTTCCCGTCCGCGGCCGAGATCGCGGGACAGCCGAGCTGGGTTATGCATCTCTTGCAGTTTACGCATACGTCCTGGTCTATCTCCATACTCTTATCCGGTTTGGTTATCGCGACGCAGGGCGATTTAAATATAATAGCCTTTACGCCCTTCTCGTCCGCCGCCCGCCTTACGCAGTCCGCGGCCTTATCCAGATCGAGCGGGTCTACGGTTTCGACGAAAGAAAGACCGATCCCCCTTAGGATATTTTCAATACTGACCTTTTCGACAACGTCGCCCATCATAGTCCGTCCCGTGCCGGGGTGCGGCTGATGTCCGGTCATCGCGGTGGTGGAGTTATCCAAAACGACAAGGATCATCTCCGCCTGATTATATACGGCGTTCACGACCCCGGTCATAGCCGAGGCGAAGAATGTGGAATCGCCGACGAACGCAAAGCAGGTCGTATCGGGTTCTATCTTCCCGATCCCCTGCGCGATATTTACCCCCGCGCCCATACAAAGACAGGTATCCACCATATCGAGCGGCATGGCGTTGCCGAGGGTGTAACAGCCTATATCCCCGCAGAAAACGCTCTTTCTGCCCTTCATCGCGATCTTGACCGCGTAGAAAGAGGCGCGGTGCGGACACCCGGCGCATAGGACCGGCGGCCTTACGGGAAGTTCGGGCGGAGGCGCCAAACGCTCGCCCTGTTCGTTCTCCCAGCCCATAAAGTCGCATATCGCGGCTTTTACGCCGTCGCGGGTATTCTCTCCCGCGGTCTGGAGATGGTGGGTCAGCTTGCCGTATATCTTAACGTCTAAACGATACTTTCCGCAAATATATGTAAGTTCCCGCTCTATGACCGGGTCGAGTTCTTCAATACACAAAACTTCGTCCAGACCCTCTAAAAATTCGAGCGCCTTCTTTTCGGGGAAGGGGAACGGCGTCGAGACCTTGAATAATTTTACCATGCTATTCTGTTTAAGAGTCTCCATCGCGTATGTAAAGCTGATCCCGTGAGCGGCTATGCCTTTCCTCACGCCCTTGTTCCCCTCTGCCGGCGGGAATACGGCGTTTCTCTTGTAATCGGAAAAGTCGTCGCCGAGCGCGGCGTTTCGTTCTTCTATCTTTATATGGTTGTTATACGACAGCCGGGGGAATATGACCCATCTTGAAGAGTCCTTTACAAACCCGTCCGGCTTGTGGACGGTATATTCGTCTTCGTCCTTGACCTCGATCGAGGCGTAGCCGTGACAGACCCTTGTGGTAGGTCTTAAGAACACCGGAGTTCCGTATTTTTCGGAATACTCGAAGGCCTCGCCGATCATCTCGTAGGCTTCCTGCGCCGACGACGGATCGAAACAGGGGAGTTTTGAGAAACTCGCAAAATGACGGGTGTCCTGTTCGGTCTGGGAGGATATAGGTCCGGGATCGTCCGCGACCAAAACGACCATGCCGCCCTTTACGCCTATATATTCAAGGCTCATAAGCGGATCGGACGCGACGTTTAGACCGACCTGCTTCATGGTTACCAAAACTCTCGCTCCCGAATACGCGGCGCCGGCGGCGAGTTCCATAGCCGCCTTTTCGTTTACAGACCATTCGATATATACGCTCCCGCCGCTCCGTTTCGCGACGGTTTCGAGCGTCTCCGTGGACGGAGTGCCGGGATACCCGGCGACTGCGTTGACTCCGGCGGCTATCGCGCCGAGGGCTATCGCTTCGTTGCCCATTAAAAATTCCTTATGCATAATTAAGTACCTCTTGATTTCTGAGATTATTTAAAAAATTATATCACATACGGCGGGATTTTGCAACCTGAGATATCCGCGTTTCGATCGGATGGGTCAGTTCCGAGGTCAAAAGCGCGACCGGGCTAAGATTCGAGCGGGCGGCAAGACTTTTACCGAGCGGTTTAAGTTGATTTTAAGGTTACTAATGTAAAATGTATGTTAAAATAATGTGAAGCAAGTTCAAAAAAGGAGGAATAAACAATGAAT
>CAJFTO010000032.1 GCA_904419955.1 Candidatus Roslinia caecavium | reverse complement strand
CGCGCATATAATTTTTGACAGTTTTGAGACCAGAGACAGAGTTTTTGATATTTTAGCGGGGAAGGAAGAGATTGAATGGGTCTCAGACTCATACGGCGACGAAGAATATAGCGATTGGGATTAATATAAAAGCAAATGATGAAATTTATATTTAAAGGAGGATTTATATGAAAAGAATATTAACTTTACTATTAATAGCGGCTGCGATTCTTACAAGCCAAACATATATTTTCGCCAATAACAGTTATATAGACATTGCGTTTGCTATTTTAAGTAACTCGGCGCCTATAGTCGGCGAGACGATCCACGTCGATCCATACGCGTATGATAGATTTAGTCTTAAAGACGCATCGCGGCTGCGCGATATAAAGTATCAATGGTATAGAAACGATTCGGAGAGCAGCTCGGGCGGGAACGCTATCGAGGGCGCGACCGATAAGCATTACACAATAACCGCCGAAGATGAGGGCGGGTATATATACTGCGTACTCAGCGGTCTTAAGGAAAGCGAAGACGTATTGACCATGCCTACCTCGCGGATAGACGCGACAGCAGAGCTGGGCGGAGCCGCGATCTTCCTTGGGGAAGAGCAGGATCCTTATCCGTGTATAGACGTTCCGGCGACGGCCTGGATATTCAGAAAGGGATCCGAGCTGAGGGAGTATTCAAAATATTATCCGCATGGGTTTTTCTCCAATATGATCGAAGACGAGAGTGTGTTAGAGATCCAATGGTACAAAAACTCTATCCAATCCAATGAAGGTGGAACGCCGATAGACGGAGCAGTTTCGTTAGAGTATATTCCTACCGAGGACGATTTTGGATTTTACTTATATTACACTGTCGGCGGGAAAGAAGGATATACCGGCGTCGTTACCTCCAACGTTACCGCTTATCCGGTCAGCGAAGACGAGAGTTTAGGCGGAGGAACTATCGCGGCTACGAGACTGCCAAGAGAGATCGAGATAACCGGCGCCGCGGCGCGCGGCGCGACGTTAAGAGTTGGAGAGTACGATCACACGGAATATCAATGGTATGTAAACGACGTTGATGATAATACAGGAGGAGAGCCGATAGCGGGGGCGAATTTGACCTATTACACCGTTCGGGAGCAGGATATAGGCAAATACATATACGTCTCGACCATGAGCTATAAGTCGGAAGAAGAACTATTATACTTAACGTCCGAGCCTACCGAGGCGGTTGCCGAGACTTGCGAGATTACGGGAGCGACAACGGAGGATATTGAACCGATAAGAACCGAGAGGATAAGCGCCGAGCCTATCCCGGCGGGCGTAAATTGTCTCGTTCAGTGGTATAGAAACGACGCGCCGGAGAACTTTGGCGGCGAGCCTATTTTAGGAGCTACTCTTAAATATTATACGCCTACGGCGCAGGACGTCGGTAAATATTTATACTGCGTGTTTACCCCGGAATATCCGACCGTGGGCGAGCCGATGGCCTCGAACGTGACCGGAGCGGTTCAGGCAAGGCATATTATCTTGCTTGACAGTAACGGCGGAAGGAGAGAAGGCTGGACGTGCTACCATATGTATGAATGCGAAGATATGGAAGAGTTTGTCGGTAGATTTATGACCCCGGCGAGAGGCGGATGCGAATTTTTGGGCTGGGCGGATTCGCCCGACGCCGAAGAACCGAATTTTGACGCAAGTTCTACCATAGATTCGGACATGATCCTCTACGCCGTATGGAAAAGGAATCCGGGCAGTTATATACCCGGTTCCTCGACCGGGTTCCAGCCCGCGACCGGCAATAACAACAGCGGATCTGATATCGAAGAGGCCGTAACCGGCGAGATCGTTTCATATATGCCGTATGTAATAGACGCGGATACGGAGATAGACGTGTCGGACTATTTTATGGTCAAAGATGAAAACGGAGAGATCAGCGCCGCTGAGTTTGAGATAGACGAAGCGGGAGAGAATATATCAAAGCTTTCGGACGGCAGTTTTAGGACCGAGACCGCCGGAGAATCGTCCGTAACGGTCAAAGACGCCGAAGGGCGGACCTTAACGTCTGAATTTACAGTTGACAGCTTTGCGACGGAAGGAGCGGAATTTACCGATATATCCGGGCATTGGGCGGAGGAAGAGATAAAAAAGGCGGCCGAGACCGGTATGATCAAGGGCTACGAAGATAATACGTTCAGACCTGAGGAAAGCGTCAGCGTAGAGGAGTTTATGACGATACTTACAAGGCTCGATCCGAGCGGAGAGCCAAAAGAGCGGCGCGAATTGAATATTTCAATAGATTCGTCCGACTGGAGCGAAAATTATATCAAGAATATCATAAACAAAATGACCTCGGAGCAGACTGAATTTGTATTTGGAAACGCTCTTACCGCTTCAGAGCCGATTCTACGCGAAACGGCTGCGTATTTGCTTACCTTTGATAATAGCGGCGGCGACGCTGACAGTTCGTTTACCGACATATCGGATAGCAAATTTAGAGAAAACATTGCTCGTTCGCAAAGCCTCGGATATTTCATAGGCAATCCGGATAATACTTTCAAGCCTAAGGCTTACATAACCAGAGCTGAAACGGCGGTCGTTATAAACAGGATAGAAAGATCGTTATAAACAAGATAGAGATAGTGCCGCGCTGATGAAACAGCGCGGCGCAATGCCTAAATATTTCAGCATTTTACGTTTCGGTTTATAAACTTGTTAGAAATTTGAAAAAAAGGCTTGCCAATTGGATTTTTTATGTTATAATATAGAACTATATGGATTCTAAATGGCGATAACGCCTGCGGCGCTCTGGGCGCTAAGAGAAAGAATAAGCTAAAACACTAACGGAGCGAGGTATTAAACAAATGAGTAACGTAGAGAAATTGGAGAATAACGTAGTTAGTTTTGAATTCGTGGTCACAGCGGATCAGTTTGAGGACGCGATACAGAAAGCGTATAAAAAGAACGTTGGAAAGATCACGATCCAAGGCTTTAGAAAGGGTAAAGCTCCCCGCGCGATAATAGAGAGATATTACGGCAAGGAAGTATTTTATGAGGACGCTATAAACATTGCGCTTCCGGACGCATATGATAAAGCAGTAGAAGAAAATAACTTATATCCCGTAGACAGACCTGAAGTCGACGTTAAGGGCGAGATAAAAGCGGGATCGGACATAGTTTTTACCGCTAAAGTAACTGTAAAGCCGGAGTTTGAGCTGGGCGAATATAAAGGCGTAGAAGTAGAGGGCGCGCACTATGCGGTCACCGACGACGACGTTGACGCCGAGATAGAAAAGCTCAGAGAGAGAAACTCAAGACTCGTACCGGTCGAGGACAGACCCGTTCAGGCCGACGATATTGCAAACATCGATTATGAAGGCTTTGTAGACGGAGTTGCTTTTGAAGGCGGAAAAGGCGAAGGTTTCGATCTGACGATCGGTTCGGGACAGTTTATACCCGGTTTCGAAGATCAGTTGGTCGGTAGAAACGCGGGCGAGGAGTTTGAGATAAACGTTAAGTTCCCCGAGGAGTATCACGCCGAGGAGCTTAAGGGTAAGGACGCCGTTTTCAAAGTTAAGATCAATTCGATCAAGTTTAAAGAGCTTCCTGAGCTTGATGACGAGTTTGTGCAGGACGTAAGCGAGTTCGAAACGTTGGATGAATTTAAAAAGGATACGAGAGAAAAGCTTACAGCCGCAAATGAAGAGAGAGAGAAGAACGAAAACGAGCATAGCGTTGTAGACGCGGTATGCGCAAATACGCAGATAGACATCCCCGAAGCTATGATCAATTCTCAGATTGACACAATGATCAGAGATATGGATATGCAACTCAGATATCAGGGCATCACTTTGGAGCAGTATATGCAGTTTACCGGTCAGACGATGGACGCCGTAAGAGAGCAGTATAAGCCCGAGGCGGAAAAGAGCGTTAAGACTACTCTTGTGCTTGAAAAGGTCGCGGACGTTGAGAACTTCGAGATCACCGACGAGGACGTTGAGAACGAATATAACAGAATTTGCGAAGAAAACGGTATGAAGCCCGAAGACGTTAAAAAATACATTAGCGTTGACAGTATAAAAGAGAGACTTAAGGCGCAGAAGGCTATCGAGTTCTTGGTAAATAACGCCAACATAAAATAAGTTAAAGTATATTTTAAGGTTGAAACGGGAACAATATTCCGGGTCAACCTTATTATGTCATTATTGAACATATTTGGAAATATGTTTTTGTTAATTTAAAAAGAGTCGCCGAGCGGGCGATAATTATTGTTTAGGAGGAAAGCGAAATGGATAATTTCAGAAGCAGTCTTGTTCCATACGTTATAGAACAGACGGGACACGGCGAGAGATCTTACGATATATTCTCCCGTCTTTTAAAGGACAGAATAATATTTTTATCGGACGAAGTAAACGATACGACCGCAAGTTTGGTCGTAGCTCAGCTATTGTTCCTGGACAGCGAGGACCCGGACAGAGATATAAACCTGTACATCAACAGCCCCGGCGGTTCTGTGACGGCCGGCATGGCTATATACGATACTATGCAGTTCACCAAGGCCGACGTATCGACGATCTGCGTAGGTATGGCGGCTTCGATGGGCGCGTTCCTGCTCTCGTCGGGAGCTAAGGGCAAGAGGTTCGCGCTTCCCAACAGCGAGATCATGATACATCAGCCGCTGGGCGGGACGCAGGGTCAGACGACCGATATGAAGATACATGTTGAGAGAATGCTTAAGATCAAAGATAACCTCAACAAGATATTGAGCGAAAACACGGGCAAGCCGTTAGACGTGATCAAGGCCGATACCGAGCGCGACAACTTTATGAGCGCGGAAGAGGCTTTGGAATACGGTTTGATCGACGACATAATTAAAAATCGTTAACGATTAAAGCTTTAAAGCGCTTAAAGCGGGTTGTTTTAAGCGTATGCCGGCGTGAGTTTGGAATAGTTAAAACGCCCGCATACTGTTATTTAATTAGAAATTGGAGGATTATAATGCCAAACAGACATGACGATCATAACGAATGCGTGTGTTCATTCTGCGGCAAAGGCGAAGGCGAGGTCGCGCGTTTGATCGAAGGTCCAAACGTGTATATATGCGATCAGTGTATCGAGCTTTGTCATGAACTCATCAGCGATCTTCACAGGTATAACAGATTAGGCGACAAATCTAAAAGAAAAAGACGGCAGCTAGAGCCTGAGGAACTTCCTACGCCGAAAGAGATCCACGCTTTTCTGGACGAATATATCGTCGGACAGGAAGATGCGAAAAAGATACTGTCCGTGGCTATATATAATCACTATAAACGCATCAACAGCAGACAGTATAACAACGACGTAGAGCTGCAAAAGAGCAATATCCTAATGCTGGGACCGACAGGTTCGGGTAAAACTTATCTTGCTCAGACGCTTGCCAAAAAGTTAAACGTTCCGTTTGTAATAGCCGACGCTACGTCTCTGACCGAAGCGGGCTACGTAGGCGAGGACGTCGAAAATATCCTGCTTAAGCTGATCCAGGCCGCCGATAACGATATCGAGCTTGCGGAGCGCGGTATAGTTTATATCGACGAAATAGATAAGATCGCAAGAAAGTCTGAGAACGTATCCATTACGCGAGACGTAAGCGGCGAGGGCGTACAGCAAACGCTTTTGAAAATACTCGAGGGAACTATAGCTTCAGTGCCGCCCCAGGGCGGAAGAAAGCATCCGCATCAGGAGTGTATCCAGATAGACACGACCGATATACTATTTATATGCGGCGGCGCGTTCGAGGGCCTCGACGGGATAATCGAGGCGAGAACTGCTGAGAAAATGATGGGATTCGGTGCGGAAGTGAGAAGCAAGGCGGATATAAACCGCGGCGAGATCCTAAAGCAGGTCAGCCCGGAGGATCTGGTCAAATTCGGACTTATACCCGAGCTTGTCGGAAGACTTCCTATCGTGACGACTCTCGACAGTCTCAGCGAAGAAGCGCTTATAAAGATATTAAAAGAACCTAAAAACGCTCTTACGAAGCAGTATAAAGAACTTTTGCATATGGACGGGGCGGAGCTTGAGTTTGAGGATAAAGCCGTCGCGGCTATAGCCAAAAAGGCGCTTGAGCGTAAGACGGGCGCGCGCGGACTGCGTACGATAATAGAGGAGATCATGATGGACATCATGTATGAAGTTCCTTCCGATCCAACTATTACCAAGGTCCTTGTTACCGAAGACTGCATAACCAAGAAGGCTAAACCGAAAGTAGAGCACAGCGTCGAAAAGAACGACAAGTACGCCGGATAAAACAGGCTGCCGCGTTAGTTTATAGGTTGGCTTTTGCGGCTGACGTAAAGCGATACATTAAACAAATAATTTAATAAAAGGCGGGCGCTCAGTCGCCTGCCTTTTTTGAGGATTGGAAATATCAATATTTGAACATATGTTTAAATATATATTGGATAAAGGAGTAATTCGTATTGAAGCTCGACAATATTAAATTTATTTTAAACAAGTTTAAAAGTAAATACGTGGTTTTGGCGGCGCTCGCGCTCAGTATTATTTTGATGTCGTCGTGTTCGTCGTCGGATCCTCAAGGCGCTGTCTCGTCCGGCGGCGACGGTAAACTTCAAATAGTGACGACGATATTCCCGCCGTACGACTTTGCAAGAAATATAGCGGGGCGGAACGCCGACGTATCGATGTTGCTGAAACCGGGGACCGAGAGTCACTCCTACGAGCCTTCGCCGAGCGATATAATCAAGATCATGGACTGCGATATCTTTATATATACCGGCGGCGAATCTGATACGTGGGTCGACGAGATCCTTGATTCGATATCTGAAAACAACCGAGATATAAGGATAATAAAAATGCTGGACGTAGTGGATAACGCGGTGGAGGAAGAGATAGTCGAGGGTATGCAGGCGGGATTACTCGAGCTGAACGAACACTCAGAGAAGGAAGGCGTCGCTTCAGAAAGCGGAGATGATAACTCTCGCGAACAATCCGAATCGGACGAACACGAACACGAGACCGAATCAGAACACGCTCACGAATACGACGAGCATGTCTGGACCTCGCCGAGACGCGCGATGCAGATAGTAGACGCGATTTCGAACGCCGTTATTGAATTAGACCCCGACAATATCGACGATTATCAGATGAATACGGCTATATATTTGTCGTTGCTCAGCGATCTGGATCAAGAGTACAGAAAAGCGATCGAAAGTTCTAAGCGCGATTACATAGTGTTTGGAGACAGGTTCCCGTTCAGATATTTAGCGGACGAATACGGATTGAAATACAGCGCGGCTTTTCCGGGGTGCAGTTCCGAGTCTGAGCCAAGCGCTAAAACGGTCGCGTATTTGATAGACAGGGTCAAGGAAGAAGCGATACCGGTCGTGTTCTATATAGAGTTCAGTAATCAGAAGATAGCGGACGCCATAGTGGAGGAGACGGGAGCTAAAAAACTGCTTCTTCATTCCTGCCATAATCTGACCTCTGAACAGATGAACAACGGAGTTACGTATCTGGACTTAATGCGCGATAATTTAGAGAATTTAAAGGAGGCTTTGAACTAATGGGAACACCTCTTATAACTTGTAAGGACGTCGAACTTAGTTACGAGGGCGTAACGGTTGCAAGAAATATCGATATAGAGATTGATCAGGGCGATTATTACAGTATAGTAGGCGAAAACGGCAGCGGAAAGAGCACGCTTTTAAGAGCTCTCCTTAACCTAAAACAGCCGACGAGCGGGAGCATAGAATATTCGAGAGAGCTTAGCCAGTCGGATATCGGATATTTAGCGCAGCAGACCGAGGTTCAGAAGGATTTTCCGGCTTCCGTCTATGAAGTAGTTCTCTCCGGATGTCTTAATTCGCATCCGTTTAAAATATTTTACTCTAAGAAGGATAGAGAGACCGCTGAGCAAAAGATGCGGTTGCTCGGAATAGGCGATATAAAGAATAAGTGTTTCAGAGAACTCTCCGGCGGTCAGCGTCAAAGAGTCTTGCTGGCCCGGGCTATGTGCGCCGCAAAGAAGATATTGTTTTTGGACGAGCCGGTTACGGGTCTCGATCCGCTTGTTACGACAGAGTTTTTCGAGATAATTGAGGATATGAACAAAAATCATGGCGTGACGATAGTTATGGTTTCGCACGACGTACACTGTTCGATTAAGTATTCTGACAAGATACTTCATCTCAAGAGAGACGTTCTGTTTTCGGGATTGACTAAGGACTACATAAACAGCGAGGTCGGAAAAGAATTTATCGGAGGTCACAGCCATGCTTGATATATTTGAGATTATTGGTTCAATGTTTAGCTATACGTTTATTATCCGGGCGCTAGTTGTCGGGACTCTTGTATCCCTCTGCGCGGCGCTGCTCGGCGTGAGCCTTGTGCTTAAAAGATATTCCATGATCGGCGACGGGCTTTCGCACGTGGGATTCGGCGCTATTGCGGTAGCCTCGGCGCTTAACTGGGCGCCTATGGAGTTTACGATACCGGTAGTTATAGCCGCGGCGTTCCTGCTGCTTAGGATCAGTTCGAACAGTAAGATCAAGGGCGATTCAGCGATCGCTATTATATCGACCGGAGCGCTGGCTATAGGCATCCTTGTCGCGTCTATATCTACCGGAATGAATACGGATATAAATAATTATTTATTTGGCAGTATCCTTGCTATGAACGGCGACGACGTGATCTTGAGCGTTGTACTCTCGATAGTGGTGTTGATCCTTTTCGTCGTATTCTATAACAAAATTTTTGCGGTCACCTTCGACGAGACGTTCGCGGCCGCGACCGGAGTCAAGGCGGGACTGTATAACATGCTGATCGCTATTTTGACCGCGGTTACCATAGTCCTCGGCATGAGAATGATGGGCGCGCTGCTTATTTCCAGCCTGATAATTTTTCCGGCGCTTACGTCGATGCGGATATGCAAAAAGTTCAGGACGGTCGCTATAAGCTCGTCGATCGTATCCGTGCTGTGCTTTTTTACAGGGCTATTGCTGTCCTATGTATTTTCGACGCCGACCGGCGCGAGCGTCGTCGTTGTCAATATCGCGGCGTTCTTGATCTTTTCGGGAATAGGTTTTATATTGCAGCATAGATGATTCTAATATAGCTGGATATATAACGTTTATATAAGTTAATACATAGTAAAGGGGCTCGAATGAACGGGCCCCTTAGTGTATTAGAAGGAAGTAATACAAATAGTTATTTTCTCTGTTTTATTATTCCCTCGCGGTAAGCGCAAAGCAGTATTTCAAGATTTTTGATCTTTGCCAACAGATCTTTACCCTTATCGGTATCTGCTACCATTTTGCGCCGTCCCGCTTTTTCGAGGACTTCTATCTTAGAGTGTATATCGATCTCCTCGGCGATAGCTTTCGCTCGCGATTCAAACGGCTCGTGCGACGCGAGGATCAGACCGTGCGAATTAAAAAGCAGAGTGTACCCGGCGATGCCGGTCTTCGGCTGATAGCCCTTAGAAAGTCCGCCGTCTATTACCAGCAATTTGCCGCCGGCTTTTATAGGGCTTTGGCCTTTCTTGATCTCGACCGGCACATGTCCGTTTATTATATGCGATTCTTTCGGATCCAAGTCAAACTCTTTTAATATCTTTATACATATGTCTCGTTTTTCAACGTTTTTGTAGTACGGGTTTTTTACCTCGACATGCAGATCCGTATCGTCGATAAAATACTGTTCAAAAGTCGTTATCTTATCCTTGCCGAACAACGGGGATTTTGAACCGCACCAGAGATACCACATAAAATCTTCGGCTTCTTTTCTCTCTGCGGAACCCGGTTTTGCGAAAAATCCGCTTCGTACGCGGTTGTCGGCGGAATCGAGTAGTTTTTTTCCTCTTAAATTCTTCCCGAACAGATTGACCGTGGCGAAATTCCCGTTTCTGGTCATAGGAATACAGCCGTGGAACATCAGGTTCGAGTTATGAACGTTATATATCCCGCCGTGTTCGACCAAAAACGTCATATGTTTTTGCAGCAGTTCGCTGTTCATAAAAGCGTATCTTAAGCGCTCTAAAACTTCGTCTTCCTCCGGAGTCAGTTTATAAGGATCCTCGGGGTCGACGGTCGGGAAAGAAGAATCTTTAAGAACGTATTCCTTTTCACCGATCTTTATAGTTCCTCGTTCGTAGTCGATCTTATCGAGCAGCAGTCTGTTTTCCATGTTATACTCAGGATGGGCTTTTATGATTTGACCCTCCAGTTTAAACTGCATGATGGTTATCGCCTTTTGTATTTTCGACATCAGGCTTTCGTCGTGTTTACTGTATTTTGTGACGTCTATATGCTTAGGTATAAACAGCTCGCATGGATCGTTTTCATATACTTTCATTGCGAATGTCGCAAGCGGGCGTATGCTTATGCCGTACGAGCTCTCTATAGTATCCATGTTGTCGTATCTCGAACTCAGTCTCAGAACGTTTGCGATGCACGCTCTTGAACCGCAGGAAGCGCCCAGCCATTCAATGTCGTGATTTCCCCACTGTATATCGACGCTGTGATAATTCATCAGGGTATCCATTATTATCGCCGCCCCGGGACCTCTGTCAAAAATATCGCCTATTATATGCAGACGGGCTATCGAGAGGCGCTGGATCAGGTTTGACATAGCTATTATAAATGCGTCCGCTCTGTCTATACTTATGATTGTATTGATTATTTCCTTGTAATACTGGTTTTTGTCCATCTCGTAATCTTGAGAGTGAAGCAGTTCGTCGATTATGTAGTCAAAGCCTTTAGGCAGCGCTTTTCTTACCGCGAATCTTGTGTATTTGGACGCGCTGACCTTGCACACCTCGATCAGCCTGTGAAGGGTTATCGAATACCAGTCGTTTAGGTCGTCTACCTCATGTTTAACTATGTGCAGTTTCTCTTCCGGATAATATATCAAGGTCGCGAGCGACTTTCTCTCAGCCTCCGATAAAGTGTTGCCGAACACCATGTCGATCTTGGACTTAATAACTCCCGAGGCGTTCTTTAAAATATGCGTGAAAGATTCGTATTCGCCGTGGATATCGCTCATAAAATGTTCGGTGCCTTTAGGAAGATTGAGCAGTGCGTGAAGATTGATTATCTCCTCGGACGCCGCCTCTATATTTGGATATTCCTTACTCAGCAGTTTTAAATACGAAAGACTTTCTCTAAAATTATATTTTGTTTGAAACGCTTTATAATCCGCCATGTACGCCACCCCTTATTGTGTTTAAATAGATTGATGAATCTATCGATCATACTATATGAAAAATTTACAAATAAATTATAGCATAATAAACAAAATAATTCAAGAGCGTATGTTCGATTTTGGGCAAAAGTTGTTAATTGCCTGCAAAAATCGATGATTGACTGTGCAAAATTTTTGATGTATTATTAGGGCGGTTGAAAAGCGTTTGATGAGGCTCAGAGTGTATAAAGATATAGATCACCGATTTATTTGGGAGGATCTGTATGCAAAGCTCTCGCTGTTTGCCGACGAAAGTTAAATATAAAATCAGCCAAAACAACGCGGACTTTGGAAAACCGTTAAACTTTCCTCAGCCCGCTTATTTATAATTTAACCATGCGAATTTTAGCGCGAATAAATATTAGATTATTCGCCCCGCTTCATTTTTACAAAGTCGACAATCAGCCGCGCAGAATTTTCTATACCTATACTGCCGCTGTCTAACGCTATATGGTAGTTTGTGACGTCGCCCCATACCTGATTGGTGTAGAAATTGTAGTAATTGCTTCTTCGCTTATCGGTTTTGACCATTGTATCGAGCGCGTCCTTTTCAGTCTTCTTGTAAATATCCATTACCCGCTTTAGCTTAAAATCCTCTTTAGCGTGGATAAAGACGTTTACGGCGTTCGGGTTCTCGCGAAGAACGTAGTCCGCGCAGCGACCGACGATAACGCACGGCTTTTCGTCTACCAGATTTTGGATCACCTGCGATTGGATCCTGAAAATTGCGTCGGAGTTCAGCAGATCGCCGTATCTGTGATACGCTCCGCGTCCGGATTGGATACCCATCACCAACGAATATAGAATACTGTTGGTCGGCTTCTCGTCCATACCGTCGAAGAGGTGTTCGGACAGACCGCTTTCTTTAGCGGCTAAAGCTATAAGCTCTTTATCGTAAAAATCGATGCCGAGCGTTTCCGCAACCTTTTTAGCTATCTTTCTGCCTCCTGAACCAAATTGTCTTCCTATTGTTATAACCAAGTTGCTCATAGGTTAACCCCCTTTTCGGCTATTTTAACATAGTTTTGTGCAGTAGTAAAGAACTTTTTAATAATTTTTTACAATAACCATCCTGAGCTTTCAGAATTTTTAGATATTTATATGGTTTTGGAGTTTAGAGTTAAAACGATCCGTCTAAGAATCAATTTAGCTCTTCGTATAAATTAACAAACTCCGTACCAGGATAATATCTGTTTAATATCGCGATATAATTATAGCCCTGTTTCGCCATCGCGTCCGCGCCGTACTTGCTCATCCCGACGCCGTGGCCCTTTCCCTTTACCGTAAATTTGATATTTTCGCCGTTTGAGGATATCGTGAAGTTCCGGCTCGGTAGGTTGAACAGCTCGCAGATGTCCGAACCTTTAAACCATTTCCCGCCGATCTTGATCCTGAGAACCGAGCCGCCATCGCTGAGCTGAGTCTCCTCGATCATCGACTCGACAGGTTCGATCAATTTAATATTATCGTTTTTACTTTTTAGCTTTTCATAAAATTCGTTTCTGCTGAACTCTAAAATACTTTCAAGTCCGGGCGAACCCAGATCTTCGGGGCTGTCTACAGAAATTAAATACGGTTCGGATTTTCCCCATATTTCTTTTGCGTTTTCGGTCCTGCCGCCGCACAGCTCAAATGTATACGCCGCCGCGACCGAGTTCCCGTACTTTAAATATTCGCCGTTCGTCTCGTTCACGGCCGATAAAATTTTATTTACGTATTCGTCGGCGTTCTCTTCCCATCCGGATTTTACCGAATCTATACTTACGTACGCCGCGCAGTGATTTGGATCGGTGCAAAAGTCCGCTCCCTTATGGACCGCTTTGGCTCCTATCCTGCCGCTCTGCAGCTTATTTAGAATATAACTTCTCGACGCGACGGCTTGAGCTTTTAGAGCTTCATTTTCGCTCGCCGGCGACATCTCGGCCGCGACGATCCCACAGACGTAGTCCTCGAAGGTCATTTCAGAGATCGTATTGCTTTCCGGGTCGTATAGTTTTATATTCCACGACTCGCTTTTGACCGGCAGTTCATTTTTTATAAGATAATTATTAAGCGGTACGTACAGCAGAGGGATCATAATTGTCAAAATAACTATTATACCTACGCCGAACACGATCTTTTTGAAACCGCCGCCGGCGGTCTCTTTTATTGGTTTGTTTGATTTGAATGAGCCGAACGGCGCCTTTCTTTTCATTTAAGCGTTCACCCGACGTTAAACCGTCGTTTCCCTTTCTTATAAGTATTTTGTATGTCAAGCCGTTCCAAATTGGACGGGCTTTTTTATAATATATATGCCGTAAATTTGCGAATATGTTAAAAGGACTATGACAAAAAACGGCGCGCTGACTGAGATCGTCAGTTATACGCCGTTTAGATATTATTTTCATTAAAATTATATATTTTACGTCAGTCTTCCGCCGGAAGTTCGATCTCTACATAAAACCCGTCTCTGTTTTCGGCGTTAAAAGTTCCGCCGTGGACGTTTATTATCTTATACGCCATAGGCAGACCGAGTCCGTGAGACGATTTGGGGATATATTCTATCTTGCTTAAAACTTCTTCGCCGACGCCCTTCCCGTCGTCTCTTATGATCAAACGGCATACGCCGCGCCCGCCGTCTAAGCTCTCCGTTACTTTTATATTACAGCCGTCCGGATTGTGGGTTACGCTGTTGTTTATTAAATTAAAAAGAGCGCGTTCTATTAAGTTCTCGTCGCCGGAGATAATACAGCTCTCGTCTCGTAAATCAAGCTCTATATCAAAATTCCCATTTGCGCCTGCGTTTAATATGTCGGTGACTGTCTTGCGTATCAGACTGCATATTCGGATCCGCTTTTTGTTAGACGGCTGCATGTCGTATTCGAGCGATGAAATCAGATTAAGATCCTCGATCAGTTTTTTTATCTTAACGCTCTGCGCGACTATAGTCTCGGCTTTTGACTTTTGTTTCTCGTTAAGCGCGCCGCTATATGAAAGTTCCTCGGCATAACCCATTATCACAGCGAGCGGCGTTCGAATATCGTGGGATATTCCGGCTATCCAGTTCAGCCTCGCGCCGTCTCTTTGCTCCAAGGCTTTGTTTTTTCTCTGAATTGTATTAGAGGCGTTGTTTATACTGAGCGCAAGCTCCTTGAATATCCCTCTTGTTTTAAGGTTCACGGGCTTTTCGGCCTGTAGGTCTTTGATTCCTATAAAGAGTTGCTTTATCCGTTTATACGTAGTCAGCCCAATAATTACCGCAAGCGCGGAGGCGATCAGGATATTAAAAATTATCAGCGCAGCGGCGCGAGGAATTAACGAACTGAACCAGTTCATCGAATAGTCGATGGAGTATTTGCCTACGTAATTCTTGGGCAGACCCACCACAAGGAGGCCGTTTTCCTCAACGCTTACATATACTGGATAATCGTTTAAGAACCATCTCGACATCACGGCGACGTCGTTTAGCGAATAATGGTCAGGAACGTCCGCGGGCTTGTTCAGGCTCCATATTACATTTCCGTCGGGAGCGATAAGCGTTACCCAAAATTCGGAGCCGTCGTTAGTTCCGTCAAGTATAGAGCGGTCTATCCCGTTATCATCGTAAAAGGCGGAGCTTAGAGCATATTCGCCGTCTTCATAGCTGAGATTTTCTGAAACCTCTTGAAGCAGATTGCGGGGAGACATTCCCATATACCTCACTCGATCGCTGGCGTTGATAGCGAATGCGAAAAAATTTACGATCAGCGCGATCAGCGAGACCAACACCGCCCAGCAAACGAAACTGAAAAATATTTTTAACACCGTTTTACTCATCGTCGATCACCAGCTTATATCCGAGCCCCTTTGCGGTGATTAAATATTTAGGATGCGAGGGATCGGGTTCTATTTTCTTTCTCAGCCGCCGTATATGAACCATGAGCGTGTTTTCGTAGCCGTAGTATTCGTCGCCCCAGGCCGCGAGACACAGCGCGTCGTTGGTCACGATCTTATTTTTGTTCTCATACAGCTTTTTTAAAAGAATATATTCCTTCGGCGTGAGCGAACGCTCTCCATCATCGCCGATAACCGCAGCCTTTTCGAAATCGACGCGCCGGTCGGACAGCGAGAATCCGGATACGGGTTCTTCGGCGCGGTAAGTTCGTTTTAATACGGCGTTTATTCTCAGGATCAGCTCTCTTAAAAGAAATGGTTTTACCACATAATCGTCCGCGCCGAGCCCGAGTCCGCGTATCCTGTCGCCCGCTTCGCCCCTTGCGGTCAGAAATATAACCGGCGCGGACGAGACCGAGCGTATCTCTTCGAACAAATCGAACCCGTCGCCGTCTGGCAGACTCACGTCGAGAATACAGAGCTGGATAGTCTGCGAGCCTACGATCTCTTTAGCTTCGCCGCAGCTCCCCGCGGTGAATATATTGTAGTAACCGTTATCCCACAGCGCGTTTTCTATCATTTTACGTATATCTTTTTCATCGTCGACTATCAATATTTTTTTATTTTTAAGTTCGTCCATAGCGGTATTGCGTAGTGTATTTCTGCTAATACACCCCGCGGCCTCCTTCCGTCAAATATGGTTTAATTACATAATATCACACCGGCGGCGAAATATAAAGACGAGCGCCGGCGGTTTATATAAATTTAAGGATATGTTAAGGTTGTCTTTAAATGCGGGTAAAGCGGCGTCAATCCCGCGATTGAGCGTATCGACAAAAAATAAATAGTAATTTATGGAACAAACCGCCTGACAGAAACGTCATAACAGTATAAACATTATAATCTGCGCGGATCTATACAATCAATTGACGATTGGGAGGAATTATAAATGAAAAAAGTATTTTTGACTATATTTTTTGTGTTTCTGCTCGGACTTACGGTTTACGCGGCCGAACCCGAGCCGGCGGATCTGAAGTTCACGCCTGCGGGCGGCGGAAAGTATATCTACTGTAACAACGAGGAGGGGATATTTTTAAGCACGCTGGCCGACAGTACTACCGACGAGCCGTCATATATCATGAACAATTACGATCTGACGCCGGATAAATACATAATTTATCTGTCGCATTTTAACTATACTCATACGTCTGATAACAGCTATAACGCGCTGGAGCGCGGCTTCGACGTAGAGCTCGACGTAGAGATATACGCGACCGAAGATACCGAGATAGTGATAAACCGGACGGCGTTTGAATTCCCGGCGAATATATATACGGAAGATAACGGCAATATCTCGCGCAGTTACGCCGAGTACGGAAGTATCAACGCCTGCGCGGATCTGATGAACGAGACGATCTACCGGCTTCATTCCGACACAGTTTACAGACCGCGCGAACAGGAGCCGCAGACGGTCCGCATACGCGCCGGACAGAGGATATGGCTCAGCCAATATATAGATAACTACGCGGCGGTTCCGTACCTTAAGCCCGTTCATCTTGCGGCGGATATAGATATAGTCAGCGGACGCGCGGATATAAACGTCGCGGCGTTCAAGGCGACGGATAAGCTCGGCGACAGGAGCGGTTTTAGAACGGATTCGGCGTTTGGAACGTATAAGCGGGATAAGATGCAAAAGGGGATAGCCGATACCCTGCCGGAGGTAAACGCATATTTAGAGTACGAAATAGACGACGGTATGCCGGACGGAACCGCGCTTCCGGTACGCGTGTATAATCAGTACTGCCCGGACGGAAACGTTACCGAGACATGGGTGACTAATATCAATCCGCAGGACGATCAGTGGGCAAAACTGACGGCCGCCGAATCTGATATGCTGACCTATAGATACTACGATCCCGAAAAGAGGCTGTACTACGGCAAAAACGTTCCTGAGGAAGAGAAGGACAACGTTTGGGTGTTCGACGTATTTCACAGCGAGACGAAAGATTATGTAGGATACGCGGCGACCGGAGTCGGCGCGGACGACTATAAGCCCAACTATCTTTTGGATATAGACCGAGATAACATAGGCTACGCCTGCTGTATGGGCAATTACGGAGTGACTAACAGATACCATCTGACCGTGACAAATAACGGATCTCAGACGAGATACTTCGACTATAAGCTATTCACCGGAGCGAGCGTTATAGTTAAGGTAACGGACGATAACGGGAACCTGCTCCAGCCGACGCTGACCAAGGGACAAACCATAGAACAGACAGAGGATATAATGGCGTCGATAGAGCTTCCGGCAGGAGAGAGCAGAAGTTTTATAATAGAGACCACCCTGCCGGTCAACTATAACGGCGGCCTTAAGAATACGTTCCTGCTCGGCTCCGCCGAAACGGAGCTTGATTACTCGGAGGAGATATACTACAGACTCCCCGAGATGAGCGCGGATACCGAAACGAGCAGTATTTACAGAAAGGTTCAAAATAACGCCGCCGCTTCGAATTACTTCGACGGTAATTTTAACAACTACGAGTTTGTAAAGACGCTAAACGGCTATATGACCCGCTGGAAGGCCTGGGATGGAAAGCCGTCTATGCAGACAATGTTCTGGGGATTGGTAAACGACGTCGCGTTCTTTGACGATAATATGAATATGATAGGCTCGCAGCAATCGAGCAAGTTCCCCGCCGACATATCATACGCGGGCGGTAAGTTCTACATACAATACACCGACGGCAGTATAATCTCGTCTACCGACGGCGCGAGATGGTCGAACGTAAGCTCGGGGATAATGCCGCTCGGCGGAGCCGAGACGAAGTTCGCCGCCGCTTCCAAAGACGGAGCTATCTACGCGGGACTCGACGGCGACGATATGCTCCCGGTAGAGCTTCAAACCGTTTCCGTTCCGTATGTGGAATATCTGAGCGGCGTATTTATCGCAAGCTACGACAATTACATCTACGTATCGTACGACGGAGTGTACTGGACTATTCTTCAGGCCGAGACTCAAGATGAGATCGAGTCGATAGATAAGCGGGGAAATTATCTGATAATAAACGACGAGGAACGGATAGCGCTCCCGAGACAGGAGAATGAGACTTCATACGTTATACTAAACGGCGAATACTTAGGCTTCGACCAGGCGCCGCTGGTCAGCGCCGACAGATTATTGGTACCGATGCGGTTCATCTTTGAACAGCTCGACATGGAAGTTGATTGGGACGAGGAGACTTTGACCGCGACCGCGACAAAAGACGGCTTTGAGATAGCGTTTACGATCGGTTCGAATATCGCAAGAGTAAACGGAGTTGAAATAGAGATGGACGTCTCGCCCGAGCAGGTCAATTGGCGCACGCTGATACCGCTGAGATTTTTAAGCGAGAATCTGGGCTATACGGTAAACTGGGACGAGGCTAACAGAACGGCCGAGATAATCGGCTGATAAACGTTCGGCGCGGGCGGTATGACCAGCGCCGGAATAATTAAAATATGATTTCACGCGACCCGCGTCCGAGTTTGTCGGCGCGGGTTTTCGTATTTGGATTCTTATAAAAAACAGTAACGATTTACAATCGCTTCTCTCGTCTCCCGTCGCGCAAAACGGCGGTTTGGGCATCGTCGTTTTTGTTGACAAACCGCGCGCTATGCTGTAAAATTTTATCAAAGACTGCGATTTGCGGGAAAATGATATAAAGGAGATATGATCGGTCATGGATAAACGTTTGATAGACGCCGCTATGGGCAGGGCGGAGGCGGATCTGGTCCTTAAAGGCGGTATTGTCGCCGACGTCTTTAACGGGAGATTTATAAAGGGCGACGCGCTCATAAAAGACGGATATATTTGCGGCGTGGGAGAGTACGACTGCGAAAACCGGGTAGACGTTTCAGGCAAGTATATACTGCCCGGACTTATAGACGCGCATTTGCATATTGAATCGTCGACGGTAACCCCGCCGCAGTATGCGCGCGCCGTCGTTCCGCGCGGCGTTACGACGGTTATCGCCGACCCGCATGAGATAACGAACGTATGCGGCGAGGCTGGGCTTGAATTTATGAAAAAGAGCGCGGAGGGTCTGCCGCTCGATATCAAGTACGCGCTTCCCTCCTGCGTTCCCGCCGCTCCGTTTGAACATTCGGGCGCGGCGCTTACGGCCGCGGATACGCAAAGGCTTGCGAAAGATTATTTCGCAATAGGGGAAATGATGAACTACCCGGCGGTGATAAACGGCGACGAAGAGGTCATAGCCAAACTTGTGGACGGCATGCCTATCGACGGACACGCTCCCGGTCTTTCCGGCAACGAGCTTGACGCTTATATCGACGCGGGGATCAAAACCGACCACGAATGCGGCAAAGTCTCGGAAGCGCTCGAAAAGCTCGGTAAGGGAATGTATATCGCCCTGCGCGAGGGTACGCTGTCAAAGGATCTTCGTCGGTTGCTCCCCGGCGTAAACGTGTATAACTTCCGCCGCTGTATGTTCTGCACCGACGACAGATCCGTCGCGGAGATCATAAAAGAGGGAACTATCGACTACATGATTCGAAGCGCGATAGAATTCGGGCTCGATCCGATAATGGCGATATGTATGGGATCGGTATGCGCCGCGGAATGTTACGGATTACGCGATCGAGGCGCGGTAGCTCCGGGATATGTCGCCGATGTTATAGTGATAGACGACCCGCATAAATTTAACGTAGAGTTGGTTTTTAAAAACGGGGTCAAGGTCGCCGAAAACGGCGCCGCTCTATTCGAGGTCTCAGGCTGCGATACTTCGTCGGTTACGGATACCGTTCATCTTCCTAAGCTGAACGCCGATTTCTTCGCGCGCGAGCTTCCCGACGAGTTTACGGCGATAGAACTCATACCGGATTCAATCGTAACAAAACGCGTTACGGCGCATAAGAACGACGCCCCGGCTAAAGTGTGCGTTATCGAGCGCCATCATAATACCGGATGCAATGGGTTCGGATACGTTACAAATTACGGGATCAAAAACGGCGCCATTGCCTCGTCTATAGGACACGATTCGCATAACGTCGCCGTTATAGGCGACAACGACGCGGATATGGCCGCGGCGGTAAACGCGCTGGGCAAAAGCGGAGGTATATGCGTAGTCTCCGGAGGAGAAGTTAAGGCGGCGCTCGAGCTTGAGGTAGCGGGGCTTATGACCGACCGCGGCGCGGAATATGCGGCTCGGTCGCACGACGAGCTTATGAGAGCCGCGCGCTCTCTCGGAGTCTCAGAAAGCGTAGATCCGTTTTTATCGCTCGCGTTTCTGCCGCTGCCGGTCATACCGGAGATACGCGTCACCGACAGAGGTCTTTTCGACGTAGGCTCGTTTAGCTTTATCTAAGCCTGTCAGGCGGTTGGACGCGTATTAAAGAATTGCATTTCAACAAAGCCGGAATAAGAGGGATCCCATAACGAGGGGTTCCTTTTTTCGATTTTAACACCGCGATAATACGTATGCAGGTTAAGATTGGCGGCTCAGATTTACCTGTTTTAAATATAAAATTTTAAATTTTCATCTAAAAATCTAATAATATAAAAATTGGAGGTGGCGATACTGTACAAAATTATCAATTTTTTGTTGTCAATACATACAAATTTATGCAAATCCAATATAAAACTTGACCCGGTTATATATATTATTGTATAATCTAATTAATAAAATGGAGGTGTGTTAAATGGCATTAAACGTAGTAAGCGAAGCAAAACGCTGTCTTAATTGTAAAAAGCCGATGTGCAGAGAAGGATGTCCGATATCTACCAATATTCCCAAAATGATCGAATTATTTTTGAACAACAAAATGGAAGAGGCGGGAGAGATGTTGTTCGAGAACAACCCGCTGTCCTTAGTGTGTTCGCTTGTCTGCAACCATGAAAACCAGTGCCAGGGGCATTGCGTTCTCGGACGCAAAGGGGCGCCGGTCCATATCAGCAGTATAGAAAATTATATTTCTTCGACCTACTTTGACAGACTTAAGCTCGAGCAAAAGCCGAAAAACGGTAAAAGAGTAGGAATCGTTGGTTCGGGGCCCGCAGGAATGACTATCGCGATAATCTTGGCGCTTCGCGGATACGACGTTACGATTTTCGAAGCCAAGGATAAGATCGGCGGCGTGCTCAGATACGGGATCCCTGAGTTTAGGCTTCCGAAACAGATCTTGGATAACTATAAGAAGATGATGTTAAAGCTTGGGATACTGATAAGACCCAACGCCACGATCGGCGGCGCGATCGGCGTGGACGAGATCTTTAGAGACGGTTACTCGGCGCTGTTTATCGGCACGGGCGTGTGGAAGCCGAACAGCTTACATATAAAAGGAGAGAGTCTCGGCAACGTTCATTACGCCATTGCATATCTGATCAATCCGGACGAATACAATCTCGGCGACAGACTTACGATAATCGGCGCCGGCAACGCCGCTATGGACGCCGCGAGAACGGCGACAAGAAAGGGCGTAAGACATGTGACCGTATTTAACAGAAGCGACAAGGTGGCCGCGAGCGGCGTCGAGTATGAATACGCAAAGATCGACGGCGTCGAGTTCGTAAACTGTAAAATGCCGATAGAGATCAAGCCGGAAGGGGTAATATTCAGAGATACTACTACGGACGAGAACGGTAAAGTCGTCGGCATAGAGGGTACGGACAAGCTCTATGAATCGGATTCGGTCATCATTTCGATAAGCCAGGGCGCTCAGAATCAGATCGTATCTACGACGAAGGGAATAGATACGACCACTAAGGGACTTCTTGTTACCAACGAGTACGGCGAGACCACAAGACACGGTATATTCGCGTCCGGCGACGTTGTAAAGGGCGCCAAAACCGTTGTAGAGGCCGTGAAATATTCCAAGCAGGTAGCCGACTATATGGACGAGTACATGCAGTCGCTCGATAAACCCGGAGCGCCACAGCCCGGTTCGATAAGCGAAGAATAAAAGGCCGCTTAAAATATTGAGGTTGACCGAAAAAATATTTTATTGTAATATAAAAGAGGGCGTTTTCTTGGTCGGAAACGCCCTCTAAAATAAAATTTATGGGTTAAGGATCATGAAAAATTTAATTTTGTTTTCTGCATTACTATTTTATGTTGTTTTTTATTTTTGATCCGCGCAGGCGTTTGCAGACGATACTTTGCAAGCGTGCGATATGTCGGGCGATAAAAAATATTTCATCATCGAAAACAGATTATCTAACGAGCCGTGCGTTTGGAAAGACGACAGAATTTTTCTGGACAGAACTCGTATAGGCAGTATTTTAAGATTTTTCTACGTCGATCGCGTCGAGATAGAACTTGATAGCGTAAACGCCCGTATTAACATTTCGATCGATTAAAAATTGAAAAAATAATTAGAGAATATTATATGAAAAACAAAGGGGAGAGATAACGTGAACAAAAGAAAAACGATAGTGACAGCCGCGGCGGCGCTGGCGACGCTTACGCTTTCAACTCTGGCGTTTGGCAGCGGGATATTCGAGGAAGTCGGCTATAACATAAAATTCGGGCCTAACGACGCTCAGATGCAGTATCCAATATATGAAAGCGAAGATCGCGTATATGTGTCAGTAAGAGATATGTGCGACAATCTCGGTATCCCGATAGAGTGGGATGAAGAAAACAGGGAGATAAACGTGGATATGTACAACAAAAAAGCGCCTGTTTCGGACGAGACCGAATATAAGGAAGAGGGCGTTATCCCGGACGAAGAGACCGCTTTGGCCGTCGGAAAAACTATTCTGGAGAAGCATTTAGGAGAAGATGTTGAGTTTGAAACTGAAGATAGAATCTATTATTTAGACGTACAATATTTAGAGGATACAAATTCATGGGAAGTTTTTCAAACATTTAAATATAAAAATGAAAATGAGGCCGGAATTGTACCGACTGATTTTTTCCCAAAAGTAGTTATTAATAAAAATACGGGAGAAGTAATTGATATTAGAACTAAGCTAATTAGAACGGAGACATGGTATTAATAATCGATATGGTTATGCGCCTAAAGAAATATCAGATTATATGAAAAACAAAGAGGAGAGAAACATGAACAAAAGAAAAACAATAGCGACAACCGCGGCGGCGCTGGCTACGCTCACGCTTTCAACTCTGGCGTTCGGCAGCGGAATATTCGAGGAAGTCGGCTATAACATAAAATTCGGGCCTAACGACGCTCAGATGCAGTATCCAATATATGAAAGCGAAGACCGGGTATATGTGTCCGTGAGGGATATGTGCGACAATCTCGGTATCCCGATAGAGTGGGATGAAGAAAGCAGAGAGATAAACGTGGATATGTATAACAAAAAAGTTCCTGTTTCGGACGATACCGAATATAAGGAAGAGGGCGTTATCCCGGACGAGGAGACCGCTTTGGCCGTCGGAAAAGTTATTTTGGAGAAGTATATCGGCGAACCGGTGGAATACGAGACTGAAGATAAAATTTATTATTTGGACGCCATTTATGTAGAGAGAGAAAATGTTTGGAATATTTCTCAAGAAATGAAATATAAAGATGGAAGAATTTGGTTTGTAGGTGGTCTTGGTATAGAAACGCGTAGAGTATGCTTAAATAAGAATAACGGAGAAGTGGTTTATATCTCTACCGAATCATATCTTGATGATATGGTCTAAATTCACTTATTCGGCTACGGCAGGAGACGCTCGCAGCCGAGAGCTTGGTTTTATTCGGACAAGCATAAGAGCAGTTAGTCGACAGATGATTCGTGGTTATATCCTAAAGCGCCGTAGGCAGAAAGCACAGCGGAGGCTGAAAACATGGCGGCCATTATTGTGCAAAAAACATATTAAAATTTTATCAAAAATCACTTGACATATTTATTTTGTTATAATATACTATTCGGGTACGTTTTAGTATAATTATTCCTTACTCTCATTAAAGTATGAGGGTCTGAGTCCAGAAGGAGGTGACTTTATAATGGCGGAACACATCAATAAGTACGAGACCATCATGGTTTTGGATGTAACCAAAACGGAAGAAGAGATAGCTTCTTTGGTTGAAAAGTTCAAGTCATTGATTGAAAAGCACGGAGAGATCGAGAGCGTTGACGAATGGGGAAAACGCAGACTCGCTTATCCTATCAATTTCATGAACGAGGGTTATTATGTTTTGATCAACTTCAAATCCGGTCCGGAATTCCCGAAAGAGCTGGAACGCGTTTACGGTATAACGGACGGCGTTTTAAGAGACATCGTCGTTAGACGCGAGGAGGATTAATCATGATCAATAAAGCAATCCTTATGGGTCGTCTTACAAGAGATCCCGAACTGAGACACACCGGCACAGGCAGACCGGTAGTCAGTTTTACCGTAGCGATAGACAACGGCTACGGCGAAAACAGACAGACCGATTTTATCAACTGTACGGCGTGGAACGCTACGGCCGAATTCGTATCGAAATACTTTACCAAAGGTATGATGATAATAGTTATAGGCCGTATCTCTACAAGAAGTTGGGAAGGCCAGGACGGAAAGCGCAATTATGCTACCGAGGTGGTAGCGAGCGAGGTAAGCTTCGGCGAGACCAGAAAGAGCAGAGAAGCGAACATGGGCGGCGGATATAGCGCGCCGGCTCAGGACTACGGTTCAAACAACAACTACTCCGCGCCCGCGTATAACAACAACTCGGGTTACAACAGCGCTCCTGATAATCAGTCGATGCCGGACGATTTGGGCGTGGATGATTTTATCCCGCTGTCCGATACGGACGACGACCTTCCGTTTTAAAATTTGAATTGATAGGAGGAAAATAGTAATGGCTGAAGAAAAAAGACAAGACAGACCGCGCGGCAGACGTCCTAAGAGAAAAGTTTGCTCGTTCTGTGTTGATAAAGTAGACCATATCGATTACAAAGATGTAGCTAAGCTCAGAAGATACGTGACCGAGCGCGCTAAGATATTGCCGAGACGTATAAGCGGTTGCTGCGCTAAGCATCAGAGACAGCTTACGGTCGCTATAAAGAGAGCGAGACAGGTAGCTCTGCTTCCGTATACATCCGACTAATTTAGAACTATCCCGCGTCCTTTTGGACGCGGTTTTTTATTTGTCGATATATGGAGTTTACGATCTGCGCGCGGCGGGCTTATCGCGACGCCTATAGAAAATAATTTTAAGTAGAATAGTTTAAAAAGGCGTATATTGAGTTGAATACGACTTATTAATTTATAACTCAGCTATAAAGATAGGCCAAGCGGCTATTTTAACAAGCCGTTAATATTTATATACGCCTTAAAATTAAATAAATTTGCATATTTTTAAAGAAATACTTACAAAATGTTAACAATCGAACTTGCAATTTGGGCGCTAATATTATATAATTATTGTGATTTAATTTCAAATTTTGGTAAACGCTCGAATTTATTCTTGTAATAAAGACGCCGGGCGTAAAAACAGTGTTGGAAAGGATACTATTATGGATAACGTAAGCGGCGGCGATTATGTTACAATAGTCGCAAAGGAGGACGGCGTGACTATTATCGGTCTCACAAGAGGCCGCGACACAAAGTTTCATCATACCGAAAAGCTCGGCAAGGGAGAAGCGTATCTCGCTCAGTTTACCGAGTACACGTCTGCTATAAAAATCAGAGGAAAAGCTACCCTTTACACAAAAACGGGAATTATCAACATTGGCGAGGAGAATTAATATGAGAAAAACGAAAATCATTTGTACCATGGGACCGGCGACGGACGATCCGAAAGTTTTAAAACAGCTGATGCTCAGCGGAATGAACGTGGCGAGAATAAATTTTTCGCACGGTACCCACGAAGATCATCAGGTGAGGATCGACGCCGTGAAAAAAATGAGAGAAGAGCTTAATCTTCCGATCGCGCTTTTGCTGGACACAAAAGGTCCGGAAGTGAGAACCGGAAATTTTGAAGACGGAAAGATCTT
Organism: Candidatus Roslinia caecavium; assembly: GCA_904419955.1. Lineage (GTDB taxonomy): Bacteria > Bacillota > Clostridia > Monoglobales > Monoglobaceae > Roslinia > Roslinia caecavium. The sequence continues at coordinate 6,174 of CAJFTO010000032.1, read as the reverse complement.
TCTCGAGCAAGGACAAACCTTCAGGCTCACGCCCGACGATATCGTCGGAAATCAGGAAGTAACCTCTATCACGTACGCGAATCTCGCTAAAGACGTAAACGTCGGAAATCGTATATTGATCGACGACGGTCTTATAGAGATGAAGGTTGTTAATATAGACGGCAAGGACGTGATCTGCCAGGTATTAAACAGCGGTCCCGTAAGCAACCATAAGAGTATAAACGTCCCCGACGTCGAACTCAGTATGGATTATGTCAGCCAAAAAGATATTGACGATATAATTTTCGGCATAGAAAATGATTTTGACTTTATCGCAGCTTCTTTTGTAAGAACTGCATACGACGTTTTGGATATTAAACGCATATTGGAGAACAACGGCGGCGAGAATATTCAGATAATAGCGAAAATCGAAAACCGTCAGGGCGTCGACAATATTGAATCGATTCTTAAAGTCAGCGACAGTATAATGGTAGCCCGCGGAGATATGGGAGTTGAGATCTCGTTCGACGAGCTCCCGGCTATACAAAAACGTATAATAAAACGTTGTTATACCGAGGGTAAGAAGGTCATCACGGCGACCCAGATGCTCGAGTCTATAACCCACAATCCGCGTCCTACAAGAGCGGAGATTTCAGACGTAGCGAACGCGGTATACGACGGCACGTCGGCGGTCATGCTGTCCGGAGAGACGGCGGTCGGCGATTATCCTGTGCTTGCGCTTGAGACTATGGCGAGGATCTGCGTCAAGACCGAGGAGAATATAGATTATGTAAAACGCTTTGAAAACACTCATCTGCGCGCAAACAGAAGCGTATCGAACGCGATCAGTCATTCGTCCTGCGCGACCGCGCACGATATCGAGGCCGCGGCTATAGTTACGGTCAGCAGATCCGGTTACACTCCGAGACAGATCTCAGGTTTTAGACCGGTATGTCCTATAATAGCCTGCGTCATGAACGAGAAGACCTGGAGACAGCTTAATCTGTCGTGGGGCGTATTACCGCTCATGTCCGAGGCTAAGAAGACCAGCGACGAGCTCTTTGAACAAGCTGTAGATTTGGCGGTAAATAAAACCGATATTGTGAATATGGGCGACGTGATCGTATTGACCGGCGGCGCTCCGCTCGGAGTGAGCGGCACTACCAACCTGCTTAAGGTTCAATTGGTCGGCGACGTACTGCTCCAGGGCAGCAGCATCGGCTCGAAGATCATAAGCGGAAAGGTTTGCGTGGCTAAGAATAAGGCCGAGGCGGTCAGAAACTTTGAAGACGGAGATATTCTTGTAATACCCGAAACGTCAAACGAGCTTATCAGCTTGCTGAAACGAGCTTCGGCGATCATAACCGAAGCGCCCGGCTTCACGTCTCACGCCGCTATAGTCGGCATGACTCTCGGGATACCCGTTCTGTGCGGCGCCAAAAACGCGACGAATGTTTTAAAGAATCAGTCTATAATCACAATAGACGGCAACAGAGGACAGGTTTACGCGGGTATCGCTAAGATAGTATAATTTCCTATATAATAATCGACTAAGAAGGTAAGCGGATGTTTAGAACTAAATTAACAGTAAGGTACAGCGAGACCGATCAAATGGGAGTCGTTCATCACTCAAGGTATTTCCCTTGGTTTGAGGTGGGAAGGACGGAGTTCTTTAAAACCACGGGCATGAGCTACAGAGAGATAGAAGAGAGAGGAGTTCTGCTCCCGCTGGTCGACTGTTATTGTAAATTCATCGAAGGCGCGAAATATCAGGACGATATTTGGATAGAAGTCGGACTGAAAAAGCTTGGCGTGGCAAAATGCGTTTTTGAATACAACGTGATAAGATGCGAGGACGAACGGCTTTTAGCTTCGGGATACACCACTCACGGCTTTACGACGCCCGAATTTCATCCTTTGAATTTGAAAAAAACGTTTCCGGATATTTACGCGGAACTAGAAAAATTATCCGGCGACAATAACTGTTGACAAACTAAAATAAATTTGGTATAGTTATAATAACGTAAATGGGGTGCACCACCAAAAGGGTGTAGTCTATTTGCGTTATTTTTTTGCATAAAATCAGGAAAACAGAAAGGGGAGAGACGATGGTTTATATAAATGGAGAAGACAGATCCGAACTCGGCGGTAAGAGTTTGATCGAAGCGTTGGAGAGCTTAGGGTATAACAAAAACAGGGTCGCGGTCGAGCTTAATGAAAATATAGTTCCAAAATCTGAATATGAAAGCACGAGTTTAAATGACGGCGATAGAGTTGAGATAGTCGGCTTTGTGGGAGGCGGATAAATGGAAATAGGCAGAAAAGATATAGAAAATATCATGCTCAAAAGATACGGTTCGGACGTATATGAGAAGATAACAAACGCTTCGGTAGCGGTGTGCGGACTTGGCGGGCTTGGCTCTAACATTGCGGTCTCGCTGGCAAGATGCGGCGTCGGACGTATGCTGCTTATCGATTACGACAGGGTAGATCTGAGCAATATCAATCGTCAGCAATATTCGCTTGAACATATCGGGCTCTATAAAACCGACGCGATAAGGCGGATCGTTGAAAGCATAAACCCCTATCTCGATATAGAATGCAAAAATATCAAGATGACGGCTGAAAACGCCGCAGAGTTATTATCGGGGTATAAGATAGTATGCGAGGCCTTCGACGTCGCGGAAGAAAAGGCTATGCTGGTCAATACTCTGCTTGAGAAAACGGACGCGATCGTCGTAGCCGGTTCCGGGATGGCGGGTTTTTCGAGCGCCAATAGTATTAAAACGAAAAAGGTTTTTGAAAGACTGTATATATGCGGCGACCGGTCTTCCGAATTGAGCGATACAAATTTCTTGGCGGCGCCGAGAGTCGCCGTTTGCGCCAATCATCAGGCGAATATGGCGCTTAGACTTATATTGGATAGAAACGAGGTATAATAAATGGAAAATAATAAAACACAGGATAAATTAATAATAGGCGGACATTCGTTTGATTCGAGATTCATCTTAGGATCGGGCAAATATTCGCTGGATCTGATCAAAGCCGCGGTGGAAAACGCCGGAGCTGAGATAATCACGCTCGCGCTGAGACGCGCGGCCACAGGAGACGTAGCGAATATACTCGACTATATTCCGGAGGGAGTAACCCTGCTTCCTAATACGTCGGGCGCGAGGAACGCGGACGAAGCGGTCAGGATCGCACGGCTTGCAAGAGAACTCGGCTGCGGCGATTTTATAAAGATAGAGGTCATACACGATTCAAAATACCTGCTGCCGGATAATTACGAAACGATAAAAGCTACTGAGATACTTGCGAAAGAAGGCTTTGTGGTAATGCCGTATATGTATCCGGATCTAAACGCCGCAAGGGATCTTGCAGATGCGGGCGCGGCGGCGGTAATGCCTCTCGGCTCGCCGATAGGATCGAATAAAGGGCTCTGCACGAAGGAGTTTATACGTATATTGATCGAAGAGATAGATCTTCCGATCATAGTGGACGCTGGGATCGGAAAACCGTCTCAGGCGTGCGAGGCGATGGAAATGGGCGCGGCTGCGGTCATGGCGAATACGGCGATAGCCACTGCGGGAGACGTTCCGGCTATGGCGTCGGCGTTTAAAAAGGCTATCGAGGCTGGACGCACGGCCTACCTGAGCGGACTCGGCCGCGTCATAGACTCCGGAGCTTCGGCGTCTTCCCCGCTCACGGGATTTTTAAGAGACTGAGACGATAAAGGTAAATTCAACTTAAAACAAGACTTGAAAGGATTGAACTAAATGGAAAATCAGTTTATACCGACTACCGACTGTATGACGTATATGCCGGATATGGAAATAATAGACAGCGATATTCCCGATAGAGTTATAAAAATGATGAACGAATACAGCGAGGACGCATATTCCGCAGAGGACGTTAAGCGCGCTCTCAGTAAGGACGAACTAAGTCCCGACGACTTTGGAGCTCTGCTCTCTCCGGCGGCGGCGCCGTTTATCGAGGAGATCGCGCAAAAAGCCCGTTTCGAGACAAAAAAACACTTTGGAAACTCGATATATATGTTTACTCCGATATATATCGCAAATTACTGCGAAAATTATTGTATCTACTGCGGTTTCAACTGCCATAATAAAATTAAAAGGGCTAAGCTCACATATGAGGAGATCGAGCAGGAGATGCGGGAGATATCCAAAACCGGGCTCCAGGAGATATTGATATTGACCGGCGAATCTAAAAAGATGTCCGACGTTGAATACATCGGCGAGGCGTGCCGGATAGCGAAGAAATATTTTAAGACGATAGGCTTGGAGGTCTATCCGATGAACAGCGACGATTACAACTATCTGCATAAATGCGGAGCGGATTACGTTACCGTATTCCAGGAGACGTACAATTCGGAAAAATACGGAAAACTCCATCTTGCCGGACATAAGAGAGTTTTTCCGTACAGAATAAACGCCCAGGAACGCGCTCTTATGGGCGGTATGCGCGGCGTGGGTTTCGCGGCGCTGCTCGGCCTCGATAATTTCAGAAAGGACGCGTTTGCAACCGGGATGCACGCATACCTTATCCAGAAGAAATATCCTCACGCGGAGATAGCGTTTTCATGTCCGCGCCTCAGACCTATCATAAACAACGATAAGATCAACCCGAAAGACGTGCACGAGACCCAGTTGCTTCAGGTGATCTGCGCGTACAGATTGTTTATGCCGTTCGCCAGCATAACCATCTCGACCAGAGAGGGACAGCGGTTTAGAGACAACATAATCGACATCGCCGCGACAAAGATAAGCGCGGGCGTCAACGTCGGTATAGGCGGACATACAGGCGAGGAGAAGGGCGACGAGCAGTTTGAGATCTCCGACGGCAGAAGCGTAGACGAAGTGTACGAGGCGATCGTGGATAAGGGACTTCAACCCGTAATGAGCGATTACATATATGTATAAAAACGATATGGATGGACAAACGCCAGAATTTTTATGTATCTCCAACCGAAAACTGTTCAAAGGCGACCGAGACGAATATCTTGCAAGACTTGCTAAGATAGACGGTTTGGGAATACCGGTCGTCTTAAGGGAGAAGGACTTGCCGAAGGACGAATATATAAATTTGGCGCGCGAAGTAATATCAAGGTGCAAAAACGCGATACTACACACATATATAAGCGCGGCGGCAAGCTTGGGATATAGAAAAATACACCTTACTATGGATCTGCTCAGGAACTCCGATATAAGCGGATTTGAACTTGTCGGAGCCTCGGCGCACACGGTAGAAGACGCTGTGGAAGCCGAGAGGCTCGGCGCGAGCTATATCACGCTGAGCCATATATTTGAGACGGACTGCAAAAAAGGAGTTCCGCCTAAAGGGCTGAGCCTTATTACAGACGCGCGGAAGAAAGTGAATATCCCGATCTACGCTTTGGGCGGGATCAACGCCGAAAATTGTGATTCCGTCGTTTTAGCCGGAGCTTCGGGCGCGGCGCTCATGTCCGAATTTATGCGCGGCGAAAACGTACCCGAGTGGATATTAAAGAGGCGGGCTCGGAGACTACTATGGGAATAAAACGCGGGCAATCTGACTTTACGCTCGAAGCGAAATTTATATTGTTATTTTACTTGACTCAAAATCGATAAATAAAACGGCCGCGCGGCTGCGGATATAGCGAACGCGCGGCTTTGTGCGCAAACGACTACCAGAAGAAGGCGTTTGAAAAATTGTTTTTATAATCGGTGGGCGAGATTCCAAATTCCTTTTTAAAGGCGGTGACAAAATACGAAACGCTGGAAAAACCGCACCGTTCTGCGATCTCTTTTACCTTCATATCCGGTCTGGAATCCATAAGATGCTTTGCCTGTTCAAGCTTATATTTACGCACGGCCTGAGCCGGAGTCAGACCAAACGTCTGTTTGAACAAAACCGATAGTCTTCCGGAGCTTACGCCTACTATTTTTGCAAGATCGTCTACGGATATGTCCTCATGCGTATGACGTCTGATATAATTCATAGCCGGAGCGAGCTGCATCGAGAGTTCGTCCTGAACTTTCGCTTTAGATCGCCGCGTCTCTGCAATGAGCACAAGCAGAGAATACAGCATAGAAGACGTGCGGGCGTATCTGAGTTCAATATCGCTGAAATACGCGCTGTATATTCTGTTAAACATAGCGCTTATTTTATTATAATCGTCCTCTTCAATATTTTTAA
>CAJFTO010000031.1 GCA_904419955.1 Candidatus Roslinia caecavium | reverse complement strand
CGTATCTTGGCGATCCGGATGGGGTTCGAACCCACGACCTCCAGCGTGACAGGCTGGCATTCTAACCAACTGAACTACCGGACCGTTTATACATTAAACTTAGCCATAATTTCTCTTTTGTCTAAGTCATAAAAAATCGGCGCCTTACCTTACGGAAAAATCTCTCCGCCGCCGGCTTCGGCGCCTTTTACTTGGTGGGAACAATAGGGCTCGAACCTATTACCCTCTGCTTGTAAGGCAGATGCTCTCCCAGCTGAGCTATGCTCCCTAATATCTTGAATCGCCAGGCGACCGACGCCAAGAGAACAGCTATAAACAGAATATTACCGCCGCTCCCCTGTTTCGATCGTGAATATGGTGGGAACAATAGGGCTCGAACCTATGACCCTCTGCTTGTAAGGCAGATGCTCTCCCAGCTGAGCTATGCTCCCATTCTCATAAGCGATTTCACCGCACTTGTAGCGGCAACATCAAATATTATACTCTCATTAGATCTAAATGTCAAAACCATCATAACCGATTATTTGTATTTGTATGCAATAAACACATAATTTTCTATTATTTACTCTGTTTTTCTTTAATTTACACCATTTTAAGCAAACGGAGAGATTAGGAATTAGGTATTAAAGGAAAAAACGTTTCCGGTTCTGTTTTTACAGCCTCTACAGCCATATAGAAAAACTAAATATTCACACTCCCGCCGACGCTCCCGTTCGGCGATATTCGGGCGAATTTCACTTTCTAACCTCTAACGCCTAATCCCTAACGCTTACGTCTATCTACGTTTCCACTCTTTTGATATCTGCGCCTATGCCGCTCAGTTTTTCGCAAAAGTTCTCGTAGCCCCTCTCTATATGCTCTACGTCGCATATTTCGCTTTTGCCGTCGGCCGCCAAAGCCGCTATGACCAGCGCCGCGCCCGCTCTTAGGTCGGTCGCTTTCACCTTGGCTCCGCTCAGCTTTTTAACTCCGTTTACGACCGCGAGCGATCCGTCAGTCTTTATCTTGGCGCCCATTCTGCACAGTTCGCTGACGTGCATAAATCTGTTTTCAAACACGGTCTCAGTCACTATCCCGCTCCCCTCGGACGTCGATATCAGACTCGTCATCTGCGCCTGCATATCCGTCGGAAATCCCGGGTAAGGCATAGTCTTTATATCCACGGCCTTTAACCTGCCGGAAGCGGCCGCTACCGTTATGTTGTCTTCAGCGATTTCAAGCTCCGTTCCCATCTCCTCAAGCTTCGCCGTGAGCGGCTTTAGGTGGGACGGAACGATATTCCTGACCCTAAGCCCCGATTTCAGGATCGCGCCGCTTATCAAAAACGTTCCGGCTTCGATCCTGTCGGGTATGATCCTATGGACGCAGCCGTGAAGCTTTGGTTTTCCTTCTATATATATTGCGTCGCCGCCGGCGCCTTTTATATCGGCTCCCATGCCGTTTAAAAAATCCGCTAAATCGATTATCTCCGGCTCCGCCGCCGCGTTCTCGATAACGGTTACGCCGTCCGCCAGCGCCGCGGCGATCATAATATTCTCGGTCGCCCCAACGCTCGGAAAATCAAGGTATATCCTGCCGCCCTTCAGCCTATCGCACTTTGCTTCCACATAACCGTGACCCTGCCTCAACTTTACGCCGAGCGACTTAAAGCCTTTTAAATGCAGGTCGATCGGTCTGCTTCCTATTCGGCAGCCTCCCGGGAGCGGTATTTTCGCGCTTCCGCCTCTTGCAAGGCAAACGCCTAAGAGCAATATAGACGCTCTCAGCTTGGAATACGTATCCGAAGCCGCATTCTTCTTTATTCTGCCATCCAAACATACCGAATATATATTCTTATCCACCCGAGCGGCTTTTCCCCCGACGCTGCGGATCAGACCCAGCATATTGTTAGTGTCCAAAAGCTCCGGCACGTTCGATAAGAGCGACGGCTCGTCCGAAAGCATGGCCGCGGCAAGTATCGGCAGCGCCGCGTTTTTGGAGCCGCTTATACAAACCTCGCCGCCGATCCCATCGCGAGGCGTAATAATATATCTCGCCAATCTCTAAACCCCCTCTTCATCATAATATTATAAAACTGATACGGTATTTTAAAATTAATATCGGCAATCGAGCGGCAGACGCCTCTCGTTCAAATCCGCCGCGCCGCCTTGAAAAAAGCGCGGCCTTGTCGGTACGTTCAGATCCCCGCCGCCGACCGTCTATTGTTTATTATTTATAAATTTTAGCAAAATTATACTTTAAGCGAGCGAAGCTAAAACTCGCCCAAACATATATGTTCCGCATACGCGGCTTGCCCGTCGAATCCCGCGGTCGCGCAGACCGCCAAAACCGGACGGTACGTCTTGGCTCCGAGCAGCGCTATCGCCGCGACCGCTACTAAAATCCGTTTTTTTATTTTCCCCATTTTATCCTCCTCCGTCGCCGCGCGAATTTTAAATAAAAAAATTACCGCGGCAAATTATTTTCTTTACATTAGTATTTTTTATTTGAAGACGGTTTTATATCCGAATAAACTTATGTAGATTGAGTTAATATATAAAAGAATTATTGTTTTATTTCTTTCTCAAATAATTTTAGACGCCGGAATATAATTTTGTTTTATTTTAAAAATTTTATTAAAAATAACGCCGCAAACAGAGAACAGTGGCGAAATTGGCCGCGTTGTCGCCAAAGCGAAGATGCTAGAGAATATTGCATTGTTTTCCCCCTGCGGCTTAAAAGCCGAAAATTGACTACGGAAACCGTATGCGTTCCTAATCGCTAATCTCTACATTGGCCGCAATACTAACGTCTATGTTGACAATATATAAGGGAATATGATAAAATACCTCTTACAGTTCCCGATCGTTTTTTTGCGGTGAAATTTCGGACGAACCTCGATCGGGGACCGACAATAATATTTGAGGTGAATTTATGAGAACGCACGAATCTGCGGAAGACTATCTTGAGACTATACTTATCCTAACAAATAGGAGCTCCGAGGTGCGGTCGATCGACATAGTGGCCGAGACGGGCTACACCAAGCCGAGTATCAGCAGAGCCGTTAAATCGCTTAAGAACAACGGGTATATCGCCGTCGACGAACACGGCTTTATAACGCTCACAGAATCCGGCAGAGCTCTGGCGGAAAAGATCTATGAACGGCATCTGCTTATAAGCGAATACCTAATGCGTATCGGGGTTAGTCGGGAGACCGCTCTCGCCGACGCGTGCAGGATAGAGCATGTCATAAGCGAGGAGAGTTTCGATAAACTAAAAGAGCACGTAAAAGTTAAATCGCAATAAATACAAATAAAGCTTATTTATTTGTACTTGCTTATGATCGAGTATGCAAGATCAAACTCCGCTCTTTTCTTATGTTAAAGATCGGATCTCTGTTTCGGCGAGGCTCAGTCTGGCGTCCAAAACAGAGAAAGACGTATTTACGTCAAATTACTGAAAACTCAACACGTATCGGTAACATAGTTGAGATAATTATGTTTTAATAGGGAAGACGGGTGAGAATCCCGAGCGGACCTGCCGCCGTGATAACCGTGCGAGGCTTTACGCGCAAATATTTGCGCAGTCACTGAACTTTATGTTTGGGAAGGCGAAGCCGAGCGTTAAGGTTTAAGCCGGAAGACCTGCCGAAACGCTGCGAAAATCAAACTAAGCGCAGGTAATCGCAAGGTTTATTATTACACGCAAGCCGTTCGGTCTGCGTGTTTTAGCCCTGCAAACGTAGGAATTAGCGATTAGAGATTAGGATTAGACGCTGTGATGGGTCGCTATAGCGACGAACAGTTATGTAGGCAAAAAACTACGTTGTTTTCCCATCGCGTTTTAGAGACCGCTTTTATCGGCTCTACAGCCTTTTACGCTCCCGATCCCCGATCACTGATTCCTAACTCCTACGTTCGCGGGGCTTTTTATAACAAAATAACTCTATTGGAGGTAAAAATGAAAAACATCAAAACATTACAAAGAAGTATAGCGGGGGCGCTCGTGTTATTAATGATGCTCGGCGCGTTCAGCTTCAGCGCGTTCGCTTCGGCGGATACGGTCGCGGTTACCGCCTCGCTGAGCGAAGACGGATTCATATATCCGCCGTCCGGACTTGAGATCTCCGACGGACTGGCCGAAGAATACGGCTATACAGTTCAGAATGCGGACGGACCGACCGTATTCGACGCGGCGGTCGCTTTGCATAAAGAGGTCTTCGGCGACGCATTCACGCCCGAAACGGCGAAGGACTTTCTCGATATAACAAGCTCCGGCTTTCTGACCAAGCTTCTCGGACAGGAGACCTCCGCGATCGGCTTTATGGTAAACGGCCGGACTCCCAACGACGGCGTATATAACGAGAGCTACGGCTCCTACACGAGCTACACCGCCGATATGTCGGTATTAAGCAGCGGCGACAACGTTCAAATTTTCCTGTATCAGGACCAGTCGTTCTGGAGCGACGAATATTCCTACTTCGACAAGACCGAACTCACGGTCGGAACAAACGAAAAGTTCAGCCTGGCGCTCAGCGGCTTCTCGACGTTTTACGGGACCTACCCCGAGGATATAATATCCGCCGCGACTCATAGTTTCGAGGATATGACGATTTTGGTTTCAAGCGATAAGAACTTTGAAAACGCGGACGAATACGTAACCGATGAAAACGGCGCGGCAACTCTCTCTTTCGATACTGAAGGAACATACTACATAACGGCCGCGTCCGATCCCGAATACTATATCTATATCACCCCGCCCTGGTGCGTCGTAACCGTTTCGGATCAAAAAGATTCGGATCCTGCAGAGTCTCAGGCTCCTGTAGAGTCTCAGACTCCGGCCGAAACTCCATCCGCGGCTCCGGAAGTCTCGCCTTCCGCTTCGCCTTCCGCTACGGACGCTCCTTCTTCTTCTCCATCGGCGGGATTTACTACCTCGGAGATAACCGAGAAGATAGCCGCGCTCTCCAAAAATATCTCGGACGACTACGCGGACGAGACCGAAGACGCGTGGAAGATCATAGACATGGCGGCGGCGGGTTACGCCGATAAGCTGAACCAAAAGGACAAATACATCGCGGCGACGATCGACGCGTGCGCATCGGATAAGTCATCGGACTTCAGCTACCTCGTAAAAGCGGCGCTCTCGCTGACCGCGCTGGACGTAGACGCGACCGGCCTGACCGCGTCCGACGGTACGGAATTTAACCTGATCGAGAGAATATCAGGCTTCGCGGCGGAAGACATAGGCTACTCCGCGAACGCCATATACGCGCTCAGCGCTTACGACTGCGGCGATTTCGCAGTTGATACGGGGCTTACGCGGGACGCTCTCATAGACGTAATTCTTAAATCCCGCGCGTCGAACGGGCTTTGGGGCTATTCGTACGGCGGTCAGGAATTTATAGACTACGACACTACCGCCTCGACTCTCTCCGCCTTCGCGCCCTATTATTTGGCCGAGGACGCCCAAGCGGCGGGGATATCCGAGGAACATTATACTCAGATACAAGACTCCGTAAATACGGTGATAGACGCGCTGTCCGAGGCTCAGGGCGAGAACGGTTCGCTTGGCAGCTCCAACACGGACGCGATGACCGTTATCGGGCTCGCCTCGGTCGGTATCAACCCCAATACAAATCCTCAGTTTATAAAATCGCAAAGCCTTATGAGCGCTCTGATGGGTTACGCGCTCGAGGATAACAGCGGCTTCGGTTTCAGCGATAATTCCACATACAACGCGCTCGCGACCGAGCAGGCTTTTAGGGCTATGATCGCGTATCAGGGAATATACGATACCAACGCGGCCTACAACATATATATGCTTATCCCGGTAACGATGCCGGAGACCGGCGCCGGATCGGGCGACGGAAGCTCAAACCCGGGCGGCGGCGGGAGTTCGTCCTCGCAGATAAGAGTAACGTTTACGCTGAGAGGGGATACCGTTCACGGAAACGGCGCCCACAGCGGTTCGTACCCCGTTTGGATCTCGGAGAGTTCGTATACGCTGACGCAGGGCGCGACGGCGCTGGATCTGTTTAAGAAGGTCATGTCCGCAAACGGCTATACCTACAAACTCAGCGGCGGAAGTTATATAACCTCGATAACGTCTCCGTCCGGGGTAACGCTCGAGGAATTTTCCAACGGTCCGTACAGCGGCTGGCTGTACGAGATAAACGGCGAGCAGCCGCAGGTATCTATGGGCGACTATACCCTCAAAAACGGCGACGAAATGGATTTCTATTTCACCGACGATTACAGAGAGTCCTACGATCCGGGAACGGGTTCGACAGGTTCCGGCGGCTCGAACGGCAATCTTGGCTTTGGAGGTTCGGGCTTTGGATCCGGTTCAAGTTCGTCTTCCCCGTCGCCCTCGGCCGCTCCCGAGGATGAAAATGAAACCCCGGCGGGCTCGAGTTCGTTCAGCGACGTTCCCGAGGAGCATTGGGCTTACGAATATATATCCGAACTTACGAGCAAAGGGGTCGTAAACGGCTACGACGACGGAAGCTTCAGACCCGACGCGAACGTGACCAGAGCCGAATTTGTAACTATCCTCTACCGCGCGGCGGGAGCCTCGGACACGGCTTCTACTGCCGAAACCGAAATCTCATTCGACGACGTAACGCCCGGCGACTGGTATTATGAATACGCGATCTGGGCGGCGGGCGCCGGGATAACAAACGGTACGAGCGAGACCGAATTTTCGCCCGACGAAAATATTATAAGGCAGGATATCTGCGTTATGCTCGATAGATACTCGACAAATATAGCCGCCTCGCCGCTCACGATCGCCGAGAACGCCGGCGCGTTCGCCGACGACGGCGAGATTTCGGACTACGCAAAGGACAGCGTGTATAAGCTAAAAAGCGCGGGGATAGTGAGCGGGACCGGCGACAACCGCTTTGAACCGCAGAGCGGCGCGACAAGAGCCGAGACCTGCAAGATGGTTTTGGGGATCGTAGAATAGTTTTTTCTGCGGTCAGGAATAACAGGCTGTTTTCACTTTTTTAATAGTTTTTAGGCAATCTAAAAGGCGCGGAATGAACCGCGCCTTAATTTATATAATCGATCCGCCTAATCTACGGAGCTCAAACCTCGTAATCGACGGCTTCGCGTTTTTCCGATACGGCTCCGATAAACCGCTTTACTTTGGCGTGTTCGGGATTCGCGTCGTAGCTCGCCAGATCTTCCTTCGTATTAAACGCGGAATACAGAGCGACGTCGAACTCTCCGCCGCTGAAATTGATCCCGACCTCGAGCGAGACTATCTCGGGGATGACTCCGATCAGACTCTCGAGCTTTTGCTTGATCAAAACGGCGTTATCCCGCTTATCCGCGCCCTCGGCGTTTTCTTTTAGTTTCCAAAAAACGATATGTTTAACCATGCTATACCGCCTATATGCTGTACGCTATGTCGATGTTCTCACCGGTTATCGCAACTACCGCTCCGTCGGAGACTTCGCTCGCATCGGGATGAGCTATCAGCCATTTGTTGCGGGCGAACAAGCGTTTATCCTCGTCGTCGATCGGGGTTATATTCGGTTTGTCGGTGTTCGTACCCTTCGGAAGAACGATTATAACTCTAAAGGTCGCGCCGTTCTTCGCGCTGCACGGCGCGTAGTGAAGCGTGGTCGCGTACAGTTCCACCGCCGTACCCTTTGGGCATAAAAACGCCTCTACTTTCGCCGAATCGTATTCCCCGCCGGCCGCGTCCTGCTGTCTGCCCACGAGCAGAACGATATCGTCCGCCGCTATATCTATCTCGCTGTCCTTGTGATATTCAAGACAGTTGAGCTTTGTGTTGCAGCCGTTACAGTAGCCGATCTGGATAGGCATGCCTCCGTATATATTGTCTCTCAAAACGTCCATAACGGGCAGGCTCTCAAGCCCGGCGTCCGCAGGCACATAAACCACGGCGTCCTCGGGCGCCGGCGTCGTCTCCCTGAGCTTTTCAAGCAGTTCCTTGGAATCGAGATTTTCAATAACCCGTCCGTACTGCGAAAATTCTTTGTCTTTTACCGATTTAATAATCATTCCCATTTTCCTCCTCGCTTGGTATTTACATCGTATTGCTTAAGCAATAAATCTACGCTTTAATAATACGCTACTCGGCCTTGCTTGTCAATCGTTTTAATTCCAAAACTTCAGTTTAAAACCTGAGTCGCATTTGATACCAAACCTCTCCGCCGTGTTCAGACTTCGACAGGCCTTCGTTTAAAAATCCGAATTTTGAATAAAACGGTATCAATTTCTCCTTGCATGTCAAAACAAGCCCGCTTCTGCCCTGTTTTTCGGCTTCCGATATAACAAATCTGAGCAGCTCGCCGGCGCGGCCTTTACCCCTTTGATCCGGAACGGTCCCCACGCCGAAGATCATCTGCCACGCTCCTCCTTCGTTATGCAAACATGCGTTTTTATACATCTCGTCCGTCAAATCCGGTTGGTTCGTCGCCAGCCCGTTGACGAAGCTTACCAGTCTTTCATCTTCATACATTAGCCAAAAATGATTCGGATAAACCCTGAGCCGCTCCCTGACGTCCCGCTCGGAAGCCGCCTCATTCTGCGGGAAACAGGCGTTTTCCGCTCTGACTATGTCCTGTAGATCGCTTTCCACAGCTGTTCTTATCTTCATTTGTACACCTCTTTTTGATTTGCGTTGCAATCGCATAATATTATATCGATCCTCAAAGGCTCCGCGGCCGCGCTAAGAATGTTCTCGCCTTCGGCCTTCGTCGGATAACGGTCGGTATCTCCCGGCTTTATCCTTCATATAGATACCTCGGCGGACCCACTACGCGGTTTCGCCGCGCCTTTAAATCATAATACAAAAAACAAGTTTTATCAAGCGAAACTTTAAGGCTCCTCAAATTTCAAAAATTACAAAGGACGACTCCGAATAAGAAGCCGCCCTTATATAAGGAATGAATATGAAAAAAAGAATAAGCTAATTTCATTTTCCGCCGTCTGTTGACCGAACATTCTCGAGTCCGATCGGCGAAATTATATGTAATTATATCATCTTAAAATGCGTTCGTCAATTCGGTTTAAGCATATATCTTTTTAGGCATTATTTACATATACATTTAAGGGTTTTTGTTTCCGGGTCGTTTCGCATATCGCCGAAACTCAGTGAACTCATGTCCGGCAATATTCAAAACGCGCTTATGTCGCACACATATTTATATATTCTATACACAACAAACATTAATTTATTTTAGCCGATATCGATCGGCGTCATATTTTTTAAAGAAGGCGTTAGTCATATGTTAAACCGAATTGACGAACGTATTTCTCTGCCCGGAGGGAGTTTTTCTCCCTCCGGAATTTGATTGCCGCTTCGCCGCTTAATATTTAAACCATTAAAAACAGTAAGGAAATGATCTCTATTAACGCTGAAATATACTAAGATGAAACAGCGAAGCGATACAATCCGTTATCCAGGCGGAGATACGTTATCAAGCGTCTCCGCCAACTTTCATTACGCAAGAACCCTTAAATTCCCGCGGTGTAGAGCAGTTTCGCAGCCTCCGCTCTCGTCGCCAGATCATGCGGCTTGAACTCGCCGTCCGGATATCCGTTTATCACGCCTCTTCCGGCAAGTACTGCGACCGGCGTCTTTGCGTAATCGCTTATCTTATCCGCGTCGCTGAACGTAAGCTCTGCGGTCTCGTTGAGCCTGAGCGCCCTGTAGACGATAGTCGCTATCTCTTCACGGGTTATGTACCGGCCTACTCCGAATTCTGTATCGCTGTAACCTAACATATATCCCGCGTTGTTGATAGCCGCAACATACGGAGCGTACCACTCGCCGGTATCGACGTCGGCGAACTTGATAGTTGAAACCGAATATACGTCTATATCCAGGCAGCCGACGGCTATCTTAGCGAATTCTTCTCTCGTTATATAGTTGTTCGGCTCGAACATACCGCCTCCGGTACCGTTTATTATTCCTCGCTCAGCCAAAGCGTTTATCGCTTCGGCCGCCCACTCGACGTCGCCTATATCGCTGAACATATTGCCGTTTGCGTCCGGCGTAGCTACCGGGATCGGCGTCGCTCCGGAAGAATCGTCCGTATAGCTCGTATACCAGCCGCTTCCGCCGCTGCCGCTCGAAGACGTAGTCCTTATAAACGTAACGCGTATAGTAACCGCTCTATCCGGCATCGTAAACTCGTAGTTACCCGAATCTCCGCTAAGCGCGGTATAACCAAGCGTTACGGAACCTATTCTGTAGCCGCCGCCCGCGCTTACGCTGAAGCTTACGGTATCGCCTTCGCGGGCCGAAGTCCGATCGATATTTACAGTACCTGAACCCGTGGTCTGTACGCTAATGTCGTAAAGCGGTTTCTGCTCGTTGACAGCGTTATTTAACTCGTCTACCGCCGTTTCATACGCCTCTATAGCGCTCTCTACGGCGTCCGCGGCCCGCTCGAGTTCTTCCTCCGTGGATCCCTCGTTATCCAAAGCCGCTTTCAAAGCGTCGTTCGCCTCTTTAACGGCGTCGAACTTTGAAGTTACTTCGTCAAACAGCTTGCTAATATTATCCTTGACTTCCTGAGAAATAGTATCGTCGTTTGCTATATCGCCGACCTGACCGCTAAGGCTTTCATTCTGAGCGGTCTTCTCTTCGATATACTCGACCGTATTCTCGTAAACCTCTTCAGGCGTCGGATCGACTGTTGGGGTAGCTTCCGGATCTGCGGAAGCGCTCGGCTCCGGCTCCTCTGTAGCTCCCGGTTCTTCTGTAGCCGCCGGCTCTGTCGTTGCCGTCGGATCGCTTGTAACCGTAGGTTCAGTCGTTGCGGTCGGCTCCGGTTCCGCCGTTACCGTAGGTTCGGTCGTAGCGGTCGGCTCCGGTTCGGTCGGCTCGGACGTCGGCTGCGCAGTGGGTTCCGCAGTCGGTTCCGGCTCAGTCGTAGGCTCGGCCGTCGGTTCTACGGTTGGTTCCGCAGTCGGTTCGGGCGCGGTATACTCGCTTCCATATACTTCAAATTCGTATATGCTTGCGCCGAAATCTTCATGGTTGACCGTAAGTCTAATATAATTAGCTACAAATTCGCCGCCGTCCTCAACATTTTGCACAGTCGTGTATTCCTCTAACTTATCCACGAACGTCGTCCATGTCTGGCCGTCTTCAGAATACTCGATCTTATAGTTATAGCCTTTATATCCTTCGATCTCTGGATTGAGCTCAAACGCGATATTCGTTCCGACTATCTCATACTTTCCGTTTAAGTCGAAAACTATAGTCTGCGGCTGATTCGCGGTATTCAGAGCCTGCGCCCAACGCGTGCTCATATTGCCGTCGTTTATCATGGATATTTCATGTCCTTCCGAATCGGAAGTATACGACGTCGCCGTCTTATTTAAAATAACGTTTTCGTATGTCTCGCCGGGATCGGTCGAGCTGAGCTTACCTTTGGCCATAAACTCGTATATGCTCGCTCCCCACTGACTGTGATTAGCGGTTATCCTAATATATCTTGCGGTAAACTCGCCGTTGTCGTTACAGGTCTGCACCGTCGTAGTATCGTTCATCTTATCGACGAAAGTCGAATACGACATGTTGTCAAGCGAGTATTCAATCTTATAGTTGTATCCGTTTTCAAGCTCGAACATTATCGACGTTCCCGTTATGTCGTAAACTGCCTTAAGATCGATATTGATCGTAGACGGCTGGTTCGGAGTTCCCTCCTGCTGCGCCCATCTGGTAGTCGTATCGCCGTCGACCATATTCTCGGCCGGCATACTTACCGACGAAGCCGTGATAGGCTTATTGAGCGCTACGTTCTCGGAACCGTCGTCGTCTATAACGTCTACCGTAAAGTCTCTGGACGGACCTTCTTCAAACTCAACGGTAAGAACGGTAGTTCCGCCCGGAAGAGTTTCTAAATAATCCGAGCTTAAGGTAATGTCTCCCCAGTGTCTTATGTAATCTACGTCCTCTTGGAGCACGTAACCTCCATTAGTTATCTGCTTGAACTTACTTCCGTTTTCGATCGCCTTGATATCGATATCCTTTTGCCACGATTCAGCCTTATCAAACGTTCCGCTCTCGGGAACTATGACCGAATTAGGCGTCATGCTCTGATCGGTGTAAACGCCTATTTCGTATATACCGGCGCCCCAGCCGCTCGAATCCATGGTGATCCTTATGTATCTCGCGGTAACGCCGTCCTTAGACTCGTATACCAGCTCCGACGCCGAAGGCTCCTGCGACAATCTGTCGGCATAGGTCTCCCACGTCTCTCCGTCGTTTGAATACTCGATCTTATACTTGCAGCGGTTGCCGTACTGGAATTTGATCTCCATATCCGTGATTGAATACGAATCCTCCAGATCTACCTGGACCCAAGTCGGATCCTGAGACGTATCCGGCTTGTTCGGAATATCCGCCTGTTCCCATCTGGTCGTCTGATCGCCGTCGATAATATTCGCCGCCGGATAACTCGGGTTCTCGCTTGAAGCCGTGACCGTCTTGCCGAGCGCCAAGTTATACGCCGACTCAGGCATTGGCAGATCTTCCGTGCCGACTCCAGCCGCGTCGATTATACGCTGAGCTTCTTCGGGGATATTATCGCCGGTAAACGGTATATTCCGCTTAGCCGAGCTTGATCCTATCGAACTTAAGCCTTTCGGGCAGTTGTAGTAATTTCCTTCAAAGTAATTATCGTGGTTAGGCGGATTGTAAGCCTGGAACGCATATACGGTGTTATCGAATACGTTCGCCTGAGCCTTCTTATAGCAGCTGCCGTTATCGAAGTATATTCCCATCAGGTTATCCCAAGGCGCCCACTCGCTCATCTCTACGTTCTTGATATAGTTATAGTAGAACAGCGAATCCCCGTCCATTCTGCCGAGCGTGTATATACCGCCGCCGTCCTGAAGCAGCATACAGGTGTTGATTATCTTGTTCTGGTATACCATGTTATGAGTCATGCCGTGATCTACGTCAGACCAGTTCCAGCCAAGGTTTATACCGGTATACGGCAGGTTATATACGTCGTTATGAGCGATCGTGATATACTGCGGGAGCAGCGCGCCTATACCGACCATCTCTTTATACTCGGTCGCGACTTCGTCTATGGTGTTATGAACTATAGAATCGCCTACGCTCTGACCTTCCATATCGTTGTAATCCGGATCTCCGTAATCACTGTCCTGCTCTCTGTCGTCCCATCTGCCGTCGACCATACCGAGAGCCACGCCGCCGCCGGCGTTGAGCCTAAACACATTATACGCGATCATCGTATTCGCAGTGCCTTCATAACCCATGACGCCCCAGCTTCCGGAATATGAGAACTCGTTATACTCAAGCGTCACGCCGTCGGTATACTTAAGCTGCAGAGCAGCCTCCGGAGCTTCGTATCTCGCCGAACCTCTGATAGTCGAGTTTGTCTCGCCGGCTATGGTCTGGTATCTGAAACCGCCCTGAACGCAGCAGTATCCGTATTCGTCCGGCGTCGTCCAGTTAGCGTACAGGAATCTTATTCCGCTGATAGTCAGGTCCTTAACTCTGTTATCTTCGCTCTCGCCCTCGATGTTTACCAAAGTATCTACTTTAGGCGCTATTATTCTCGTCTGATTCATCACTTCGCCTTCGCGCGGGATGTAATACAACGTATCGGTATCCTTATCCAAATACCACTCGCCCTCGGCGTCAAGATATGAGTACGAATTCTCTAAGAAATACGGGGTGTCGCCCTGAGTATGGTGGTTCCACGCAAAGCCGTTTTCAGGAGACTTAAACGTTACGCGGCCGTTATCCGCAAAATCAACGTTCTCTATCCTGCCTCTAAACTGGCTCCAGCTCGAAACCCAGACCATCTCGGCATATCCGTTATTGGCTCCAAGCAAAGCGCGTTCCGAACCAAGCTGCATCGGATACTGTCCGTTGCTTCCGGAAGCCCTGAAATACGGACCAGCGGTAATTCTGTTGGTCATATTTGGTTCCCTTGCGCGTATAGCCTTATCGGTGTCGGTATAGAGCTGACGGAAACTCCAGTCTACGCCCTCTTTCTTGTATATTCCTTTGGATTCGTCGTAAAGTTCCCAACCGGTCGAAATATCCACGCCGCCGCTGACTATAGGAGCGGTACCGTTCTCGGCTCTGTATATTACCTTATAACCGTTAGATCCGGAATCTTCGGGAGTAAAGTTTATAGTCGAATCGAGCGTATATTCGCCGTCCATTATACAAACGATAATGTCCTTAGTCATATTATCATTTATCTTACGGACTTCCTCCTGCGCCTTGGTTATAGTCTTGAACGCGGTCGCTTTCGTCTTACCGTCGTTAGAGTCGTCGCCGTTTGGCGATACGAAGAAGTCGGCCTCCGAATCGTCTACGGGCCCCTGAGTCGGAGCGGGTTTAGCCGTCGGTTCCGGGCTTGCGGACGGAGCTGGGGTTGCGTCCGTTCCGGCTCTCTTTACGCCGTAAGCCTCAAACTCCCAAATACTCGCGCCCCATTGGTCGTGGTTAACGGTAAGCCTTATATATCTCGCGGTAAAGTCTCCGTCTTCCTCTACGGTTTGGGTCGTCGTATATTCGGAAAGCTTATCTACAAGAGTAGTCCACTCGCTGTTATTCATCGAATACTCGATCTTGTAATTATATCCATGCGTGTCTCCGCCCGGAGCTAACTCGAACATAATCGAAGATCTCGTAATGTCGTATTCCGCAAGCAGATCGAATACGATCGTTTGCTGCTGATTGGGCGTTCCCTGTTTTTGCGCCCAACGCGTGTTTGTATTTCCGTCGTTTATGTTTGCTATAGGATTGTTCGGCAGGTCCTCTGTGGTTACCGTTACCGGCTTATTAAGCGCCGCGTTTTCCTCCGTTCCCACCGGCGGTTCTGTGGTCGCAGTAGGAGCCGGCTCGGCAGTCGCCGTTCCGCCTTCCGATAATACGCCGTACGCCTCTATCTCGTAAATACTTGCGCCCCAGTCCTCGTTATTAACAGTCAATTTTATATACCTCGCCGTAAACTCGCCCGTATCCTCAACATTCTGAGTCGTCGTGTACTCCGCAAGCTTATCCACAAAAGTATCCCACTCCTGATTATCGGTCGAATACTCTATCTTATAATTATAACCCTTGTATCCGGCTTCCGGACTAAGCTCAAACGCAATATACGTTCTGGATATATCGTATTCGGCGCCTAAATCGAACACGATCTCCTGAGTCTGATTCTGGGTTCCGCCGGTCTGCGCCCAGCGGCTGCCCATATCTCCGTCGTTGATCTTGGCGATCTCATATCCGGCCGAATCGGACGTATAAGACGTAACCGTCTTTCCTTCCAATACGTTGGTCGTCTCGACCGCCCCGCTTGCCAGCGTACCATATACTTCAAACTCGTATATGCTCGCGCCGAAATCCTTTTGGTTCGCGGTGAGTCTTATATATCTCGCCTTAAAATTACCCGTGTCGGTAACCGTCTGCGACTGAGTTTCCGCATCCATATTATCCACGAATACGTCCCAGTCTGAATTATCGAGAGAATACTCTATCTTATAATTGTATCTGCCCCAGTCGAGCGGCAGTTCAAACGCCGTAACGACTTTTGTTATGTCGTATTCGGCGCCCAAGTCGAATACTATCTCCTGTTGCTGGTTTGCCGTTCCCGGAGTCTGAGCCCAGCGCGTTCCCATATCTCCGTCGTTGATCTTGGTTATTTCGTAACCGCTTGAATCGGAAGTATAGGATATAGCTTTCTTATTTAACATTACGTTCGTCTCAGCTTCAGCCGTAGGTTCCGCCGCGGGAACTTCCGTCGCGCCCGGAGTAGCGGTCGGCTGCGCCGTCGCGTACTCTTCGTTACTCTTAACTATAAAGCCCTCGAACGCCAAAACCGTATGGCCTTCGGAATACATCTTCTCTAACTTAATAGTGTGCTGTCCGTAAGTAAGTCCGTCGACGCTGTAGCCTATAGTATTTCTTATCGTACCGCCTCCGCTCAAAGCCGAAATATCGACTTCTTTATCAAGCTGGTCGTCTATATACGCTCTGACGCCGGACGAATCGGGGCTGATCGTAAACATCGCGTCTATTCCGGTACCCGTGAAAGTATATTCGATAGTACTCTCGTCGGCCGAATCGTTATATTTAAGCGTCGCGCCGTACTCGCCCAAATTGTCGTTACGGTTGCCGAAGCTCTGCCAGTTGCTCGTATATAAAATAGCGGGATCTATATCGTCCACAAATGTGAAATTCTGACCGTGGACCATGACGCCGTCGAATTCGATAAACTTACCGCCGGCCACATCCACGTCTATTCTCACATTGTGTTCGCCGTACTCGAGACCGTCTACCTTACCGAGACTTCTCGCATATCTGTAGCCCTGCTCTCCCTGGCTCGGAGTAAGGGTTATCGGATCGGAGGCGCCGTCTACGTATACGTTCAGATCGGCCGTTTGATTGTGCTTCTCGCCCATTATATCAAATCCGGTCCCGATGAACGTAAATTCTATCGAGCCGCCTTCGTTATACGTATACCACACGTCTCTCGAGAAATCGCCGTGCTTTCTCTGCGAACTGAGACCCTGGAAATTATTGATCTTTATTCTCGGGTCTGTGTTGTTCATAAAGTACCCTGTCGTTAAAGTAGTGTCTACATCCTTCTTATGGATAGAAAAGCCGTCTATTACCAGATAGCAATTGCCGGTCATTTTCCTGCCGCTTATGGTATGCTGTTCGTCCGCTAAGCCGGATACCGACGCTATGATCTGCTGCATATGTCTGTTTCCGTCCGCGGTAGCGCTGTAGCCATAGTTGATTTGATCGACCGGTTCGCCGTCTACCGTAAGCTCCAGTTCAACGTTGTTATCGCCCTGCGCGACTTCCGCCATGATATCGACGCCGGTTCCCTCAAACGTAAACTCAAAACTCGAATCCGCCTGATCCGCAAAGTGGGCGTCCATGCAATACGCGCCGAAATCGCGGTCTCCGTGATAGCTGAAGTTATTCCATGTTATCGAGCTGTCGGCGTCGTTGATAACCGGAGCGTTCGCTTCCTCGACCAGATAATACTCTCCGCCTGCCTCGGTCTTAAACGTAAGGCAAGTCCAGTCCATCGAATCCTGATAATAACGGCCTATCCTCTTAAACGAACCGTCGCCGAGCTTCTGATACACAGCCTTGTTTTCCCATCTGGTAGCGCCGTTCTTAAGGATCTTACAATCGTTACCCTCGTTCGAGACTATTTTTACCTGCTTTAAGGTCGAATCTTCCCAATTGATATCGATCGTAAATCCTCCCTCTGCTACAAGACCGGTCTGACTTCCGCTGGTCTCGCCCTTAGCAAGCGACGGCAAAAACTCGATATAACCGTTTGAACTTCTCAGCCAATTTGAATCCTCGGCTAATACCGCGCTATCGTACGCGCCGTAGTCTTCGGATAATTCCACATACGGCTCGTCGTCTTCAATTGCGACTGCGTCCGCGTCCGTCGTCTCAACCTCGTCGGCGTCTTCGGGCTGCGCAAGTTGTCCGGATCCGCTTTCTTCATCATCGATGATTTCGCCGTTAATGTTTTCACCGCTTTGAACGCCGTCTTCTTCAATCGCCGCGATAGACGTATCTTCTTCCGCCGCGTCCGCCGGCTCGGCCGCTATAGCCGTCGTGAATAGCGACATTACCATCGCGAGCGCCAGCAAAGCCGACAACGTTCTCCTAACTGTTGCTTTTTTCATAAACGCTATCCTCCTTTTTTTAATTTAATTTATTATAAATAACTCTTAAGCGTTTATTTCCCAAACCACGCTTTCAAAATCTTTTTCGTATATAGGCAGATACAGCCCATATCTCATAAGCGTCTCTCCACTGTAAACCTTATCGCCGACCTCGTATAATTTGGTCTCGTCCAAGCCCTTAAGCTTTAATCTTCTGAGACCCGAATTAGGTCTCGCCAATTTATTGTAGTAGAATACTACGGCCTTATTTTTATCTTTCGATACGAACATCCACGAACAGCTTCTGTCCTCGAACGGATCGATCAATCTATATTCGTCGCCATGCATTATTGTCTCTCGAATACGCTTATACGTAACTATCTGCTCTTTTATCTCTTCCGACTGCTCCCGCGTCAGCTTAGACAGATCGAACTCGTAACCCATCGAACCGCTCATAGCCACGTCTCCGCGCAATTTAAGCGGAGTAGTTCTGCCGACCTGATGGTTAGGAACGTCCGATACGTGAGCGCATACGCTGCTTGCCGGATAAACCATGCTCGCTCCATATTGGATATACATCCTCTCCACGGCGTCGGTGTCGTCGCTGCCCCAGTTCTGCGGCATATAGTACAACACTCCGGGATCGTTCCTGCCCGCGCCGCCGCTGCAGCCCTCGAACAATATGTCGGGGAACCTTGACGTAAGCGCGTCCATGAGTTTATACACGCCTAAGATATACCGGTGCGCCACCTCTCCCTGTCGATCGGCGGGTAGCGCCGCCGAGTAGATATCCGTCATGTTCCTGTTCATATCCCATTTGATATAGGTAATATTAGCTCCGGAGAATATATCCGTAAACCTATCTATCAGATAATCGACTATTTCGTCTCTCGACATATCTATGATATACTGGTTTCTGCCCTCGTGAGCCGTTCTTCCCGGAACTTGTATCGCCCAGTCGGGATGTTCTCTGTAAAGCTCGCTGTTTTTAGAGATCATCTCCGGTTCCACCCAAAGTCCGAACTTGAGGCCTCTCTTATTCACCTCGTCGGCGAGCCCGCTTATCGAACCCGGCAGCTTGTCGAGATTTACGAACCAATCTCCAAGAGAACTTGTATCGTCGTTGCGCTTTCCGAACCAGCCGTCGTCCAACACGAACAGCTCAAAGCCAAGTTCAGACGCCTTATCGCAGATCTTAAGCAGTTTTTCCTGGTTAAAATCGAAGTACGTAGCTTCCCAGTTGTTGATAAGTACCGGTCTTACTTTATCTCTGTATTTGCCCCTGCACAGACGGCTCCTGTATATATTGTGATACGTCCTCGACATGCCGCCAAGGCCTTCCGCCGAATACACCATAACGACCTCGGGAGTTACAAATTTTTGTCCGCTTTCAAGTTTCCATCTGAAGTTATGCGGATTGATCCCGACCTGAACGCGCATGGTATCGTACTGTTCGACCTCAACGTTCATCTTGAAATTACCGCTGTATACAAAAGAAAATCCGTATACGTCGCCAAAGTCCTCGGTTGCTTGAGGACGCGTTAGCGCTATAAACGGATTTTCACAAACTCCGCTCGCGCCTCTTTTGCTGTCTATACCCTGGAAGCCCTTGCTGACCCTGGCTCTCTCGATGTGTTTTTCGCGAGCCCAAGCGCCGTGCAGATGTATGTATTCGTAATCATAATCGCTGAAATCGACCGACATACTCATGGCGGAATTGATAAATATATCGTCGCCCGAGCCGTTCACGATCTCGGAATGTCTGCATATTACGTTATAATTCTCATAGATCGTGTAATATAAAATTATATCGAAGCCGGATACGCCGTCGCGCAGCGTTATTTCCAAAGTTTCGGCTTCGCCGTCGTCCTCGGTATATAGCGCCGGAAGTCCTTCGATCCCCGGCTTGCCCTTATATATCTTATGGGCGACGTATCTCGGCTTTGAGATAACGCTTCCGTCCCTGGTCTCGATCTCAAATGCCGGAGTCCTCATATCCTGCGCACCGTACGCCGGATACTCCTGCGGCAGAACGTCTAACGAATACGACGTATCTCCCGGTTCGTATGCGGAAAACGACGCTCGGTCTCTGATTATAAAATCGGCCTCCTGCGCTTCGATCTTTCCGCCCCAGTACATATGCAGTAAATCTCCGTGTTCGGATAATTTGATAGCATAGCTTATCTCATTGTTATAAATATGAAATATATCGTTGTTAAATTTAATCGGCATAACGCTTTCTCCTATCAAGCAGGCTATTCGCCTGTTTGCTGATCATATATTTCCGCCGGAACCGACTCTGTCCGGGGGAACAAAATTTGACTTTAATCGGTTCCGGCATAACAAATTTTAATTATTTTTTCAAATTATTCAGCATCAATGTCTGCGCTGATTTATTCCATACCCCAAAGCTGTAATCTTGCATGATAGTTTTCGTTTATAATATTCTCGATCTCCGTAGCTCCAAGCGCGTCGGCCTCTGATAAGAACGTATTCCATAAGTTTTCAAACTCTTCCTCGCTGGACGCGTTTATAAGCCTGGTGCAGTATTCAAGCTGCAGATCGGTTATCTTCTGATAATTAAGAGCCTCTACGCTTCCGCCTATCGGAGCCAGATCCTGATACGGCGAGCAGTCGTATATGGTATCCGCCAGAGTAACATGCGAGAATTCTTTTACAGGATCCTCTGTGTATTCGTTGCTGAGCAGATACGGCTGACCGTCCTTAGCGTTTCCGTTCTTGACGCATATCGTCCAATAACGAACGCCGCTCTCGTTTGAATATGTCGTAAAGTCTTCGAGCATAGCGTTTTTCGCATCCTCGGTCATAACTCTCCGTCCGTCTACGACCTCGTAATCTACGCCCTCGACGCCGCTCATCAGCAATATCTGTCCCTCGTCGCTTGCGAGGAAGTCGAGGAACTGTATCGTCTTGACCGGATCCGGATTGCTCTTTGTTATCGCAACTATATCCCAGCCCATCGGGTTACGCGACGAATACGTCGTCTGCGTGGGATCTACGCCGTCCGCTACCACTTTGTAAGGAAGGAACATCGCGTCCGGGTTGGTCTGAGTGAGCAACTGGGTGGCCTCCGACGTATTCCAATACGCTTCTACCGTCGAGAATACCGAACCGGAAGACAGTTTCTGCTTCCAAAGTTGCTCTTTATTTGTTGCCCACTCTCTGTCCAGCAATCCTTCTCTGTATATTGAGTTAACGAACTGCAGCATTTGCTTATATTTAGGATCTCTAAAATCAAATTTCAACTCGCCGTTTATTTCAGCGTAATCCTTAAGTCCGTACATTCCCTTAAAAGTACCTATAACGCTTCCCCAATTCTCAGCCCAAAGCGTCATCGGAACCGAATCCTGTCCGTCTATAGTCGGATATTTTTCCTTGAACGCTCTTAAGTATTCCATGAGTTCGTCCTGCGTTATATATCTCTCGCCGTTTACTACTTCTTCCGGAGCCACTTCCGCGAGCAGATCTTTTCTGAACATGAATCCCAAAACCGGCTCGTTGTCTATCCCGTACCAGTTAGGCAATCCGTATATATGTCCGTCCTCGCTCTTAGCTCTCTCCAAGTATTCGCCGTACTGCTCCTTGATATTGGGCGCGTACTCGTCTATGAGATCCTCGAGCGGGATAAGAGCCTGCGCCGAAATGAAGTTTTCTATAAGACCCGTGCTTCTTCCTATCAGGATCAAGTCCGGATAGTCGTTTGAAGCGAGCATAAGATTCAGTTTCTCCTGCGCGTCGCCGGACGACTGCGAATACTCGAGCGTAACGCCCGTCTTCTCGGTTATCGCCTGAGATACTCTGTCTTCGCCGAACGACTTGGAAACGTTGGCGTCGTATGCGGTCAGCGTCAGCGTGTCTCCGTCGGCCGTGTTTGAACTACAACCACTGAACACTGTAGCTCCTAAAACTATCGAGCAGGTCACCGCCGCTATACTTTTTAGCGCTTTCATTTTCTTTCTGTTTTTAAACACTTTCATTTCCTCCTTTTTATTTATGATTTAAAAAACAGTTTCTACATTAATATGTATTATTAGCCTTTTACCGCTCCTATCATCATACCTTTTACAAAGTACTTCTGAACAAACGGATAAAGCATTATTATCGGGATCGTAGAGATCATCGTCGCCGCCATACGTATGCTGTCCGAAGAAGTCGCCTTGTTCTGGACCGCGCTCGCGGCTACGCTCGACGCCTCTAAGTTTGCCGTCTGATACTGATTCAATATATTCATCATAACGGCCTGCAAGGTCTTTAAGTTCTGACTCGTAGTGTACAGATACGAATCGAAGAACGAATTCCAATGTCCGATCGCTACGAACAGCGTTACCGTCGCGATTATCGGCTTTGAAAGCGGAAGCACGATCCTAAAGAACACCGTCAGATCGTTAGCTCCGTCGATCTTCGCGGACTCTTCAAGCTCTTTCGGCAGTCCGTTTATAAAGCTGTTTATAAGTATCATATTATAAACGCCGACCAAACTCGGGATAATGTATACCCAGAAGCTGTCTATGAGACCCAGCGTTCTGTATACCATGTACGTAGGTATGGTTCCGCCTCCGAAATACATGGTGAATACGAATATCTTTCTCCAGAACTTGTATCCTACCAGATCCTTCTTGCTGAGAACAAACGCCAGCATGGAGGTAAACAATACCGCCAAAGGCGTGCCTATAATAACTCTCGCTACGCTCACGCCTATCGATCTTATAAAATCGTTGTCTCGTAAGATAGCCGCGTAACTGCTTAGCGTAAAGCTTCGCGGAAGAAGACTTATTCCGCCCCTCATACTGTCTATAGGATCGTTTACCGAAACGATAAACACATACCAAAACGGATAAAACGTCACTATGAACAGGCAAATCAGGAATACTACTATTATTGCTTCAAAAATAATATCCGATTTACTTTTTTTCTTCAAATTAAGTAATTTCATCTAATATTCTCCTCCTTCTCAAATATTGCCCGTTACATAATGTAAGCGCTGTCCATCTTTCTCGCTATCGCGTTGACCACTACCAACATAACAAACGATATTACCGATTTGAATAATCCTACCGCCGCGCCGTATGAATACATAGACTGCTGAATACCGTATTTAAACGAGTAAAGGTCGATTACGTTAGCGTAGTCCATGATCAGGTTGTTCTGCATAAGCAACTGCTGCTCGAAGCCCGCGTTGAGTATTCCGCCGACGGCCAGTATCAACATAATTACTATCGTGTTCTTAAGTCCAGGAAGGGTTATGTACCATATTTTAGCAAGTCTTCCCGCGCCGTCGACCGTCGCCGCCTCATATATCTCCGCGTCGATCCCCGACATTGCCGACAAATAAATTATCGAGTTATAACCCATGCCTTTCCAGGTATTCGCTATAGCGATGATCCACCAGAAATACTCGCCCTTCTGGAAAAACAACACCGGTTCGTCGATTATCCCCAGAGCCATAAGCAGCTCGTTCACAACGCCGTCCTGAGAGAGCAGCGTCAAAAAGATGTTCGCAACAACGACCCACGAAATGAAGTAGGGAAGATACGACACCGTCTGCACAGTACGCTTAAAAATCTTTCCGCCTATTTCATTCAGCGCTATCGCGATTATTATCGGAGCGGGTATCGAGAATATTATCGTTAATATACTCGTCGCCAAGGTGTTTCTCATTACCTTGTAAAAGTCTCCGCTCTCAAAGATAAAATACTTTATCCATTGCAGTCCGACAAACTCGCTCGAAAAGAACGATTCAAAAAACGGAGTCCCGTCGGGTACGTAATTTATAAACGACATATATAAGCCGAACATCGGCAAATAACACATGAACACTACCCAGATCAGAGCCGGAAGAAGCATCAAAAACAGATACTTTTGCTGGCTCAGCCTCGTCCCCAGACTTCTCTTAGGCCCCAAATAAACGTCTTTCTTTTTTCGTCTGCCGAATATTTTTCTCTTAGCGGTCGTTTCAACAGCCGCGCCCGACAACTCAACTGACATAATCGATCATCTCCCATACTTCATATTTTTGTTCAGCTAAAATCACTATTTATTTTTCAATTTTATAA
Source organism: Candidatus Roslinia caecavium (assembly GCA_904419955.1). Lineage (GTDB taxonomy): Bacteria > Bacillota > Clostridia > Monoglobales > Monoglobaceae > Roslinia > Roslinia caecavium. The sequence continues at coordinate 14,345 of CAJFTO010000031.1, read as the reverse complement.
ATCGTCGATTCCGACGGCATAAGCCTTACTTTAAACTCGTCCTGCGCCCGAGACGTTTGCCCCGACCACAGATCCTTCACTTCGTATTGAACGCCGGAACCGAGACCCGCTCTTTCAAAATTAACGGTCAGCTCTTTATCTCCCGAATCAAAGTTGAATACGGCGATATAGAAAGCGTCATCCGTATTCAAAACGTATATATTATCCGCCCACTCGTCGACGTTTCCTTCAACAGGCCTAAACGCCTTTCCAAGCTTAGCGATCTCGTTTATCTCCGCGTTGCTCGTTAGCTTCTTGGTAAGCTCCTTCATAGCCGAACTCTTATACGAGTCGCTGAGCAGCATAACGCTTCCGCATATGACCGCCGAATTATATCTTGTTCTCGCTTCCATCGGCGACGCCGCAAAGCTGATATGGTCCGGATCTACGAATTTATACAGCGTGTCGTCGGCCCACCAACCGTAAGTGAGCGAATTCATCATGTATGCGATCTCGCCTATATTCGCCGCCGTATCGCAGGATATACGTCTCGCGTGCGCGTATTGATACGGGAACAGCGGCGCGATCGAATAACTCAAGAAGAAGTTGCTCGTATCCACGTACTCCGTAAACATCTCCACCGCCTGATTGTAAGCCTGCATACCGGTCTTAACGTTCGGATCGGCGTGCTCGCCCTCTATAGCGGCGTAGTTTAAGAAGTCTATCTTTATGTACTCAAATCCCAAGTCTACGAACTTACTCATAAAGTAGTCGAGTCTCGCCTTCATAGCGTCGCTCGTGGGATCGAGAGGCAAGCTTCCGCTGTCCTTCGCCATAGCCGCGACTCCGCCGTTGCCGTCTCCGAGCGACGCGTCCAAATACGTATCCTCGTCGTGGCCGGGAACGCCCATCTTCCACGACATATCCGTCGCCCAGAACACGAAGTGCGACCAATATATTCCGGCTTTCTGCCCGTTAGCGTGACATTTCTCCACAAACGCCTTAAGCTCGTCGTCCGAGAACGAATCCCAATACGAGTCTAAGTTGATATACGCCACTCCGCTGTCGTCTACGAAACCGTTACCCTCCAGCTCGGTCATAAAGTCGGATACCGCGCAGGACTCTTCATAGTTTACGTTCGAGCCCTGTCCGTACCAGCTGTTATATCCAAACGGCGTTCCGTTCTCCCATTCGAGCATAGGAACGTTGCAGGAATTTGCGGATCCGTACTCTTCCATACCGTCGCGCCAATCCTCAAAATATCCTAAGAACATCTTCGGCGATTCTATGCTTGTACCGTCAAGACTTCCGTGGGGCAGATAGTCGTAGGTGTCGGCCGCCGACCAGATCCCGGCGAACGAGCCGAGGAAATTAACTCCGTCCGAAGTAGTATAAGTAGAGTTTCCCGTCTTCCACGTATCGTGATCTATAGAACCCGTCACTACCGAATTTCTCGAAGTATTATCGTACACCGACGTTACCCAGTAGCTCTTATTCTGGCCGCCGAAGGCGTTGCCCTTATATCTTACCCAGTTGTCGTTGTCGTACGGAACGAACAGAGAACGTCCGTCGCTTACCTCGCCGATATCTACCACCTTATCTCCCATAGCGGTTATAGGAGCGAGGAAATTACTCTTCAGTCCCGCTTCGGATCTGACTTCGACCTTAACCAACGCGTACTCCTTGTCGTCGTAGAGATAAAACGTCTGTCTCATCTCGGGTTTTCCGACCGCGTTTGAAATAACTGTGTAAGCGGTCCCGTTTCCAAATCCGTCGGACAGCGCCTGAGTCTCGACTCTGCGCAGCGTATAGTCCGACGACTTTACGACTGTGTTTATGTAACTTTCGTCTTCAAGCTTTACGACCGATTCTATTCCCTCTACTCTGAGTACGCCGTCGTCGTAGAAATCAGCCCTGCCCGTAGCCATATCGTAAACTATCTTCACGTTTGAGTTTTCAAACGTCTTAGTTCCTATCGAGCTGACCGTCTTCGGCGTATCCTCAGTCCTTGTAAGCTGTATCTTATCTATATCCGGAGCCTGAGAATACCTGTTGGTAAATTTGATCGTATGGCTTCCCGCTCCGAGATCGATCTCTGTCGTTACGGTCTCGATATTGTAATCCTCTCCGGTTATCGGACAGTATAGAGTATCCGCTAACCTTCCGTCCACATAGACCTCGAGTCCTCTGTATTCCGCCGCCGAATACCAAATACCCAGAGTATACGTTCCGGCTCCCACGTTCACGTTAAACTCCGCGCTTCCTCCGGGGCCTAAGTTACCTATGCCGTATCCGTTCTCGGCTCTGTATATCCTTCGCTTCGCAGCGCTGCCGCTCAGTTTAGCGACGTCGTCCTCATAAACGTTCTCGACCGCTTCCTTATTAGAAAATACCGTTACGCAATCGATATTTGCAACCTTATCGTTGTCGCTGTATATCTTGACCTTATTATAACCGGCGTTCATTCGGCCTTCGACGTATTCCATACCTTTTGTAGATACTCCGTCGTCGAACGTTCTGTCCGAAGCCTGACTGACGGTTACTTTCTCGCCTCCGTTTATGCTGACATAAAAAGGACTTGAAGTTTGGCTGACGTAGGATACGAGCATCCCGTAAACTCCGTCGCTCGGAACGTAGACGTCTATAACCACGTTGCCGAGGTCGGTGTTGACTCCGCCTATCTGAGTTACCACCGCGCCGCCCGACGCCGTATCGCTCGCGGCTATCTGAGCATAACCGCCGCGCCGTCCCGCTTCCGCTTCATACAGCGCCGATTGGGCCGACATCGTAAGATCGTCTATATCGGATATGCCTCCCGAAACGGTCACGCTTAAGCTATTATCTCCTTTAACGAGATTAATTTGTCCGCTCGTATCGTTGTTTCCGGAAGAATAAGCTATCTCGGTCAGCCGCGACTCGGCCGATTCGTTTACTATACTGAGCGATCCTCCCGCCGACGCGTTTGATGAAAAACTTAGATCGTACGCTCCTGCTACGGAAGTATCGACGTTCATCCTAAACGTCCGACCTTCGGATAAATTACCGATATCGGCGACGCCGTCGATAATCTGCGACGAGATCCCCTCGTCGCCCGCAAGACTTGTTATCTTGGCCGCGTACTCGGCCGCGTATACCTTCGAGTCCGAACCGCTATATAATTTTACCGGCGCGACCTGAACGGTAGTAACTGCCAGCGCCAAAGCCAGCGCCGTTTTAAATATTTTTTTCAGTCTCATTTTCTCAGCTCCCCTATTTTTATTTCACAACACAAATTTCAATTGCCGAATCAATTTGTATGTAAGTAACAATTTTAGCTTTGAATCGCAAGCACATCTTAATATTAATTCACAATTTAAATAAATACAATTATGAAAAATTTTATCCACCATAGAAAATCTTAATCTTAAGCTTGTAACACCGTGAAAATTATGCTATAATGTGACATAAGCGCTGTGTAGATTTAATAAATCTATATTATCAAATAATATCGTAACAGTTGATTATAGCTAAAAAACAGGGGTTTTTTATAAGCTTCGCGTTACGATAACTAATATGATAAGGGAGAAAGGATAGGACAATGTTAAAAAAAATCAGCCGGGTATTTTCATTCGGCTCGACGGCGAATTATTACTTGAGAATAGTTATTACATTTTCCTTGGTTATGGTTTTAGCAATAACAATATTTGCAACGACAATAACGATCCTGTTCGCGCATCAGACCGAAGAAATAGTCACGTCTTTAACTTCGCAGTCGCTGCGGCAGATCAATGTATATAACGACGATTATGTTTTGAAAAAGGTAAACGATATATGCGAGAAATATTTATCAGCCGATTCAGAGTACGAAGGAATTTCCGATTTCTTCAACGACTTTCAAAACATAGATAATATAAAGGCGAACGACGTATACAACTCGCTTGTTTCGCTGGTTGAGCAAAACCAATTTTTGGATAATATTATCTTATATAACGGAAAATATGATTCTATTATCTCAACCGACGACGGAGTTATATACAGCGCTTCAGATCCAAGGAATCAGCTTTCGGTAAACAGCTATATTTTTTCATATTTAAATGGAATAACCTCGGATTTTTGGATACCGCTGCAGGATAATATCCTATTTACATCAAAAAACACACTAACATATGTACATTATATTTCTGTTGACGAAACCTATGTGAGCAACAAAAAAACAAGCTGCGCGATTATCAGCGTAGACATACAATATATGTCGGAATTTATTGAGAACATCAGCCTTCCTGTAGTTCAAGGCTTTTTAATTCTTGACAAAAACAATAAGGGAATACTATATAACGAGGAACTAAACAACTTTCAAGATACTATTATTACGAACGACAACCTTATAAATAAAATAAATACAAGTCGGAGCGGCGTTGCAAAAGTACGTATAAACGGGCATACGGCCTGCGTCGTATGGGAGAATTCCCAGTTCAACGACTGGAAATATATTTACACCATCTCTCTGTCCGATATGTATAGAGAGATATTAATAATAACGCTTATTATTACGTCGATCTCGTTGATAATAATAATTTTAACCTTCCTCTTGATACGGAGATATTCAAAAAAAATCTACGCTCCGGTAGAAAGCATAGTGGAAAAGGCCAAAATAACGCTCGATTCGTCTAAATACTCGGACAACGAGTTCGAGATGCTCAACAATATAATCAACGATTTCTCATCGACAAAGATAGAGTTTACGCAAATGACTGATAAATATAATTCGGTTATAGCGGAACAAATAGCTCAAGACATTGTGCACGGCTTTAATGAAATGTCCGACGCTGAAACTCTGAGCCAGCTTAAGTTGGTGGGCGTAGACTTTTCAATGCCCAAATTTACGTTGATCCAGATCGCGCTCAACCCGCTGCTTTTATCATCTTTTGCGTTCCAGCAACGTGAAATCATGATATACAGCATAATAGATAAAATCAGCCAGGAGTACGACTGCCTGTATCACAGGTCTTCTTCTGCGATAATCGAGGTGATAATAAACTATGACAACATGAAGGTCAAAGACATAGCCGAGTCGATAAAACGGCTGATAAATCAAAAATCAATAATGAATATTTTCTATTGCGACGAGGGCTGCGCTCTGTCAGATTTAAACAATCAGCATAAAAAGTCAAAACTTGTGACAAAATACTCGTATATATACGGGTATGACAATGTGTTTGACTCCAACAAATTACTATTAATAGATAAGGACAACTCAACTGTGGACATACATGATCTTGAAAAAATAGAACAAATGCTGAGAGACGGCAACAGGGAAGGCTTTTATGCAGAGTGTAATATGCTGCTCAACACGGTGAAAAACGAAAATCACTCGTTCGCGTACGCGCAGAACGTCATAATGCTGATATTTTCGATAATCTGCCGCGTTGCCAGGGAGAAGCATATCCCTATAAACAACAGTAACAACTTTGACAAAATACTTAAAAACAGCTCGTTCGACGATTCAACGATCTATCTCTTTGATATATCGGATATGCTGTTCTCGGACGACAATAAGAGTCATCAACAAAAGCTTATCGACAATATAACGGAGTATCTTACTCAAAATATTACTCAGGATCTATCGCTCGTAAGCGTGGCTCAACACTTTAATATAAGCTCGGGTTACTTAAGTAAATTCTTCAAGGAAAATACCGGATGTTCTTTCTCAAAGTACGTTATTGAGAAAAAATTCGCCTACGCGGCCGAGTTATTAGTGTCCGAACCCAAACTTTCGGTCTCAGAAATAGCGGAAACGCTTGGATACTTTGATTCGGCGTATTTTTCACGGCAGTTTAAGGCGCGTTACGGCGTCACTCCGGTTCAATACAGAAAGAATCATACAAAGTATTAGTCATATAAATTAAAAGAAAAGACGCGCTAATCATAACGCGTCTTTTTTATCTCAATAAACGTCTATATCGAAGCTGTCGCACAGCGGATCAAGCTCGGGCGTCCATATATAAGCCCTCGCCTCTGTAATATCTTCTGGAATCCCGATCCTGAACGTTACCTCTTCCGATCCTTCCGTTTCACCCGGAGTCAGATCGGCCGCATACAGATCGTAAAGACTTTCGCCTCTGTAGACCGCGACCATCAGTTTAGCCTCCTGAGGATCGTCCGGATGCGTATAAGTCAATGTAAACTCGTTTTCAGCTCCTAAAACTATCTCGGAATCTATCTCTATATCATCTATCGACCACTCGGTTATGTTCTCCGAATAATCGGCGCTATCGATCTTAAGATCGTCGAGATACATACACTGCCACCAGCCCGCGTAATAGTTGCCAAATTCGATGCTGTCTATCGCGCCGATTTCCTGTATCGGCTCGGTTATCTCTCCGACGCCCGCTTTATTGCTTACCGGCGCCCAGCCGTCTTCAGCCGCCTCGGTTACAAGCTCTCCGTCTACCAAGAGAGCGAATTTATTTTTGCTCATGTCGAACCTAAACTCAAAGTTATGCCATTCCGTCGTAGCCATGCTCGTGTCGATATCCATTATTTCATATGCGACATTCTCGGCGCCGTCCGAATTAAGCGCGATAAGATTTAATTTTCCTTCCTTGACAGAAACTTCCGCTATCGACTGTTGATCTCTGCCTTTTATTCTTATATAATGCTCCGGCGGGTCTGTATTCGTATCCAGACCCTGGATCTCAAACTTCGCTTTAAACGAGATTGATAAATCTTCACCAAGTTTTGAAACGTCCGAACCATACGCCTCGACTGCTTTGTCCGCGTCTAATACCAGCCAATTGTTCTTGAACCATGTGTCTCCGGTCGCAAACCTTAGTCCATTGCTTCCGCTTCCGTTATCGCCGACCCATATGCCGTCCTTAGTCGCCGTAATAATATCCTCGTCGCTCCCGTCCCAGCTCCAGCCGTTTTCCTTTTGTCTTACCTCGGCTTCTATCGTATCGGATTCAAAATCCTCGTAGTATAACTCGTCGCTGCCCGGATTGTCCGAAGACGGTCTGTCGGGAGTATCTATCCTGAGCAGAGCCGAACCCGATCCCTCAAGTACTTTCGATATCGTACCCGATACGTTCGACGTCTCTCCCGTCCACAAATCGGTAACCTCGTACGTTTGACCGCCGCTCAGTCCGATACGCTCAAGATCCAGCATAACGGTCTTCTTTATAGGTACAATAGCTCCGAATATATTATAATAATCCGTGTTAAACATCGCAACGTAAACGCTTTTCCCCTCGTCGAGAATAAAGACGTCTCCCGCCTCGTCTCCGGTATTTCCCTCGACTGGCCTGAAAGCTTTTCCCTTACGCGCCAGATCGTTTACAGCCTTATTTGACGTAACTTCTTCGGTAACGCCGCGCATAGTTTCGTCCGAATATAAATTACTCAGCAACATAAGCGTTCCGCTTATCGCCGCTGCGGTGTATCTCGTCCTCGAATACGTCAAGTCGTCGCTCAGCACAATGTGATCCGGATCGGTATATGAATACAGAGTATCGTCTTCCCACCAGCCGTAGGTGAGCGAATTTAGCATATATTCGACAGCGTTTATTCCCTCTCCAACATCGCACGAGATCCTTCTTGAATGAGCGAAGGCGCTCGGAAACAAAGGCGCTATCGAAAGACTGATAAAGAAGTTGTCCGTATCCACATAGCTCGTAAGATCGCTGAGCGCCTTATTATACGCCTGCATACCCGTCTTTATTTCCGGATCGGCGTGTTCTCCTTCTATCGCCGCATAATTCAAAAAGTCTACCTTTAAGAACTCGAAACCCATATCGACGAACTTCGTCATGAGACTCCTCATTCTCTCCTCCATGACCTCGCTCGTCGGATCGAGCGGATAACTGTCGTTGGTCTTCGCCATAGATACCACGTTGCCGTATTTATCCTCAAGCGCCGCGTCGCGCATCGGTCTGTTCCCGACGCCTGAACCGTAGGACATATCCTTGCTCCATCCTACGAAATGCGACCAATATATTCCGGCCTTCTGACCGTTGCTATGGCATTTTTGGACAAAAGCTCTAAGCTCGTCGTCCGACATAAAATCCCAGTATGAATCGAGATTTATATACGCTACGCCGTCGTCGCTCTTAAAATCGTCGAGCCCGGCTATAAAATCGGACGCTCTCGCCGACTCGGTAAAGTTCAGGTTCGTTCCCTGCGCGTACCAGCTGTTATATCCGAACGGCGTACCCCCGTTCCAGTTAAGCTTAGAATTATTGATCTCGTTAGCCTCGCCGTAAGCTTCCATTCCGTCGCGCCAATCGTCGAAATATCCGAGCATAAACTTAGGCGATCCAACCTGCGTTCCGTCTATGCTGCCGTGCGGAAGATAGTCGTAAGTATACTGCGCCGACCATATACCGCCGAATCCGCCGAGGAAATTGATCTTATTATCCGCGCCGCTTACGTTTGCTCCGGTCTTGAACGTATCGTGATCGAGACTTCCGAATACGATTGCATTCCTGCTGTTATTATCATAAATAGCCGTCGCCCAATAGCTTGTGTTGTTTCCGTTGATAGAATTCGCTTTGTATCTGACCCAGTTGTCGTTGTCGTACGGCACAAACAGAGTTCGTCCGTCGTCGACGGCGCCTATATTCACAATATCCTCGCCCGCGGCGCTTATAGGAGCCATAAAATTGGTCGAGATAGACGCGTCTGACAACAGCTCGACGTCTATTATAGCGTATGGAAGTCCGTCGTATATGCGTATATTTTGACGCATATCGGGCATATCGGCGTATGCGCAGCCTGTAGATAATATTTTGTACAGCGTTCCGGTTCCATAGCCGTCGTTTAACGCTTCGGTCTCATAAGTCCTTGCGCTGTAGTCGGACGATTTGATCACCGTATCGATCGACTCGTTTCTGTACTCGCCTACCGCCTCGACCTTGACCGCCGACTCTATACCGCTCACTCTCAGCGCGCCGCCCGAATAGAAATCCGCGGTTCCCGAACTCAGATCGTATCTAACCTCGATCTCCCCGTTTCCCATCTCGAGCAGGCCGGTCTCGGCCGATACCGCCGGCGGATCGTCGATCTGTTCGAAGCTTACGACCAACTGTATTTTATCAATATCCGGCGCGTACGTGTTTTTGCCTCTAAACGCTATCCCTCACCGTTTCGATATTATAGTCTTCTCCGGTTATCGGGCAAAATATATCCGTGTAAAATTCACCGTCGACATAGACGTCTAAATTCCTGTAATCATAGGCCGAATACCATATAAACAGATCGTATTTTCCGGCGTCGGTATTCACAGTGAACTCCGCCGAACTGTTTTGGTCTATACCGCCTATCGCCCAGCCGTCCTCCGCTCCGTATACGCGTCTTCTCTGCGCCGAACCGCTGAGGCTCGCCGCGTCGTCTTCATATACCCCATACGTTATTTCTTTCTCAGTATTTACTTTTATGCAGTCGATCTTAACGACAGTTTCGGTATTACTGTAAATTTTAATCGTATTATATCCTCTTCTGAGTCGAAGATTCATGGTATATACGTTTATATTTGAGCCTGGCGACTCGTTGTTTATTGTAACCGAGGAGCCTTCGTTGATCATAACGTAAAATTCACCCGCGCTCTGAGCCACATAATACAGCTCCACCTGATACACCGCGTTAGTCGCAGCGTAGACGTCCTCGAAAACTACCGCGCCGACGTCGGTATTCGGACCGCCTATGTTTGTAACTACCGCTCCTCCAGAAGCGTTTGAATTCTCTTCAACGACCGCGTAGCCGCTCCTATACGCCGCCTCCGCCTCGTACACGGCGTACCCGTCCTCTTCCAGCGAGACGGTTTCAGCTACCGCTGAAAAAACTCTATACGGCGTCGCCGAAACCGCCATAAACGCTGCCAAACACATCGATATAAAACGTTTAAAGTTCCTCATGTATTTCACATCCTTATGCAAACGGGCTTGACTCATATTCAAAGCCAAGCCCGTCCCTTATTTTCATCAGCGTCTTGATACAATATAATTATCTAAGCGCCATCACCATTGCCACTACCTTCGCAGCCTCCGCGCGAGTCGCGGTATCCTTCGGCGAGAAATTACCTTCATAGCCTTGTATTATCCCGTTCGCCTGCATACACCCCACGCTTTCATATGCGTAATCAGAGATCTGATCGTTATCGTTGAAGCTCGGCTCTCCGGTCTGAACGTCGTAACCGACCAGCTTAACGGCTCTGTCAATAATAACCGCCATATCCTCGCGGGTGATATTATCGTTTACGCCGAACGTACCGTCGCCGTTACCCTGAATTATACCGAATTTAGTAGCCGACGCTATGTAAACGTAAGACCAATCCGTCTCGCTCAGATCGGCGTAGCTTACAACTGCGCTGCCGTCTCTGATACCGAGCATCTCAACTATCATCTTTACAAACTCGGCTCTTGTTACAGGATCCTCGGGTCTGAAATACTCGTCTTTACTGACGATACCTGCGTTATACAGCTCGTATACGTAGTAATTATACCACGCGTCCGAAGCCACGTCGGCGAATATTACCTCGTTCTCGGCATTCTGCGGATCTTCAACAACCGGAGTTCCTACCTGACCTACGCCCGTAGCGCTGCCGCTTGTAGAACCGCTCCAAGAACCGCCGAACGAACCTCCGCCCGAGCCGCCGCTCGAACCGCCCGAACCGCCGGACGATGAACCGTATTTTCCGGTCACGGTCACTCTAAACGTCTTAGTAGCCGTAACTCCGTCTTCCGTCCTCGCAGTCGCAGTCAACGTAACGACGTAGCTACCGTAATCAGGACGGTTAATTGTTCCGTTAGCGCTGATAATCGAAGGATTGCTCGAACTCCATGATATATCTATACCGAAGTATTCGTCCTCAGTAGGCAGATTCAAATTCGTTACCGAATTATCCGGCGCCGTATCGATACTTATAAGATCGAGCGCCGCCTGAGCCTCGTTAGCCGAACTGTACGCTCTCATCGCCTCGACCGCATCACCCTTAGCTCCGTACATATCTATAGGCGTTGCCACAACTTTGATAAATCCGTCCAGATCGTCCGAAGTTATTGTGTATTCTCTGCCAGAAGCTCCGTCAATTTTCTGGAACTCGCTGTTTATACTATTTGTTCTGTACCACTCAAAGGTAGTTCTGTCGTTATTCTCTCCGTCCGTGAGATCGCTGAACGTATACTCAGCCGTGAGCGTAGAACCTTCCTCAAAATCGCCGCCGATTGTCAAATCGGCTATAACCGGAGCGGTATTGTATATAACTTCCGTCTCAGTCTCAGCCGTCGCCTCTTCGCCATATACGTTCACCGCGCTGATATCCGCTTTAACGTCCGACGCGTTCGCCGGAACAATATTTCCCGACATCGGCAGCCACTCCGCGCCGCCGTCCGTTCTATAGCTCCAGTTCACGCTCTGAGACGCGAGCTCGTATCCGATAGTGTCTATATCCGCGGCCACTTCGCTTTGGTTAGCCACCGCCGCGCCCGAGTCGAACGCGTTTACGACCGATGCGTTTGAAATCGAAAATTTCGCGCTGTCGGCTGTCGGGAATTCATAACTCTTTACGTCGATTCCCGAAAGCATGACCGTGCCCCACCATGCGGCGTTTTCAAATCCTATCACCAGCGAACCTACGCCGCTGAAGTCGTTGGGCGCGCCTTGACCTATTATGCCGTTCGTACTCGCCTGGATCCACTTGCCGTTATCCGGACCTATCGGCTCGCCGTCAATAAATATGCTGTAATGGTCAGAGTCCGAGTCAAAGTAGAACTCAGCCGTCCTCCAAACGTCTATTACCTCGTCTCTTCCTTTTGCAAGCGAGTACGATTTATTCATACCTTCGTTCTCGTCAAAGTAAATGAAGAACATCTCGTCGCCTATCAAAGTCAGCGACGCCATAACGTTTCCTGAAGTGTCGCAAACGTTGAAATAGTATATCGCGCTGCTCTCCGGGTTCTCATTCTCGCCGCTGACTCCAAACGAGAAGTCGAATTTCAAATATGTCTTAGGTATATTAACGTCGTATCCCTGCTTTGACAGATCCAATGTCAGCGAAGAGCTTCCTCCGGAGTTAAGCGATGCGAATCTTACCGCGCGCTCGCTGTTGAAACTGCCTACGTTCACCTGACTTCCGGAACCGGTTATACTCCAACCGTTTCTCTGGTTGTTTATAGAACTCTCCATACCCGAACCGTCGAACGACTCGCTGAATAAGTCCGCATACGTAAGCTCGGTAGTATCGATTACCTCTTTCTCCGCGCTGTTCGACGCCGTTACTCCGTCCGTACTTACGCATGTTACTTCGACCCTGACGTTAGTCGCGTCGTCCGGCAATACGCGTCCCTCGAGCGGAATCCATGTCGCGCCGCCGTCCGTAGAATACGACCACGTTTCAACCGTGCGGTTTGGATTAGCCGTTCCGCCGTCGACGTAAATTTTAGCCGTTACAGTATCTCCCGGCGTAACCGTCCCGCTGCCGCCCGCATCGGTTATTACTATCTCTCTGACCTCAAAGATCTCTTCGATCGGCTCGTAATCCTCGATCATTATATTATCGACCGTTATACCCTGATCCCAGCCGGTGTACGAATGTCCAAATATCAAATCTTTCACCGTGCCAAGCTCGATCGCGGTAGCCGCGCCTCTGTCTATAGTACTCGGGATCGGTATCCACTTACCGTGAGGATTATTGTTGAATATCTCGCCGTCTAAGACGAACATATAGGCGTTCTTCTCGTGGTTGAAGTATATCTCCGCTTTATGCCATGTCTGAGCCGACGCGCCCGAACCGAGCTGGGCAATTGTGTATGTGGTCACCGCCGTTTTCTGTTCGTTAAGCGCGTACATCTTAAGATATGTTCCATCGGTCGTGTTCTCCTGATACACGTATATTATTCCATTTCCGTCTTCTGTATTAACCCGGAAATATTGAACGTTTGTTCCGCTTATATCGCTTATTGTAAATCTAAAATCGAACGATAGCTTCTCGTCGCTCGACAGATAATTTCTGACCTCCGCTTCCGCGGCATTCTGAGTCGAACCTGATTCGACCTTTTTGATTATGCCGTTTTCAAGCATATCAAGCGAAACGCTCATCGTCTTATACCAGTCGGACGACGAAAGTCCTAAGCCCGAGCCGCCGCTTCTGCCTGTAGAATTAGTAATATTTACAGACGAACCCTGACCTTGTTCATAGGTATAGCTCCAGCCGTTCGCGTTATTCTGTACCGATTCATACGCGCTTCCGTCCTCGAAGTCCTCTATGTATTTAACGCTGTCCGGCAACGGCGTAGCCGTCGGTTTCGGAGTAGCATCCGGATCCTCCGGGAATCCTCCCTCTACGGACTTGATCGCCAAATTGTCTAGATAGAGACACTGGAACCAACCAGACCAGAAGTGACCGAACTCGATACTCTTAAATCTGCCGATCGGCTGATGTTCAGACGCCTGCAATCCGCTTTGGCTTCCGGCAGGCACCCACTCTCCGAACGGAGTATTGCTAAATGTCTCGCCGTTTACTCTAAGTCTATAACAATTAGTCTCAAAATTAAGATCTATCTCTATATCCTGCGCGTCAACCGTTCTCTGAGAGACGTCTACGTCCTTAATATAATACTGTACGTTCTGAGACATGCTCTCGTCCAGCGCAATAAGGTATAACTTTCCGTCCAATTCCGAAAGCTCCGCAATCACCTGATCATTTTGACCCTTTACGCGTATATAGATCTCGTTTCCGCCCGATCCGTCCGTGCCCTGTATCTCAAACATAGCTTTAAACGACAGCGTCAGATCGCTTGTTAAAACATCGTCCGCTTCTTCTTCTGTATTATCCGTAGACTTCGCCAGATACGCGGCTTTAGGATCGAAGGTCATCCACATATTTCTGTACCAGCTATCGCCGTTCGAGAACAGCAACGTATTAGTAAATCCCTCGCGCTCGTTATCGCCGACGCGTATAAAGGGATCCTGCGTAACCTCCGAAGGCTTATCCCAGCCCCATCCGCCAAGCTTATTCTTAATGTCGTTCTCTATCGTATCCGATTCAAAATCCTCATAGAAAAAGTATTCGCTTACGTCGGCCGTAGGCTCCGGAACCGCGGTAGGCTCCGCAGGTTCGCTCGTCGGCTCGATCGGCTCAGAAGTCGGCTCCGCCGTCGGTTCTTCTGGAGCCGTCGTCGGTTCTTCGGGCTGAGCCGTCGGCTCGACCGTGGGCGCCGCCGTGGGTATCGCGGGAGCCTGCGTTCCGGAAGTAAATCTTAAGTCGTCAAGATATATACACTGCCACCAACCAGAGTACCAGTTGCCAAATTCTATGCTGTCTATTACTCCTATCTCGGGTATCTCTTCCGTGATGGCTCCTACTCCGGCCATATTGCTTACCGGCGCCCATCCGT
>CAJFTO010000030.1:2500-43834 GCA_904419955.1 Candidatus Roslinia caecavium | reverse complement strand
ATGGCAATCGGCTATTTCTTGCCTTGATTTTTGAAAAAATAATCGAAATAGAAAAATATTATGATTGGGAATCAATTTTTAGAGGTTCCCTTAATATATTTTTCGAAATTATGTTGATATACTTATATCGATATTATACAAAAATATATGATGAAAAGCAATACCTTAATTGATATTTTTAAAATAATAATTATCAAAAATTCTGTGAAAGTTAATATTTAATTACATTTTTTGCTTTAGGAGAAAAAATAGGCGTTTTTATGCTGAGACAAGCGTGACAGTCAAAGTGACAGACCGTTATTCGCCAAACCTTGAGATTTATACCGCAGCCCCTTGCGCGTTTGGGTCGTACAAGCTCAATTTTGTCCGTGGTATTGAAAATACGGTTCGGCGCCGACGCGCGTCGTCGGGGCGGGATAAGAAAGCTAAATATAAAAATAACGCCGAAGCGTAGGCTCGGCGTTTAGACGACGGGCAGAGCCGCCGTCATCTCCTCGAGCGTCGAGGCGGAGTTTATGCGTTCTCTGAGTTTCGCGCCGCCGGGAAAGCCTTTGAAGTACCAGGCCATATGTTTGCGCGCCTCTAATACGCCCCTATGCTCGCCCTTGTATTTTACCAATAGCTCAAGATGTTTTTTTGCGGTCTGCGCGCGCTCTTCGAGCGTCGGTTTGGGCAGGAGCTCGCCGGTATTTAGATAATGGTTTATCCGGCTGAATATCCACGGATTGCCCTGAGCGGCTCTGCCTATCATTATCCCGTCGCAGCCGGTGTATTTGAGCATATGCTCGGCGGACTTTTCGTCCGTAACGTCGCCGTTTCCGATAACGGGGATGCTTACCGCCCGTTTTACATCACGGATTATATCGAGGTCGGCGGACCCGCTGTAGAACTGTTCTCTCGTGCGGCCGTGAACCGTTACGCAGGCCGCGCCGTTTTCCTCGGCTATTTTGGCGAGTTCGACCGCGTTTACCGAGCTATCGTCCCAGCCCTTGCGGAATTTTACGCTGACCGGAACGTCCACGGCGCTCGCTACAGCCTTTATGATTTTCCCGGCGAGTTCGGGGTTCTTCATCAAAGCCGAACCGTCTCCGTTATTTACGATCTTCGGAGCCGGACAGCCCATGTTTATATCGAGCGCCTTGACGTTGAATTCGATCGTCTTAACGGCTATCGACGCCAAAACGTCCGGGTCGCGGCCGAATATCTGGGCGCAGAGCGGCTGTTCCTCGTCCGACGCGTCGAGCAGTTCGGCGGTCTTCTTGCTCTTATACCACAGCCCTGCGCCCGAGACCATCTCGGTATACATGAGCGCGGGACCGAACGGCTTTGTTATAAGTCGAAACGCCTTGTCCGTGACCCCCGCCATCGGAGCGAGAAAGACGTTTCCGTTTAGTTTTAACGTTCCAATATTCATAATAATCTCCATTCCGCCGCCCTGCGTCGGCGCAAATAGGTATGAAAGCTCTCTTATCCGCAGGGCAAGGAATGATAAGAGATTATTATACGCCCATGCGCGTTTCCGAGCATATTATGCGAGGAAAATTTCGCGCGGGCAATCTAATCCTGCCGGAGGCTAACGTGAAAGGTACTTTCACGTTAATCTACCTCTTCTACCTCAATACTTTTGTCGATCCTAAGCGTAATATCCGCCGTATCCTAAAGCGAGAACGACCGTTTAAACCGTAGCGCTCAACCTCCGGACGCGGTTTAGCCGTCAGATACGCTTTGTAAGATATACCATATCCCTGAGCCGGACGCCGGCTTCAAAAATCGGCCGGTCGTAGTTGTCGGTAAAGAAATCCTTGACGACGCCCGAGCGCTTAAAGCCGTATTTTTCGTAAAACGGGATCGTCAACGGCGAATCTCCGGTACCGACCTGCAATATATCGTAGGAATCCTTGTAGGTATCCTCTATAAACTCAATCAACGCCCCGCCCAAGCCTGTTCGCTGAAACTCGGGGCGCGTCGCTATATTTTTTATCTCCAAAACGCCGTCCTCGTCCGTTACGACGCAGACCCCCGCCGCGTCGCCGCCGTCCGTTTTCAGAACGTACATATCGCCCCTCTCGAGGTAGCGGTCTATCATGGATTCCCGCTCGTCCGCGAGCAAGAGCAGATCGAGATAGCGTTTTTTGTCGTCCGTTACTTTTTCGATCCATAGATCCATCTTTTTATCCCTCCATGATTTTTACAGATTATATTGTTAACAACGGCGCCGATAACGTCTATGACGACAGCCTTATAAGATTGTTGAAAATTTAAAAATATAGTTGAAACGGGCGTTTCGCCCGTCTTGTATAGATTGTCAGGGGAGCGGACAAACGCGTTTCTTATGATAAAGCCGCCCTTTTCTCGCAAAAAATTTTAACCGAAAACACGCCTGTTTTCGCATTCGGCAAGAAGAAGACGCAATACATAACAAGCGCGGCTTATCCGCTCCCAAGCGGCAACCTTGCAATTGAAAGACAAGTTAAAAAGGGGGTGAAAAATGTATACCGAATACGATTATATCAGCAAAGCTGATAACATCTTATACGCTACTGAGTCAGAAGCGCTAAAAGCTAATCCAAATAACTAACCGGTAAATCAGGGCTGCGGTCGTAACACGTAAGACCGCCCAACGGTGGTAAACATTTCTCACCTAAACGCATTATAACAAAGGACGGCGTAAAAGTCAATCTTAAGATACGACGGCATCAAAACTTGATCGAGCGCGACATATTAATACGCGGCCGCGGATCGCGGCTATGTCGGGATAGGCTACTTCGTCTCGTTCGCGGCGAGCTTATCGACCCGTTCATGCCCGAGATCGAGCGAGCCGTCCCGTCTTTTTCGCTCCGAGCCGAGGTATAGGAACACTGCCGCGACTATCGCGGCGGCTACCAAGCCGAAATATATATAAACGCCTCGGACTGCGCTCATATCTGAGCCGAGCAGAGTATAGACGAGCACGGACAGGGTGGAGGCGAGAGAGCTGGAAATTTGCCGCAGAGTGTTATAGATCGCGCTGCCGTCCACGCGTTCCCTGCCTTCCAAGCCGCTGAGCGCCATTGCGGTGACGGGCGAGTTGAGCGTTGACATCGCCACGCTCTGAAGCGCGAATACTACGGCGATATACATGATGGACGAGTCGAGCGAAAAGAAGAAGCCCAGTATCGCAAAGACGACGAAAAGCCCGGCGCCGGTAAAGAACATCGGTTTGATGCCGACCCGGTCGTATATAGCGCCCGAAAAAAACGCGGCGAATACGGCCAAAAGCGAGCCGGCGATCGTTGCAAGTCCGTATGACGTATCCGAGAAGCCGCAGATCGATTTTGAGAAAATCGGCAAGATCATAGCGTTTCCCATTGAGATCAGATACAGACAAAGGCTTATTATGACCGCGATCCTAAACGTCGGATATTTGAATACGCGCAGATTAAGCATGGGCTTTTGAGCTCTTAACTGCATCGCGGAAAAAGCGGTCAGCAGTATGATACCGATAAGCATCAGACCTCCGCTTTTTAAGGAGAACAGTCCGCCGCTCGAATTGCTCACGCCGATCAAAAAGGCCGCGAATCCCGCCGAAGAAAGCGAGACGTACAGAACGTTCAGCTCGGCGTCCTCCTTATCGGTAACGTTTTTCATAAAGACGATCCCGCAAATAACTATCAGAGCTCCGATGATAAACAGCGACGCAAAAACTCCGCGCCAGCCGAACGTATCCATGATAAGCCCCGCGTACGTGGGACCGACGACCGACGACACCATAGCCGCCATAGAATACGCGGCCATGATCGAGCCGTGCCTGTTCTTCGGATACAACTTTAGCAGGACGACCTGAGCAAACGACAAGAGCATCCCGCAGCCGACCGCCTGCAGCAGACGGCTGATCAGCAGTAAGAGGAAGCTCGGCGCCAAAAACGCCGCGAGCGAGCCGAGCGTGTACGCGGTCATAGAGACAAAGAAATACGCCCTGTTAGGCGTTCGTTTGATCAAAAACGCCGTTACCGGTATGGTTATCCCCGAGATCAGAGTCGCTCCGCTTGTGAGCCACTGGGCGAGGTTGGACGAAACGCCGAAAAATTCAGTGAAATCCGGTATCATATTCCCGGTCACCGTGGTCGACATCGACGTTATAAACGCCGCCGCGAGCAGCGTGATCAAAATCCCCGTTCTCTTTACATTCGATATGTTTTTTTCACTATCCATTGATCCAGTCTCCTTCTCAATCTATTAAATAACTATATCGCGCGCCGTAAATATGACCGGAACGACTTAATCACTAACCGGGTTAGGTAATTTCTGATAAAACAACGGATCCCCGCGGGGATCCGCTTTTTACTCGTCCATAAGCTCTCTTATTTGACTTGAGATCCTGAGATATGTATCTATATCTTTTTTGCCGACCCTATCGAGCAATAAAGCGACCTTTTTGAGGGTCTGCTCCCGCATTTCGTCTATAAGTTCGACGCCGGCGGGGGTGATCTCGACTACGGTGCGCCGGGCGTCCTTGGCGGAGCTGCGCCGCGTTATATATCCGCTCTGCTCCATTTTTTTCAGCAAAACCGCGATCCGCGCAGTGCTTACGTTAAGCTTTTTCGCAATATCGCCCGCTATGACTTCGCCGCGGGCTTGCTCCAAATAGCTCAAAACGAACCCGAAACCTCTGTGCGCCGCCTCTAATTTGTTGTAAAACGCCGTCGGCATACATGAATATAGTTTGCCGAGCAGCTCCTGCGCTTCTTCCCGAGTACTCATAACGTCCTCCTTATATTTACTAACGCAGTTAGATATTATAGCTTATTATTTTACCGGCGTCAATGATTTTTGATAAGTTTTTATAAAGAGGAGGGGCTAAGCTTAAACAACGCCGTAATTTCCGAGCAGAATATCTATGATAAATACTATATATTCGCGGAGAATATAATGAGGCGAGAGTATGTCGGCTCCGGTCGCGGCGGCGCCGTATACGCGCATACCCGTATAGTTTGAGAGTATTAATTTTGCGCGGAATATGTGAAAGCCGGAGCTTACGACCGCGACGCTTTCCGCGTCGTCCGGGATCTTTTCGAGCGCGAACTTCATATTTTCGACCGTAGTGGTCGAGCGATCTTCGTACGCTACCCTGCCCGCGGGTATCCCCATTTCGATAAGCGATTCCGCTATAAGTTCGCCCTCGCTGATATCGGCGTCCTCGCCCAGACCGCCGGAGCCTACGGCGAACGTTTCCGGATTGGATATAAGGTAGTCGTAAGCGGCGTCGATACGATTTTGGAGCGCTTCGGACGGCTCGGATCCGTTTACTCCGGCGCCGAGTACGATGATACAGTCGCAATCATCCGGAGGAGTTTCGTTCATATCGCCGGTCGCGAAGCCGGCGAATACCGCATACCCCGCAAAAAACGCGATAAAGGCGCAGTCGAAGCAAACGGACGCAAATTTAAGCGCGCGGCGGCGTCCAAGATCGTATTTTATACAGAATAAGCTCTTAAGGATCAAGACCGCTCCGCCGGTCGGCCAGATAGACAAAAGCGGAACGCCGAAACCGCCGTACGCCGCGCAGATAAAGTAATATACGAAACAAACCGCGCCAAGCGTAAGCTCGAATTTAGCGATTATTCTATTCATGATACAACTTCCCGTTTTGATTTTTTATTATTATATAAAATTATCAAGCGGTTTTCAAGAGAAACCCACAGAGATCGACGCGGGGATTAGTAATTAAAGATTAGGAGTCAAAAGCGTTTTTGCGGCGTAAAACCGGCCTCTGCAGCCGTTTGGAAAACAACGTATTCCATTTTCCGAAAACGAAATCGTCAGGCGTTACGCGAGCGATTTCCGCCCATATTCGCTATTCCCTAATCTCTAATCGGAACGTTGTTGCCGTTTTCACCTGTTTGCAGGCGTATAGAGCGTAAAATTTTATAATAATTTAATCTTGAATATTCGACGAAAAAAGCGTATACTGGTTTGTGGATAAATTCAAAAATTAGTAGAATATGTATCCATATCAGTAAATTTAATTCTTGACGCGTTTTTGCGGGGTTAAGCGAATCAAGCGAAACGGCTTGACTTAGACTTAGCACGGCGAAGCGCGGGGAAAATAGATTCCGGGAGGAAAGAAAATAATGATAACGCTGGATAAAGTATATCACGCGGCGCATATATTGAAGCAGGTCGCAAGACCTACCGATATGATAAAATCGAATCTTTGCCGCGACTGCGATTTGTATTTAAAGACAGAGAACCTGCAGGTGACCGGTTCGTTTAAGGTCAGAGGGGCGTATTATAAGATCTCTCAGCTGACCGAGGAGGAGAAGGCGCGGGGCGTAATAGCCTGCTCCGCGGGCAACCACGCTCAGGGAGTGGCTTTGGCGGCCGCGAGAAACGGGATAAAGGCCAAGATATGTATCCCGGATAACGCCCCGATATCCAAAGTGGAAGCCACAAAGAGCTACGGCGCCGAGGTCGTTCTCGTCAAGGGGACGTACGACGACGCTTATGAAAGGGCTTTGGAGCTGGTGGAGGAGACGGGAGCCACGTTCATCCACCCGTTCGACGACGAGATGGTCATAGCCGGACAGGGCTCTATCGGTCTGGAAATACTCGATCAGCTCCCCGACGTCGAGGCGGTCATCGTGCCGGTCGGCGGCGGCGGACTTATAAGCGGCGTGGGTTTCGCGCTCAAGACGCTGAATCCCGATATAAAGGTGTACGGCGTTCAGGCGACGGGCGCGCCGTCGATGGCCAGGGCTTTAAAGGACGGTAAGATAGAGACGCTCGACACCGTTAAGACGATAGCCGACGGCATCGCGGTAAAGACGCCGGGCGAAAATACATTCGAGTGCTGCAGCAAGTACGTGGACGATATAGTCACCGTGTCGGACGACGAGATCTCCACCGCAATACTCGAACTGATAGAACAGCAGAAGCTGATCGCCGAGGGCGCGGGCGCCGTATCGGTAGCGGCGGCCATATTCAACAAGCTGCCTATAGAGGGTAAGAAGGCGGTCGCGCTGGTCTCGGGCGGAAACATAGACGTTACGATTCTCTCGAGAGTCATAAACAGAGGTCTCCAGAAGGCCGGACGTCTTGCGGAACTGGTGATAGAGCTTGTCGACAAGCCGGGACAACTGCTCGACGTCTCCAAGATAATAGCCGATCTGGGCGGAAACGTCGTCTCGCTCGAACATAACAGGGGAGACGAGAAGCTCGATATCAACGCGTGCGTGCTCAGGATATCCATGGAGACGCGCGACCAGCAGCATTTGGATACGATCAAGAACGCGTTGCTCGACGCCGGATTTAAGCTGGTATAGGTTTATGATTTAAAGCTGAGACAAATATAAGATCTGATTGAAACGGAGGAAATAACAATGGAAAAGATTTATACAAAAAACGCGCCTGAGGCGATAGGTCCGTACAGCCAGGCGGTAAAGGTTGGAGATATGGTCTACACGTCGGGACAGATCGCGATCGATCCGGCGGTCGGAGACGTCGCAGCAGAGGGGATAGAGGCGCAGACCGAGCAGGTCATGAAGAACCTCGACGCGGTCCTCAAGGCTGCCGGAAGCTCGATGGAGAACGCTATAAAGACGACCTGCTTTTTAGCCGATATGAACGACTTCGGCGCGTTCAACGAGGTATACGCGAAATACTTTACCCAGAAGCCCGCGCGCTCCTGCGTAGCGGTAAAATCCCTGCCCAAGAACGTTCTGGTAGAGGTAGAGGTAATAGCGACAACGTAGCGATTAGAGAATAGCGAATAGGAGCCCAAAAGGCTCCTATTGCCGTTTTTACGGCCTCTGTAGCCGCATAGGAAAACAACGTATCCCAACTCGCAAACGTTGCCGCTTAGGCGTTAAATGGGCGAATTTTACCTCTACTTCCTAATTCCTAAAGTCCTGATTACTATGTTGACAATACTAAAATTTTAGTGTATAATAAAAGCAGAAAGGGAACTGTCTAACGGTTATCCTAAAACAACAGTTTTATTATAGCTGCCGTATTTGGAAAGCGCCGGCGGCTATATTGCTTTCATAGTGAAAACTATGAGAAATATAACAACGAGTACAAGTACTCTAAGTATATACTTCACAGCAATTATCACCCCTTTTTCTTCGACATAAGTCTTGAATGGGATAACACCTCCCTTCTTTAAGAGAGTAGAGAGGATAACCGCTAAGTTCCGATTTCTGCTAACGATAATTATATAACATTCGACGTCATCCGTCAATTTACAATTCCTTTACAGAGTATTCCATTTCCTCAAACAAACCGTCGGGCGTTATACAAGCAAATTTTACCCCCTATTCTCTATTCTCTAATCGCTAATCGCTAATCGCTACGTTGGGGGAAACAGGGGACTTTTTTCTCTATTCTTTACGTATATTTTTTTATTATATATTTTATTATTTTTTTAATATATTTTACAGTATTAAAAAAAACTCCCCTAACTCCCCCAAACACCTGTAAACCCCGTGAAAACGTTATTTATTTGGGGGACTTTTTCAAAAAAATACTCCCCTGAGACTCCCCTAAACGGCTTAAAATCTCCCCCGGCAAAAAGAGACGTCACTGACATATGCGACGTTTAATGCAATTGTAATAATGGAAAATATTTGAAAACTCCCCCGGAGTGTGACAATAACTGCAAAAACGTTGTTTCTGAGGGGCGCCTTATTTTTTTGATAGTATTCGGAACGCAAAAGGGTGACGGCTATATTGTATAACATAAAAGAGCGGCATAATTACCGCTCTAATATATGTATTGTTCTGTTTATACAAACTAAATAGACAAGTACGCGTAATACCGAGTTCCAGTCTACGCCGTTTGAGTTTTACGCATACGATCTTATTTTTTCATCGCGATCGCGGCTTTCGCCTTTGCGGCGATGGTCTTAGCATCCAGGCCGTACATTTCGAGAAGAGGATACGGTTTGCCGGAACGTCCGAATACGTCCTGAGTTCCCACTCTCTGCATCGGTACCGGGGCGTTTTCTACGAGGACTTCCGCTACTGCGGAGCCGAGACCGCCGATTATGTTGTGCTCCTCCGCCGTGACTATCGCGCCGGTCTCCTTAGCGGCCTTCACGATTATATCCTTATCTATGGGCTTGATCGTGGCCATGTTGATAACGCGGGCGCTTATGCCTTCGCCGGCTAAGATCTTCTTAGCTTCGATACAGTCGGGGACCATAAGACCGGTTCCGATAAGGGTTACGTCGGTTCCGTCCTCGAGTTCGACGCCCTTTCCTATCTCAAACTTATAGTTTTCGTCGAAAATTGTCGGAACGGCCAGACGTCCGAATCTCAGGTAGACCGGACCTTCGTAGTCGATAGCCGCTTTTACCGCGAGGTTTGATTCGACCGCGTCGGCGGGATTTAGTATTACCATGCCCGGGATCGTTCTCATAAGACCTAAGTCCTCGAGACACTGGTGGGACGCGCCGTCCTCGCCTACAGAGATGCCCGCGTGGGTCGCGCCTATCTTAACGTTGAGGTGCGGATAGGCTATAGAGTTTCTTATCTGTTCGAAGGCTCTGCCGGCGGCGAACATCGCGAAAGAGCTTGCGAATACTATCTTGCCGCAGGTGGCGATGCCGGCCGCGACCGCCATCATGTTGCCCTCGGCGATACCGGTGTTTATGAATCTTTCGGGATAGGTCTTTTTAAAGCCGTCGGTCTTTGTGGATTTTGAAAGATCGGCGTCCATAACGACTATCCTCGGATCGGCGCCGTACTCGACCAGAGCGTCGCCGTATGCCTGTCTTGTTGCAACCTTACTGCCTTTTTCATATTTAATCATTATTCGTTACCTCCCAGACTCTCAAGATATGCGTCCAGCTCAGATATAGCCTGAGCGTACTGTTCGTCGTTCGGCGCGGTCCCGTGCCATGCCGCCTGACCTTCCATAAACGAAACGCCTTTGCCCTTAATGGATTTTCCGATTATCATGGTAGGCTTACCCTTGGTGGCCTTAGCTTCGTTCACCGCAGCTTCTATCTGGTTGAAATCGTGCGCGTCGATGTTTATTACGTGCCAGTTGAAGGCTTCGAACTTCTTATCGATCGGCAGCGAGTTCATGACCTTTGTGATGTCGCCGTCTATCTGAAGCCCGTTGAAGTCGAGGTAAGCGGTAAGATTGTCGAGCTTATAGTGAGCCGCGAACATCGCCGCCTCCCATACCTGACCTTCCTCGATCTCGCCGTCGCCGAGCGCGGTATAGACCCGATAATCCTTGTCGTCCAGCTTGCCCGCGATAGCCATGCCGCAGGCCGCGCTTATGCCCTGACCGAGCGAGCCGGTTGACATGTCCACGCCGTTTACCTTCTTCATGTCGGGGTGGCCCTGAAGGTAGCTGTCGATGCTTCTAAAGCCCTTTATATCCTCCTTCGGGATAAATCCCGCCTCGGCAAGTACGCCGTAGAGAGCGGGCGAGCAGTGACCCTTAGACAGAACGAATCTGTCCCTGTCGGGATTCTTCGCGTCCTTGGGATTTACGTTCATCTCTACCATATACAGGTAGGTCAGGTAGTCCGCCAGAGACAGCGAACCGCCCGGATGTCCCGCGCCCGCGCTATGTACCGCTTCGAGAGCCATTTTACGGACGTGAGTCGCGTTGATCTGAAGTTCTCTTACTTTTTGTGAATCCATTTCATTTCCTCCTAAATGTATAGAATATATAAAATCTTTTTTACTGTTTCAAATACGGAAAATCTCCGCTAAGCAAATTAAGATAAAAATTATATTCGGACTTAGTTATATGTGTTTATCTCTCGTATTCTCTAAAATATATTTAAAATCTACCTCTATACGAATGCGACTAAAAATCAAATATGATTCGATCGTCTGTAATTATCGGCGCGAACCGCCGGGCGCGCTAAACAAACAAATACCCGGTAAGTTCGCTTATCCTGCAGTATTCCCCGCTTAAGTATAAATATCCTATCAGCGCCTCGATCCCGGTGGCGTTTCTGTAGTCGCTCATTTCGGAATTCTTAGGCACGTGCGACTTGGTGTTCCTGCCGCGTTTGAATACCGCGGTCTCCTCCTCGGTCAGAAGAGGCGCTATCCTGTGATAAAGCTCCGACTGCGCGGCGCAGCGAACGTATTTCGTGGCGGTCTTGTGCAGGGAGTTTACGTTGTTGTTGCCCGCCTTCAGAAGATGAGTCCTGACGTATAATTCGTACACGCAGTCGCCTATGTACGCCAGCGCCAGCGCCGAATACTCGGCGGGACGTATCGGGAGATCCCCAGAGTTCGCGTTTTTAAGCAGTTCTTCCGTAAGCGTTTCATTCTTGTCCATATTTTACCTCTTGTCGCTTTATGGCCGGGGCGGCGCCGCTTCGCTCGATATAGATCGTTATATGCGCCCCCGGCGTTAACGCGTCCACGGCGGCAGAGCCGCTTTAAGCCTTTGTAAGCTGCTGACCCTGCTTTGTATCCTTGACTATATAGCCCAGCTCTTTGAGCTTATCTCTGAGTTCGTCCGACTTGCCCCAGTTCTTCTCGGCTCTCGCCGCCGCGCGTTCGTCGAGTATGCTCTGTATCTCGGCGGGAACGTCGCTTTGGGATTTCTGGAGCAGTCCGAGGATATCCCCGAGTTCTTTTATAGTACCGATATATTTTTCTATCAACTCTTTTGAAGAGTCGGAATCTATATTTTTGTTGGCGTAAGAGACTATCTCGAATATGGCCGATATCGCGTCGGCGGTATTGAGGTCGTCGTCCATAGCCGCGATGAATTTATCCTTGTAGCCGCTAAGCGTCTTAACGCTATCCTCTTCCGAGTCTCTAAGGTTTGCGTTTTGCGCGTTCTGCGACAAAAATTCCAAATTCTCTATACAGGTGTATATCCTGCCGAGGCTGGATTTTGCGGATTCCATCAAGTCCTTGCTGAAGTTTATCGGGCTTCTGTAATGAGCCGACAGCATGAAGAATCTGATAACTTCATAGTCGAACTCCTTGGCCACGTCTCTGACCGTGAAGAAGTTGCCGAGGGATTTGGACATCTTTTTGTTGTCCACGTTTATATATCCGTTATGCACCCAGTAGTTGGCGAAGGTGCAGCCGTTGGCGGCTTCGCTCTGCGCTATCTCGTTTTCGTGGTGCGGAAAGATCAGATCCTGACCGCCGCTGTGTATGTCTATCGATTTGTCGAGGTATTTATTCGCCATCGCGCTGCATTCGATATGCCAGCCGGGACGTCCCATTCCCCACGGACTCTCCCAGGCCGGTTCGCCCGGTTTCTGCTTTTTCCAGAGCGCGAAGTCCATCGGATCGCGTTTGTCTTCGCTGACGTCTATCCGCGCGCCGCTCTCGAGCTCCTCGAGAGGCTGATGCGATAGTTTGCCGTATTCGGAGAACTTCTTCGTGCTGTAATACACGTCGCCGTCTACGTTGTAGGCGTAGCCGCTCTCGACCAGTTTTGAGATGATCTCTATTATCGCGTCTATGTTCTCGGTAGCCCTGGGGTGAACCGTGGCTCTGTGTATACCGAGCCCTTCCGCGTCCTTGAAGTATTCGGCTATATACTTATCGGCCAGCTCGCGGACGGTTATGCCCAGCTCGTTAGCCTTATTTATCATTTTATCGTCTATATCTGTGAAGTTCTGGACGAATTTGACCTTATACCCCGAGTATTCCAGATACCTGCGGAGCGTGTCGAATATGATAAACGGCCTCGCGTTTCCTATATGAAAATAGTTGTATACTGTGGGGCCGCAGGAGTACATCTTCACCTCGCCCGGAGTTATCGGTACGAATTCTTCCTTTTTGGCTGTTAAACTGTTAAAAAGCTTCATACGGTTTCCATGACCTTTCCGCCCACATTCTGTGTCTTTATATATACGACCGCGTCTCCCGTGGGCAGAGCAAACGAGTCTTTAGAAATATCTATGTTTTAATAATATGTTGATAAATATATCGGCCGCGCCGCGTACGTTCCGGTTTATCGAGACTTTGCGCGCCGCCGTATCGTTTTGTCGATTAGCTTATATTTATATTTTTATACCTATCGTCGCAGAACGCGCTCGTCCTGCTATTTGCCGATCTCCATCGCCGGTTCCTTATTCGCCCGAACCGTCGCCGCGTCTATCCTTAAAATGCGGACAGTCGGGACCGTGGCTCTCTTCGCATTCCTTAAGCTGTTCGGTGAGACGTTTTACGTTTTGGCGCAGAGTATCGAGCTCGGAAGCGACCGGATCGGGAATGTGTATCTGGTCGAGATCCGCGACGTACCGCGCGGTCGGTTTGGCCGGAGCGACTCTGACGTTATCCCGCTTGACGATATGCGCGGGAACGCCTACGCAGGTGCTGTTGGGCGGAACTTCCTTGAGTACGACCGCGTTCGCGGCTATCTTGGAGTTGTCGCCGACCTTGAACGGACCGAGCACTTTCGCGCCGGCTCCGATGGTCACGTTGGCGCCTATCGTGGGGTGGCGCTTGCCTTTGTCCTTACCCGTGCCGCCGAGGGTCACGCCCTGATATATGGTGCAGTTGTCTCCGACTTCGGCGGTCTCGCCGATCACGACGCCCATGCCGTGGTCGATAAAGACGTTTTGGCCTATCTTCGCCGCGGGGTGTATCTCTATGCCCGTCTTTCTGCGGGTGCGCTTGGAGATCCAGTCGGCGAGAAAATAATGGCCTCTGTTGTGGAGCCTGTGCGCCACTCTGTAGTTGATTATGGCGCGGACTCCGGGATAGAGCAAGAGAACCTGGGCTTTTGAACGCGCCGCCGGGTCGCGCTCGAACGTCAAAGCTATTTCGTTTTTGATTGTTTTAAATATTCCCATATCCTCTATGCTCCCAATATCTGCTAAAATACATATGCGATCCGATACGAATAATACGTTGCGGTTTCGCGCTCTGAGCGGCCTGTATGAGCGGATGAGCGCCCCTGCCGCGCCGCCGCGTCCGCGAAGGACAATTATTCAGTATGGCGTCCGCCTGCAAACACATATATTATAACCTATTTTACGCGGTAACACAAGAGTTAAATTACATATTTAGGTTTGAGTTTAACCAAATATTTATCCTATTTTAGAAAAAGCGTATTTTAAGGAGCATACGACTAATAATCTCAGAAAAGTATTAAAATAGCGCTTATTCTCGGCGCGGTAGTCAATAGTTACAAAATTGCGGGTCAAAAATTAATAAATTGTTTAAATATAAGAATTGACTTTTATAATTTAAACGGGGTATAATAACATCGGTTAAGCAGATAGTCATATAATTTTTGATTAAGTAAAAGCTATATAGTACGTTTGTTTTTTCCAAAAATTTTTAGGGGATGATAGCGATGGTTAATGATAGCAACAGTCAGTATCAGGAATTCCGTGGTATCGTTCAGGATTTGATGGATAACGAGGCGTTTTTACGCCTTGAAAATTGTTCCCATCATTACGGCGTAAGCAGAAAACAGCATTGCATAAACGTGGCGTACTATAGCTATTTGATGTGCAAGAGAATGGGTCTTAACTACGAGGCGGCGGCGAGAGCCGGACTCCTTCACGACTTGTTCTACTATGACTGGTCGGACGCGGGTCTCGGAGCCGTAAAGCACGCGTTGCTGCATTCGAGGATCGCGCTTAAAAACGCGCAGAAGATAACCGAGCTGAGCGAGCTTGAAAAGGACATCATCAAAAACCATATGTGGCTGTGCGGAATGATTTGGCCGAGACATAAGGAGGCGTACGTGGTCTCGATGGTGGATAAGATATGCGCCGTCTGGGAAGCGAGCTACGGGATTTACGCGCAGATGCGGCTCAAATTGGCGTTTGAGAGATATTGATCGGCGCGGGATAAGGCGCGGGGCGTCTAAGCGTTTCGCTTGGGGCGTCTGCGATACTGAGAGGAATTTTTAAAAAGAAAAGGAGAGTTTAAATTGGATTTTAAGAAGGTAACAGCGGTCGCGCTTGCGGGAGTTCTGTCCGCGGGCATACTTGTAGGGTGTAGCGATTCGGCGACGCCGAGCGCGGGAACGGATACGGAGAGCGTAGCTACCGAAAGACCGGCGGCGACGGCGGAAAGAGAAGAAGCGGAGGCTACTCCGGCTGAAGATACGGAGAGCGCGAGCGAGAGCGGAGCGACGACGGAGAGAACGACGAACGCCGCTCAGACGGACGACGAAGAGGGCGTTTCGGCTAAGGCCGACGACATGACTCCGACCGAGGAGCCGGAGAGAATGACCGCCGAGGAAGCGGCCGCGGATACGGTCTCCATCGAGGCTGATCTTAACAGTATCAGAGAGCTTATCGACGAGGAACTCTACGACGACGCGCTCATGACGATAAATTCGCTGCTGACCAAGGATCTCAGCGACGAGCAGAGAAGTCAGGTCGAGGCGCTCAAAGAAGAGGTAGAAGGCCTGATGTAATCGGTTAGGCGATATCGATGGAGTAGATCGGTTAAAAAGTACATAGACGCCCCGTCCGCGGCTTAGTCTCGCGGCGGGGCGTTTTTGATTTGCGCGTCAAGCGCGGCGCAGCCTGGCGGCGAAAATCCAAAACCGGTATCGACGATAGGAATAGCGGGGGAGCGTAGACCTTGGCAGGAATTAAACGGAGCCGCGGCGTTTCACGCCAAAAACGCCGCGAGGTAAGCTCAGCGGCGTTTAAAGACCGATTGCGGGAAGCTCGCTTTACGTTCGCGAAAACATAGTTTTCTTGAGCGGGCTTTTTTGGGGCAGTTTGATGAAGCAGGTAATAAGTATGGCCGCGGCCGCAACGACGATCAAGACCGGGAGGTTTTCGACGTTTAGAACCGGCAGTTTAAGCAGCGGCCGGAATAAGATCAGCGCCGCGAAGAAGCCCGCGGCGGTAGTCGCCGCCAAAAACGCCCTCAGTTTGTTAAACGGCAGGCACGCTTTTATCACGCCTATGATTCCGGTAATTCCCACGATCAGATACATTATCAGCGTAGTTTGCTCGGGGGCTATATGAAGGATATTAGACGCCGGGTACATGACGCAGAATGAGAGCGTAACCGCTATGGCGTTAGGCGCCGCCGTCCTAAGAGCCGTATTCAGGAACCTGCCCCTGACCTTGACGTCGTTCGGCTCGAACGACATGATAAACGCCGGGTAGCCCTCGATTATCGCGTCTATCAGGGTTATCTGTATCGGTATGAGTGGGAATGGGCAGTTGAATATTATACATAACATCGTTATCAGTATCGAGTATATCGTTTTGATAAAGAACACTCCGGCCGATTTGGTTATGTTGTTGACCACCCGCCTGCCTTCGGACAGCACGTCCCTGAGCTTGGAAAAGTCCGAGTCCAGGAGAACGATCTGAGCCGTCTGCCGCGCCGCGTCGGTCCCCTGGCCTACGGCTATCGAGCAGTCTGCCTGTTTCATGGCGAGCAGGTCGTTTACGCCGTCGCCGGTCATGGCTACGTTATGCCCCTCGGCCTGCATGGTCGATACTATTGTTCGCTTCTGTTCGGGTCTTACGCGGCCGAATACGGTATATTCTCTGGCTACCTGCGGTATGTCCTCGTCGGAGATCATGGACATATCTATATATTTGTCGGCGTTTCTGATACCCGCCTTCCGCGCGACCGCCGATACGGTCAGCGGATTGTCGCCGGAGATAACTTTTACGTCCACGTCTTCGTTTCGGAAGTATGAGACGGCCCGGACGGCGTTTTCTCTGATGGGATCGGTTATAACGATCGCGGCGAGGAGCCGGAATTTTTGGGGATCTATCCGCTTGTCCCGGATCTCGTCCGCAAGACCCGCGGCGAGAACGCGCTTTCCGTCCCGCAGTTCGTTTTCTATCTCGGGCGGAAGAGCGGAGGCGCAGAGTTTTTCGGGGGCGCCGAGTACGAAACTCCTGCCGTCCGAGAAGGTAACTCCGCTCCATTTCCTTTCGGATGAGAACGGAACGTCGGAGACGATCTCTATATCGTCGTTTGCAGGGAAGAAGGCCTTCATCGCCTGAAATGTGGCGTTGTTGTCGGTAGAGGAGCCGAGAAACGCGCCTATCAGCTTTTTAAACTCGGCTTCGTATTTGTTATCCGCCATGTATACGCTCTCGACCTTCATCTTGCCCTCGGTCAGCGTACCTGTTTTATCGAGACAGATCACGTCTACGTGGGCGAGGTTTTCGAGGGAATACAGGTCGTGGACCAGCACGTCCCGCTTCGACAGGCGTATTATACCGGTCGCGAGACCTATGCCTATCATGAGGACGAGACCCTTGGGCAGCATGCCCAAAAGCCCGGCCGAGGTCGAGACTACCGCGTCGTGGACGGAGGCGTCTCTTAAAAAGTAGGCCTGCAAAAACAGGATAACGCCGAGCGGAACGATCAGCCAGCCGGTGAACTTGGTGACTCTGCGCATCGAACGCAGCAGATCGGAGTTTAAGCCCTTGGACTTTTTCACTTCGTTTACGATCTGGGAGGCGTAGTTCTCGTCGCCCGTATGAACGATCTCGGCCTCGCATTTTCCGCTTATTACCGAACTGCCCGAGAGCAGAGAGTCGCCCGGCTTTTTGATCACCGGGTCGGATTCGCCGGTAAGCAGGGACTCGTTGACCTCGAGCTCGCCGCTCTTTACGACGCTGTCGGCGCAGATCGTGTTTCCGCTCTCGAGGAAGAGTATGTCGCCCTTGAGTACCTCGCCGATCCCAACGGTCAATCTCTCGCCGTTTCTGCCGATGTTAGCCGTCGGCTCGGAGAGCAGAGAAAGCTTTTCGACCAGCTTTTTCGCTTTTATCTCCTGAGCGATCCCTATCGCCGTGTTCGTTATAATTACCAGGATAAACAGCATATTCGTCCAGGCTCCGACGCAGGCGAGAGCTATGGCTATCATAAAATTCAGAAAATTGAACGCGGTGCAGATATTGTCCTTTAATATCCGCCCGACGCTTTTGGTTATGTTATTTTGCGGGTTCACGCGTTTAACGCTCCTTTCGATTTACCTTAATACTTCGATACGATTTATATTATACGTCTTGAGCGCGCGGCTCGTTAAGCCGCCGCCGTATGTTTAGACTCAGATTACCTAACGCGCTTTGCTGAAGTTATTCGACCGATCCGTTTAGCTTTTCGCCGCAGTCCGGGCAGAAATTTAAGTTTCTGTATAGAGTCCGTCCGCAGTTTGGACAGGTAAACCCTATTTTTTCTCCGCAGTTTACGCAAAATTGGTTTTCTCTATTCTGAACCGCGCCGCAGCTTCGGCAGACCGCGTTGGTATACTTATAGATCAAATACACGACGACCGCCGCCAGGTTCGTAAGCAGCGCCGCGCAGCCCCAGAGAAGCGCGGGCAGACGAGCCGCCAGGGCGTTTTGGTATATCCACAGGGCGGTTATGACCCAGTACAGCATAAAGAAGAACATGGCGAGCGCGAGCGTGAGCTTGATCGCCAAGTTCCCGTTCGGCGCGTGGGAGATGTTGTTTATAACGTAGACTCTGTCGCCGTTTGCGTCTCTGCCCATAAAGCCGAGCAGATATACGGTTTTGTTCTGAAGTTCGTATTGGTATATGTTTTCCTCGTCGCGGCCTTCGCTCAGTTCGGTAAAGGCGGAGGCGAAGACCGAGGACAGCATGAATTCCTCTTTCTTTACAAATTTAAACACGGCGTTCGGGGCGCTTTCGGATACCATGAAGGTGGTCCCGATCTCTCCGGCGTTCAGCTCGAGCCGGTCGTCCCAGGCGAGCCTTGAGTCGGAGGCCGAGTAGACGATACGGTTTGAATCGTCTAAAACGAGCGCGTCCACGACGTCGGGTATGGAAGCGGCCAGGTCGGACAGCTCCGCCTTGATCTCCTCGGAGGTCGCCGAGCCGCGCTCGATCTTTTCGCTGAGCCGTGAGAAGGTCAGCGCGAAACATATCCTGTCGTGGTATATCGATTCTATTACGCACGTGCAGACGATCGCGGCTATAAGCGCTGCGATTATATAAAGGATCGCGAGCTTCTTAAAGTTAATTTTGTTTATAAACGAGTCGAATCTATTCACAGACTGAGCCTCCCATATTGATCAAAATTGGCGATAATACTATAAAGCCTACGGCCAAAAACGCGAAAGGCGTTAAGACCGCGAACCAGGTCGCTCCGGCAAAGATCAATAACGCCGGAACGATCAGCGCCGCTATCAAGCCTAAAATAAATATCCTGAGCGCCGCGCGTTCCTTTCGCTTCTGTCTGAGCTGCCGGCATTTTGCTTCTATTTCCGGCTCTAACGTCTGAATGAGTTTATCTGCGCTTTTATTCATTGTCGATCCTTCCTTTCCGTGATAATCTTTTTCTGAGCTTTTTCACGCCCTCGTGGATACGGCTCTTGACCGTCTTCGCAGGAACGCCGGTCAGTTCGGCTATCTCCTTAAGAGTCAGCTCGTCTATATATTTCAGTTTTATCGCCGCGCTCTGATCCGGCGGCAGGTCGTTTATATAGCCGAGTACGCTCTCGTAGTCGAGTTTCCTTAAAACGTCTTCTTCAAAGTTCGACGATCCCGGCGGCTCCGTCCCGCTCAAGTCCTCGATATTATCGTAGAGTTCGGCCTTGTTCTTTCTGCAAAAATCGATGTAGCTGTTTTTGGCGACCGTGATGATATAGGTTCCGAAGCCGGCGGAGCCGCCGGGATCATAGCGGTCTATCGAGCGGATGACCTTTAAAAACGTCTCCTGAGTCAGATCTTCGGTCAGCTTCTCGTCGCAGGTGAGCCGCGTAAGATATTTTGAGACGTACGGATAAAAGAAACGGATCAGCTCGTCGAACGCGAGTTTGTCGCCGTTTTGGCATCTTTTTATTACGGCTTTTTCATTCACTGCTCCGTTCCTCCTTATGTTTCTCATTATGTTACACGGCGGTATTTGAAAAAGGTTGGTATTATTTTAAAAAATTTATATAAATAAAAACGCCTCAGAATAAAAAATCCTGACTGCGGCGCGTTCGGCCGCAATCAGCGCGATCATACGTTATTGATATTTTTGTACTCTCCGGGCGTCATGCCGGTCTCGGCCTTAAAACGCCTGATAAAGTTGGAGTAGTCGTTGAACCCGGAGAGGTAGCAGGTCTCGGTCACGTTCTTGCCCTCGAGCAGCAGCGCCTTCGCGCAGGAGATACGCTTCAGCGAAATATAGTTGTGTATGGTGCTGCCTGTGACCTGTTTGAATATATGGCTTATGGTGTATTTGTTCATTCCGAGCGCGTTAGCTATATTTTCAAGCGAGAGGTTCTCGGCGTAATGGTCGTCTATATAGCTTATTATCGGATAGATCCTGTTGAGATAAGAACTCTGCTGTTTCGACGTGATCCCGTTTTCAAACGTGGTGGTCGAATATATGCGGTTTATCAAAACAAGGAGCCTTATCAGAGCTATCAGCGCTTTCGTACCGTCCGCGTAGGCGGTCGAATTCTGGTACTTCACCATATCGTCTATATATTCTACCACAACGCCCAGCTGCTCCTCGTCGAGAACGATCAGGTTCTTCTTGCCGATGGGGTGCTTAAAACAGCTCAGCAGGTCGGTGTTTGAATATATGCTTATGTTGTTCATATACGTCGGATTGAAGTACACGGTCGCGCGGCGAAAGTTCATGTCGCCGACGTTAGGACACTTATGTATCTCGTTGTTGTTTATTATAAGCATATATCCGCGCTTTAGATGGTAGCAGGTGGGACCTATATAGTAATTCGACTCCTTTTCCAACTGGAGATACAGCTCGTACTCGTTATGGGTATGATAGTCTGAATTAACGGGGTTTAAGCCTACGTCGTACTGAGCTTGAAACAGGCTGAAGTTATTTTTTACCATAAGTCGAATCCTCCGTTTCATAATGCTATACAATATAAGATCGTTTAACCGGTATATAAGTTTGCGTCTATAGATTTTTATAAGCAGACCGATATATATCAACTATATAGTACAAAATGACGAAAATAGATATTTATTAATATAATAAAATAAAACTCGCAAATTTGCAAGCGTTATTTGCAAAAAAGCGGATAAAACAGAAAATTTTTTGCGGGCCGGGCGTTTTGCCCCGGCGGCGCATACCGGCCGAACGCGGGTCTAAAGCGAAGACCGGTCTAAGACCCGGCCAAAACGCTTAAATCCGCCGGAGCCGGAGCCGTTATGAAAAGCGGCGCATATATGTAAAATTAAATATATACGCCGCAGATCGTCGTTATTGTTGAGAGAAAGCGGAAAAGCGATCCTTCCGCGCTCGGCTTCGAATATGCGGCGCGGCTCCGCCGAATCCAAGGACTCGCCGCGGTTTAGAGCGAAAAGCGTTTTTTCGGTTCCGCCCGCGCGAAAGTTTCCCGCGAAAAATCAGTCTATGCAGTCGAGCGCCTGTTGTATGTCCGCGATTATGTCGTCGGCGTTTTCGATACCGACAGAGAACCTTATAAGGTCGGGCGTAACTCCGGCGGCCTTGAGTTCCTCGTCGTTTAGCTGTCTGTGGGTGTGGCTCGCGGGGTGGAGCACCGATGTGCGCGCGTCGGCCACGTGAGTGACTATAGCCGCGAGCTTCAGGCTGTCCATAAACTTGACCGCGTTTTCTCTGCCGCCCTTGACTCCGAACGATATAACGCCGCAGGAGCCGTTCGAGAGGTATTTCTGAGCCAGCTCGTAATACTTATCGCCCGGGAGACCGCAGTAGCTCACCCACGAGATCTTCTCGTTTTCGCTCAGATACTCGGCGACCGCCTGCGCGTTGGCGCAGTGCTGTTTCACCCTGAGCGGCAGGGTCTCGAGCCCGATATTGAGCAGGAACGAATTATGCGGCGAGGGGATCGAGCCGAGGTCTCTCATGACCTGAGCCGTAGCCTTGGTGATATACGCGGCCTTGCCGAACTTTTTCGTATAGGTTATGCCGTGATACGACTCGTCGGGGGTGGTAAGACCCGGGAACTTCCCGGCCGCTTCCCAGTCGAAGTTACCGCTGTCGATTATGGCGCCGCCGACGCTCGTCGCGTGGCCGTCCATGTACTTTGTGGTGGAGTGGACTACGATGTCCGCGCCCCATTCAAACGGGCGGCAGTTTACCGGGGTCGCAAAGGTGTTGTCCACTATGAGCGGAACGTTGTGCGCGTGAGCTACCTTCGCGAATTTCTCGATGTCGAGCACGGTCAGCGCGGGGTTGGCTATCGTCTCGCCGAACATCGCCTTTGTGTTCTCCTTAAACGCCTTATTCAGTTCTTCCTCGCTCGCGTCGGGGTCTACGAACGTCGCGTCTATGCCCAGCTTCTTCATTGTAACGCCGAAGAGGTTGAACGTTCCGCCGTAGATGTTCGACGAGCAGACGAAGTGGTCGCCCGCCTCGCATATGTTGAATATCGAGTAGAAGCAGGCCGCCTGTCCCGAAGAGGTCAGCATACCGGCTACTCCGCCCTCGAGCGCGGTTATCTTGGCCGCGACCGCGTCGTTGGTGGGGTTTGCGAGCCTGGTGTAGAAATAGCCGCTCTCCTCGAGGTCGAAGAGCCTGCCCATCTGCTCGGTAGAAGAATATTTCCAGGTCGTGCTCTGGTATATCGGCAGAACTCTCGGCTCGCCGTTTTGGGGGTCGTAGCCCGCCTGCACGCATTTGGTCTCAATTTTCATATCGTTTATGTTCATCTGTTAACGTCCTCCTGTTAGTTAAGTTGATCTTTGGCGCGGAAAATTTAAAGGCGCGCCTTAAGCCTTCGCTTTTATCTGATCTGGCCGTCGCCGCGGATGACGTACTTGGTCGAGGTCAGCTCGCTGAGTCCCATGGGTCCGCGCGCGTGGATCTTCTGGGTGCTTATGCCGATCTCCGCGCCGAAACCGAATTCAAAGCCGTCGGTGAATCTTGTGGACGCGTTCACGTATACCGCCGCCGCGTCGATCTCGTCCAAGAACTTCTGAGACGCCTCGTAGCTCCTCGTCACGATCGCCTCCGAATGTCCGCTGTTGTACTTGTTGATGTGAGCGATAGCCTCGTCTATGGATCCGACTACCTTTATACCTATCTTAAGGTCTAAGTATTCGGTATACCAATCCTCCTCGGTCGCGGGCGTCGCGTCCGGATATACCTTCAAGACCTCTTCGTCGCCGACGATCTCGACCCCTTTCTCTGCCAGCGCGGATATGATCTCGGGCAGGAAAGCCGCCGCTATATCTTTATGGACGAGCAATTTCTCCTCGGCGTTGCAGACCGACGGACGCTGCGTCTTCGCGTTTATTACGATAGCCTTGGCCATATCGAGGTCGGCGCTCTCGTCCACGTACACGTGGCAGTTGCCGGTCCCGGTTTCGATAGCGGGAACGGTAGCGTTCTCGACCACGGCTTTTATAAGTCCGGCGCCGCCGCGGGGGATTATCACGTCGAGATAGTCGCTAAGGCGCATCAGCGCGGTGGAACTCTCTCTCGTCGTGTTCTCGACTAAGTTTATCGATCCCTCGGGCAGACCGTTTGAATACGCGGCTTTTTGCATCACCTTCACGATCGCCATGTTGGAACTGAACGCCTCCTTGCCGCCGCGGAGTATGACCGCGTTGCCGGTCTTTATGCAGAGTCCCGCCGCGTCCGCTGTGACGTTTGGACGGGCTTCGTATATGATCCCGATCACTCCGAGCGGAACGCGTATCTTGCTTATCTGAAGGCCGTTAGGTCTTTTGGTATGGGAGACCGCCTCGCCTATCGGATCGGGCAGCGCCGCTATCTGGCGTATCCCCTCGGCCATGCCCTCGATCCTCTCTTTCGTCAGCCTGAGTCTGTCTATGAGGCCGGGGTTCATTCCGTTCTTCTCTCCGGCGTCAATATCCTTGGCGTTCTCGCTTAAGATGTAATCGGCTTCGCTTATCAGCGCGTCGGCTATTGCGGTAAGCGCCGCGTTTTTCACGTTGGTGGAAAGATTCGCGAGCTTATACGACGCCTGTTTTGCGAGTTTGCCTTTATCTATCAATTCTTGCATTCTCTATCACCTCTCAGCGTTATTTTTATTGATTATAACATATCTTTGTGATATAATCAATAAGCCTGTTACCAAGTTTAGAGGGTAAATCGGCTAAATTTTAAATGGGAGATGACGAAATTGCTATTTGACACCCACGCCCACCTTGACGATAAAAGCTTCGATAAGGACAGAGACGAGCTTATCGAAGAGATACGCGGATCGGGCGTTACAAATATAATGGACATAGGCGCGGATATCGAAAGCTCGAAAAAGGCTTTGTCTATCGCAAAAAAATATGATTTCATATATGCGGCGGTCGGAGTTCATCCGAGCGACGTTAGCGGTATGACCGACGCCGATCTGGACGTAATAAGAGAGCTTGCGAAGGACGAGAAGGTCAAGGCGATAGGCGAGATAGGGCTCGACTACCACTACGACGACGCGGACCGGGAGGCGCAGAAGAAATGGTTTGTAAAACAGCTTGAACTGGCGGACGAGCTGGGGCTTCCGGTCGTTATCCACGACAGAGACTCTAAGGGCGACTGTATAAATATTTTAAGAGATATGAAAGTTAAAAACGCGGTCA
Source organism: Candidatus Roslinia caecavium (assembly GCA_904419955.1). Classification (GTDB taxonomy): domain Bacteria; phylum Bacillota; class Clostridia; order Monoglobales; family Monoglobaceae; genus Roslinia; species Roslinia caecavium. The sequence goes on along the minus strand of CAJFTO010000030.1, from coordinate 19,393 downwards.
TGCACTGCTTCTCGGGCAGCGCGGAAACGGCGCGGCAGCTTGTCAAGATGGGGCTGATGATCTCGTTTACCGGCGTATTGACGTTTAAAAACGCGAGACGGGCGGTCGAGGCGTGCAGAGAGATACCGCTCGAGAGGCTTATGATCGAGACCGACTGCCCGTATATGGCGCCCGAACCGCATCGCGGCGAGCGCAACCACAGCGGCTACGTAAGGTTCGTGGCCGAGAAGATGGCGGCCGTAAAGGGCGTTAGCTACGACGAGATATGCCGGATAACATACGAGAACGGAAGACGGTTTTTTAATATTTAAGGTTTAGACGGAAGGCGGATAAGTCTAAGATTAAGTAGTAAGATGTAATATTCAGAAAGGAAAGGCGGATCGATCGCCGCCGGTATTTGTGTTATGGCAAAATTTATATCATGGAACGTTAACGGGCTCAGAGCCTGCGTGCAAAAGGGATTTATGGATTATTTCAAAGAGGCGGACGCGGATATATTCTGCGTCCAGGAGACCAAGCTCCAGGAGGGTCAGATAGACATCGACGCGCCGGGCTACCATGCGTATTGGAACTACGCCGATAAAAAGGGTTACTCGGGCGTGGCGCTTTTTACCAAGCGGGAGCCGCTGACCGTGACCTACGGATTTGGGGCGGACGAGCACAACCACGAGGGCAGGGTGATAACCGCCGAGTTCGAGGACTATTATTTCATTACCTGCTATACTCCGAATTCCCAGAACGAGCTGAAGCGTCTGGATTACAGAGTAAGATGGGAGGAAGATTTCAGGGAATACCTAATAGAACTCGATAAGAAAAAGCCGGTGATACTCTGCGGCGACCTCAACGTTGCGCACGAGGAGATAGACCTTAAGAATCCCAAGACGAACAGAAAAAACGCCGGGTTCACCGACGAGGAGAGAGAACAGATGACCCTGCTGCTGGGCGGCGGGTTTATCGATACGTTCAGATACTTCTATCCCGAAGCGGAGGGCGAGTATTCCTGGTGGTCGTACAGGTTCAAGGCGCGGGAGAAGAACGCGGGATGGCGTATAGACTATTTTATCGTATCCCGTTCGCTCGAGCCGAGGCTCAAGTCCGCCGCGATCCATCAGGAGATCATGGGCTCGGACCATTGTCCGGTCGAGCTTGTTATCGAGTAAAAAACGCAAAATTACGGGGGCGACCGATCTGCGGCCGTCCCTCAGTTTGTATATTCAGCTTTATTTCAGTTTTTCCAGAGTCAAGATCACCGCTTTGATATTATTCTTCACCGATTCGAGGTATAGAGTCTCGCCGACGCTGTGCGCTCCGGTTATCGTGGGTCCCACTGAGATTATATCGAGATCCGGGTTCTTCTTGCAGAAGTAACAGCACTCGACCGAGGCGTGTATCGGCGCGGTTTCGGCCGTCCGTCCGCTCGACGCGTTATAGCAGCGCTTATACAGCTCCGCGAGCTTGCCGTATGGATTAAGCGGCCAGGACGGGCTTGAGGACAATATCTCCAAGTCGAAGCCGGTCAGCCTCGCGGCGGTCTTTATCCTCATATCCAGGACCTCCGAGAAAGTATCGACCGAACTTCTGGTGGACGCCCCGATATTTATCATATCCGGCTCTATCCGTATTATCCCGATGTTGGCCGAGCTTTCGACGAGATTCTCCGCCGCCGGGCTCATGGTGTTTACTCCGTTTGGCAGAGAGGTCAAAAGATCTATCAGCTTCGCGGAATCATCCGCGGACACTACCGGCGTCGGCACATAGTCGAGTTTTTGACAGCTCAGATCAAAGTTAGGCTCCGTGTAGCAGTACGCGTCCGACAGACTGCGAAGCATACCCTTCAGTATCGCCGTAAACCTCTCGCTTCGCTCCTCGTTTATTACTACCACGGCGGATGCGGACGCGGGTATCGCGTTGGTCGCAGTTCCGCCCTCGAGAGAGGAGAATTCTAAGTCTATCCCCGCCTGTTTTGCGCAGGATAGGACGTAGGCGAGCGAGGAGACCGCGTTCATCGCCCCGGAGTTTATGTCCATTCCCGAATGACCGCCCCTCAGACCGCAGAGCTTTACCTCGTACGCCGCGTCGCCCGACGGCTCGACTCTCTCTATATCCTTTGTTATCGAGTAGACGGCGTTGTTCGAGCAGGAGTTGCATATCTGCCCCTCGTCCTCGTTGTCGATATTTATCATATAGTCGGCGTCCAAATATTTCTCGTCTATATTTGCGGCTCCGTACATATCGGTCTCCTCGGATACGGTGAATATCGCGCGGATGGGTCCGTGCTTGATAAGACCGCTGTTTAGGATATATAGTATCTCGGCTATCCCTATGCCGTCGTCCGCGCCGAGCGTAGTCCCGTGCGCGGTTATCGTCTCGCCCGTCTTTATCGGTTTTATAGGATCGCTCAGCGGATCGTATTCGTCCTCGCCGTCCGAGAGGCATACCATGTCCATATGCGCCTGAAGTATCACGACCGGGGCCTTTTCGTATCCGGCGGACGCGTCCTTTTCTATGATCACGTTTCCGTATTCGTCCTTGATATGTTTCAGCTCCCGGCGCTCCGCCCAGCTCAGAAGATATTCGGCTATCTTATCCTCATGCCCCGACTTTCTCGGTATCTTCGTGAGCTTTAAAAACTCGCCGATAACCGCTTCAAGGACGCCGTCGCCCGAACTGACCGGAGCCGGATGCGGCTGAGACTGAGGCTTTGCCTTCAGCAGTCCGTTTATATACTTTCCCGCGGCGAAGGCCGCCGTTCCCGCGATACCCGCGGCTATCCCGTATTTTAAAAGCGCTCCCCCGAGCTTTGATTTTTTATTGGAACGCGCGGGATTCGATCGATTCGATTTATTTTTATTCATAATATATACCTCCGCATATTTAAATTCTAATTTCGGCTGATATTAACTGTTTCGCCCGGATCGTTATCCCGAATACGGAACTTTTAAATTTAAAGCCGATATTCGGGTCTTCGCCGCGCGCCTAAATAAAACGCGGTCGTCCGCGCCGGGCGTATATCTTTATTATAACACAAGTAAATCAAAAATAAAGTAAATAGCCGGCGAAACAACCGAATGTTAACAAAAGTTTAAAATTTTAAGATACGCGTAAAACGCGGGCGGATAATAAAAACGCGCCGCGTTCGGCGGCGCGTATATCACGATTCTTCGGTCTTCGATTTCGCTATCTTCTCCGCGTGCGCGGCTCTGGCCTTAGCCAGCTCGAGCGCGGTCTGTTTTTTCTCCTTCGCTCTGCTTGAGACTGCAGAAGCCGACGTTTTTTGGTTCTTCGAGCCTACGCCGCCTTTCGGTTTCCTCGGCTCTTTCTTAAACAGAGCTCTGTTGCTCGCCTCGACTCGGGAGTTGGCTATTTCCTCGGCGTGCGCGCGTTTCGCGAGAGCCAGTTCGAGCGCGCTTGGCTTTGCGTTTTGAGCCGTGGGGCGCTTATCGTCCTCGCCGTTCTTGGATTTTAAGCCGCCCTTTGTTTTTGGCGCGGCGGGCTTCCTCGTTTTTCTCGTTCCGCTGTTTTTGATCGATTTAGGTTCGCTGAACGATTGGTATTTTCTTCTCTTGAGCGGAGTCGTAGCCCGGAACTTGTCCTCGGTCGGGTCGGTCTTCTTAAATGTGGCCGTAAAGTTGAAAGGACTGAAGGCGCAGACTATCGCTTTAAAGAATCTGCCCTCCGCAAATACGTACTTGGGCATTTTCACAAACGCGTATGTAAAGATAAAGCCTATCAGTGAAAACAGCGCCGGCAGAAACGCCGTGAAGTATACGGAATATTCCATTATCTTATCGCGCTCGGCGACAGAGTTTTGCTCGCCCGCGTATACGCACAGCAGTATCCCGAATACAAGACTGACCAGAAAACTTAGAAACGATACGAATACGTTTATAAGCTGGACGCGGCGATACGAAAAAAGCGAAAGTATCAGCGCCGCCAGACCGAGAACGAGCATGGCCGCCGCCGCGATCTGCAGGTAGAGCGTGAAATCGGGGAGCGGGACCGCGAAATAATCATAGAACTTGTCCAAGCCGCCGAAACAGATATCCGAAACGCTGAAAACGTCGGTCGCGTCCAGCAGTTCCAGCTCGGTCAGCCTTAATACCCTGATCCGATGAAATACGAACAGCGCTATATACGATATAACAGCGATAAGCCTGAAACCCATTTTGTTGAATATGGTAAACGGGAGCTGTCTTATTTTCATTAAGCATCTCTCCTTAATTTTGCAAATAAAACTCATTATATTTCTGTTCATCATTATATAGGAAAAAGCAAAATTCGTCAAGCGGGAGAAGCTCTAAATTCACAGCGGAAAACGGTTTTATTACAGCCGAGGCGAAAACGCGGGCCTGCTTTAAGCGCTTCGGCGCGAGGAGGTTTTGAATATCGGTAAGCGTTCGGCGCGACGATCCGACTCTCCCGAGCTGCAAACGGCGAGCGTCGGTATACGGATTTGGCGGAGCGAAGGGAAGAGCCCCGCCCCGCCGCGTCGCGCAGTAAAATTTGTTGGAGGTATGGTTTTTACGTTATGAGGTCTTATCAAGCGCGCTCTGAGCGCTCAGTGTTTGATTTTGGATATAATTTATACTTATTGCATATTGTTGTTATATAATGGCGGCAAATGTTACGGAAATGTGACGCGAATGTTTCAAAAACAACACAATCCACATACTCCACAAAGTTTTCCACAGTTATAACATGCGCGTATGTGCGGAGTTAGGACTTTATCCACATTGCTATACAGGACCGCGTGTTGATAATCGAAACGGCTGTGCGTTATGTGGATTAAGTGGACGAGCGCCGCGTCCAAATATAAAATATATCGGATATTGCGGTTTGGTTTTGACCTAATTATTATAACGGCTCAATATTGGTATAAGAAATTTATCTCAGACGCATATTTTTATTTGGTCGCCGATCGAGAGCTTGTCGTCGCGCAGATCGTTTTCTTTCATTATATTTTTGACCGTGGCGCCGTACCTTTTAGCTATATCCCAGAGCGTGTCGCCCTCCTGAACGAAGTAGATTATATAGCTCGCGCAGTCCTTGGGCGCGGACTCGTTTTGCAGCTCCAGCTCGGTTACCAGCTCGATATTGGAGGTCGAGACGGCCTTTACGTTTATGCCTATCACGAAGCGAAGCTCCACGTCGTTTACGCCGGTTATTATGTAACCTGTATGGTTTACGAAAACTCTGGCGTCGCAGGCCGTGTTTGAGTCGATATTTTTTATATCCAACGGATGCTCGAACGTGGAAGTCGAGTTCATACTCGCTATGGGAACGTTGGGAGAGTCGGTCAGATAAATTATATGCGACTTTACCGTTCCCTTCGCCACCAGTCTTCCGTCTCGGGCTTCTATGTTGTCGATCGAGGCGGTCGCGGAGGCGTTTACGATCTGGGATATCCCGGGCGACGCCGGGTTATGTCCGGCCGTGGCGGTATGGCTTATCTGGGCGGTCGCGTTGTCGAGCAGATGTTCAATATTAAACGGCTGTTTTTTTATCTTAAGCTCGCCCGCTGTCGAATACGCGTCCTCGATAGCGGAGATCTCGGCTATTCTGTTTAGCTTTAGGTTGGGACATAAGAGGATCTCCACGCCTACGACTCGGTTTTCACCGTCCGCGTTTTCGCGCAGTTCGCAGTAGACGTTGCCCACTTTGCAGTCGTATTCGCATTCCATATCGTCCACCGCGTTCTGAGCCGCAAGCTGTTCGTTGAATTGGGCTATGTGTTCGACAAAGCCGGGAGCCGCGTTTTCGCCCTCGGGGTTATAGAGAGCGCATATTTTGAGCTGGCCTGATATATTGACGAAGCCGTTCGTCGTCGTCGCTTTGACGTTTTCGGGTATTACGTCGGTCAGGAGCAATTCTTTGGCGGAGGGTTTTCCGGCGGGAAGTTCGAACTGCTCGCGGACGATGATGTCGCCTCGTTCGCAGGGGACGGAGCTGCAGACGCGGATGCGTTTTTTCTTTATTTGTATCGTAGAATTATCCGCCGCGTCCGTGGCGATTTCCATAGAAGCGCGTTCGGAGACTTTTACGCTTAAGTCGAGCGTGCAGCGCGCGTCTATTTTTCTCGAATTGATGAGCGAGTAGTCGAGCGAAGATATGTCGGAGTCTACGGATACGTCCATGTCGGGCGTAATCTTTGGCATATCGACGGTATGCCCGAATTCCTGGCTGTAGCTTATCCCGGCCGCCGTCGTTTTGCTTTCTCCGTCCGGGGCGTAAACTATGTAGACGCTCAATATTCCCTGGATATGGACCTTGTCGTTTTGGATCTGTACGTCGGTCACGTTTATATTTCCGGACAGCTCCATAACGCGTCCGATATCAGGCTTGTTATCCGGAACGATCATCGTGTTTTTTACCATCGTCTGCGAAAACTTCGACGCCGCGACGCGGTTTAGATCGAGGGTCTGCTTTTTAAGTTCCAATACGGTTGACATTATTTATTACCTCTCTTTATGTGAAAATTTTATTTATTTCTGCGTTAAATCCAGATTCGTTTAAATGTATATGCATTAAATTGTATGCGTACAAGGAGGGGAATATTCATTATTATATACGGCTCGGATTATATGTAAATATATAAAGTCGCGGTAAAAATTTACAAGGTAATCGGTATTGACTCGAGGACGCTTTGGCGCTTAAATAATAAAAAACAGAAAAATTGATAGAAAACGAGTCCTTGGCGTGTAATATATATTAGAAGCGCTTCAAAAGCAAAAAAAGGAGGGGATCGTTTCATGGACATAAACGACGCCGAACTTGCGCGCAGGATCGCCCGCAGAGACGAGGATGCGTTCGAGGAGCTTATACGGCGATACGGCGGCCTTATAAAGGCTATCGTCCGGTATCATCTTAAGGCTATGCCGGCTCTTAACGAGGACTGCGTAAACGATATACTTTTTTCGGTCTGGCGGAATATTAACAGGTTCGACGCCGAGAAGAACGCTCTGAAGAACTGGCTCGGCGCGGTCGCGAAATACCGCGCTCTGAATTATAAACGGAAGTTTTACAGAGACCTTACGGCGGGAGAACTTGACGAGAACATAGCGGACGAAAAAGAGATCGACGCCGATATCCTCAGAAGAGAGATAGAGGAAGAGACGATGTCGCTTCTATCTGGACTGAGCGAGGAGGACAGAGAACTTTTTATAAGGCGATACATAATGGATCAGTCGATAGAGGACATATCCGAGGCGGCGGATAAAAAGCCGTCTTGGGTGTATAACAGGCTGTCGAGAGGCAGGAGAAAGCTGCGCCGGATCTACGGCGGGAAATGGAGCGGTTGCCATGGCGAAAAATGAATTTGATTATTTAAACGACGTTAAAATGGATTTTAGCGTATATGAAAAAGGATCGATATCCGAGGAGGAGATAAGGCGTATGAGAAAAAATGCGGTAAATAAAAGAAGAAAGCTGAAGGTAGTATATTCTCTCGCGGCTTGCGTCGCAATAGTAGCGGTCGCGGGAACGGCGTTCGCGTCCGGGTACTTAGACAACATCATCAAGACGCTCTCTACCGGGCATAACCAGTTTATTCAGACTGACGCGACCGCGCCGATCGAGCTGCCGGACGAGCTGAAAGGAAAGATATTCGACGAGAACGGGAACGCGCTCGAGTATCTGTATAATGAAGATATAGGCAATATTTATGACGAGAACGGCGAGAGAATAAACGACGTTAATTTAGTTTCCATGTACGGAGAGGCGCTGGGCGGAAGCGTCGAGGTATACTCGGTCACGGACGACGGCGACGCCGAAGCGTTTAAGAAAAACTATGCGACTATAGACGAGGCTCAGGCGGAGGCGGAGTTCGATATAAAAACGCCCGAATACCTGCCCGAGGGTTACAGCCTGAGTAGGTGCTACGCTTATGAGAACGAAGACGGGAGCATAAGCGGCAAGTATAGAAATATAGAGTATAAAAACGAAGACGGCGACGAGATAACCATAATGGAGCGGCTTATAGACGATACCACCGCTTATACATATTCGACCGACGGAACCGTTGAGGAGACGACCATAAACGGCAGGACCGCCGCGATCACGGACGGAAACTGCATAGATTGGGAGACCGAGGACGGCGTATCCGTCAGCATAAACGGCGGACACGGACTGAGCGTGGACGAACTGATAAAGATCGCCGAGAGTGTGAAATAGGGATAGATATAATAATTGGGACGGAGAGTCGGTTCTCCGTCCCTTGCGCTTTACTGAGTTTACGGCGGCGGGTTTCGTTATAAAAATTCGCTGTTTTTGAACGTCCTATTTGGGTCAAGCGAACATTTCATGGCGTTTTGACGATCTTTGTCTGAGGTCGCTTTCTTTGCGTTCGTAGAATTCTTTTTTGGCCGCGTACATCTTTTTCTCCGCTTCTTTTATCAGAGCTTCCATTGAAGTAACTTTGGTTTCATATTGGATCCCTATGGAAACGTATATATCTTTAGCATCGAGCGCGTTTTGAAAATCACGGCTGCGGCGGTGCAGTTCGCTTACGGGCATATCCGCAATAAATATCAGAAATTCGTCGCCGCCGGTGCGATAAGAATTTTCGTCTCCGAAACTTGTCTTGATCTGCTCCGCTACCGATTTTAGCGCATGGTCGCCCGCGTCGTGCCCCCTGGTATTATTCAGCTCGTGCAGACCGTTTAGGTCTATATAGATGCAGCACAGCGATTTACGGTAGGCGGTAAGATATGCGGAAAGATCCGTTTCGTACCGGTTCCGGTTATAGAGTCCGGTCAGAGCGTCTCTTTCGCCTTGTTCTTTCATCGCGTCGTAAGAACGCATGTTATGACATAGCATGCCAAAGCTGAAACAGACGCTTTTTAGGAGCGCGGGATCGGTGCGTTTGTTACGCAGATTAAGCGCTAATAAGATACCTCGAATCGCTCCGTCCATATCCGCTACAGGAACCGCTAATATGCTTTTAGCCGGATTAGGCAGGTTGGGCGGAGAAACGGATTGAATGGTAGCGGAATCGTAAGCTTCAAATACGTCGCGTCCGCTTTGAAAATATGCCAAAAGCCGGTATATTACGCTCTTCTTACCGCTATAGTCAAAAGCGGAAGGGCTCCATGAAAAAGAGAGTTCCTCGTTTAGTCCGATCATCCAAAAGCTGATCTTTTCGGCCGCAGTTATACGCGCTATTTTTTCGAGAGCAAGAGGTATATTTTCGCGCTGTTCGTGGGCGTTAAACAGCAGCTTTTCTACATCGTATACGTAATTGAGCAGATTGAGCTGACGCTGCTTCCGGTTCGTCTCGAGGAGGATATAACGTATCATCCATATAAAATAAATAATAAAGCACAACGCCTCAAACACGAGGAAAATATTTAAGATATTTTTTATTGCGTTCGCGCTGGCGAAAACCGTATCCTCTGGGACCGAGAGCGCCATTCTCCAATCGTTGACGCCCATCGGCGCAAAACAGAAGTAGAGGTTTTTGCCGGTCGTTTCCGACCTGAATACTACGTATCCGGTTTCACCGTCGGTCAAACTTCGCTTGAGCTCTTCGTGGTTATAACCCGGAGCCATCGGTCGTTCCCCGAGCGCCCAGATATTCCCGCCCGAGTCGTTATGCCAGGTGTCTACAAGAAAATCTCCCGAACCGCCTTCGATAACATATATCGCAGCCTCGCCGCCGTATGGTTTTGACGCTATACTTTTCGGCAAACTGCCTATATCTATCACGCCGTAAAGCATAGCTATAGTTTCGCCGTTTTTGACGATAGGAGCGTAATGACGAACGATATATTTGTCGGGATCGATAACGTCGGCTTCTCTGTTTGTTATATGTTGACCAAGCGCCGCCGCATCCGAGAAGGAAAGCAGACCGTTTGCGTTTATTCGGCGGCCGCCGCTGACAAGAACGGAGTTGTCAGGAAGGAGAATTTCGATTCTGGACATCATCCCTATTGTGGAATATGTGTCGAGCAGCTCCCAAAGCTCGGCCGAGTCCGGTTTCGCATATCTCGAAATTATTCCGGCGAGCATTTCGAGCTGCGCTTTGTCGTTTTCGGCATGAAGCATGATCTCGTCGGATAAGCTTGTTACTTCTTCATAGAGTCTGTCAAAACTTCTTTTTTCTTCCATGTCGTTTATATGCGCCGTTGTTATGAACGAACCTATGGTCATAGTTAAAATTAAAGCCGCTGTGACGATCGTTGATTTTTGCCAGCGTATCCCTTTAAGTTTACTCAGCATTATCATCACCTCAGAATAGTTCTTTAAACTTATTGTTATCGCGTTCTGCCGTGGGTTGCTTTATAGACGTTTGCAATAGTTTAAAAACCATGATGTAAAGTTTCAAAGATGTCGATAGTTATGTAAAGTGTTGACGTAAGCAGCCGTATAGCAGTTTAAAAGTTAAATTTATTTTTTTAATATTTTTATTTCGTATGCATATGGAGCGCATATGCGAGGTATATGTTCAATGGGAAGTTTTATTCGCGTTTTGGTATAGTTCGCGCTGAACATCCCCTTTTATAAAAAGCAAATCGAATTAAATTTATTGGGATAAAAAAGGGATGTGGCGCCGCGGTTTATAGCGCGCCGCGCATATAAACATTCAAAAGCTTGGCTTCGCGCCGGATCTAAGTTTTTCATGTTTGACTCGCTTAATGACTCGGCCGTAATTTTAAGCGGCGAAAGCCGTCGTCTTAAGAATTTGCAGCGATATAAAGTCGAATAAGCGTCGTTAGTCCTTATCAAGCTTTAAATATATATCGTAAACCTCCCGCTTGGGCAGCTTGAGTTCGTCGGCGACGAGCTTTACAAGCTCTTTGCCCCTTCGCCCGTCTTTATAGTATTTTTTGAGTAATTCGGACGGGTCGGGCAGATCCTGTCTCAGCGCCTCTTCGGCCTCCTCGGGCTTAGCGCCGCGCAGGATAAGAACATATTCGCCGCGCGGCGAAACGTTTTCATATCGTTCTATAGCTCCGCTCAGCGTCGTCCTTATATATTCCTCGAACTTTTTCGTTATCTCGCGCGCCAATACTATCTCGCGGTCTCCGAATACGGAGTACATGTCTTTAAGAGTATGCGGCAGTTTATGTGGCGCTTCGTAGAATATCATTGTGCGGGTCTCGAACTTCAGGCTTTCGAGATGTTTTATTCTGTTCCTTTTATTTACGGTCAAGAACCCTTCAAATGTGAACCGTCCGGTCGGCATGCCAGACGCGGTCAGCGCGGTAACGAACGCGCACGGACCCGGCAGAGCTTCCACTTCTATATCGTTTTGTACGCAGAGCCGCACAAGATCTTCGCCGGGGTCCGATATACCGGGAGCTCCGGCGTCGGTAACTACGGCGATATCCATCCCGCCGAGCAGTTTGCCTATAAGATAGGAGCCCTTTTCGCGTTTGTTATGTTCGTAATAGCTGGTCAGCGGCTTGTCGATACCGAAATGGTTGAGCAGTTTCAGGCTGACTCGAGTATCCTCCGCCGCGATCAGATCGACGCTTTTCAGAGTTTCAAGAGTTCTGTATGTTATATCTTTTAAATTCCCTATCGGGGTAGGGCATAAATATAATTTTCCTTTTGTTTTCGCTTCCATAGTCTTATTCAAAATTCCTTCTGTTCGCATGAATATCAATATTCAGACAGCTTTTTAGCGAACGCGTAAGCGCGGTAAATTAACCTTATTCTAAAGATCGGCATACTTTTAAGGTAATTTAAACCCAAAGGCAAACCGGTATTTTATATATAAAAAGTTAGGCTTCTATTACCTATACGTTAAAGTATGTTAAAAATAAAACATGCCGTCTAACTTCATTTTAACACAAATCGCGTCTATGTCAACGAAAAATTTAGACGTCTTTTGCATATATTTTATCTATTTCATCGGTGTAGTTTCCTTTTTCATCATATATATATAAAGGCGGATCGAGAAATAGTTTCGGCTTGCCGCCGCGGGCCGCTTCGACCAGTATCATAGTCGCGGTTTTGTTATACGACGGATGCACGAATCTGAGTTTTTTGGGCTCGAGCTTATATTTCCTCATCAGGCAGCATAGATCGATAAGTCTGTCCGGCCTATGTATCATTGCGAGTTTCCCGCCGGGCTTTAAAAGCGCCGCGCTCACGCTGATTATATCCTCAAGATCGCATAATATTTCATGACGCGCTATAGCTGTAGAGTCCGTTTCATTTATCAGCCCCGAGCCGCGTTCTTTATAAGGCGGATTGCATGTAATATTATCGAAAGAACTCCTTTTAAATATTTCTGTTCCGTCTTTAAGATCGCCGCATAAGATATCGACCTTCTCCTCGAGCGAGTTTAAGCGTATAGAACGCTCTGCCATTTCCGCGACGTCTTTCTGGATCTCCAGCCCGACGATCCGCGCCGCGCCGCACTTAGCGGTCAGCAAAATAGGAATCACGCCGTTGCCGGCGCATAAGTCGAGGACCTCGGCTCCCGGCTTTATGCTGAGCGAAGCGTAATACGACAGAAGTACCGCGTCCACCCCAAAACAGAATTGATTTGGATTCTGGATCAATCTTAAACCGGATATCTGCAGATCGTCTACGCGTTCTCCATCGCGTACATATGAATTAATAAGTTGGTTTATATTTTTTTCATTATTGTGCATATATTGCGCTCCTTTCGCAAAAGAATAATTCGATAATGATTATTATTTTTGTTCACAGTATTTTAATAAAGAGTAATGTTTAATAATATTATTATTAACTCTTTGTTGAAAATGCACAAACCACGGCAAGCGTCGGTCGCCATGCGATTAAAAGAGCGACGTTTTAACGGCGTTTTTGAAACATTTTTGAGTAATGTTACAAAAGATTACGTTAGTGTTACAAAACTGTTACAACGTCGGGTTTCGCATAATTTTTCAAATAAAATCGCATATAATTCACATAAAAAAGTATACCAAAAAATTTTAATCAGCACAATAACTAAAATATTAAAGCTAAAGCACAAAAAGCTTAAAAATCAAAGAAAATAAGAAAAAACATGAGAAATTTAATAAAAACATATAATTTGACGACGATATAAAATGTGGTTGAGAATAAAAAAGACTAAGTCCATTTTAAAAATTTGACTGAAAAGCAAAAAGATTATATAATGAACGTGTTGTGTGAAATTACAGTATTTTCCAGCAGCTATGCGCTGCAGTCATTTAAAAAATAGAATTTTTCGTTTTATGATGAATTGATTTGATGCGAAATAGATTTTGAATGATATGGAACAAAACATTTTTGGAACAAAAATTTTCGAGGTGATTTGATGTTTAAAAGACTGATGAGAAGGAAAAACTTATCAGCCAGAAACTGTGTGGCGGCGACTCTGTGCTCTGCTTTTATAGTAACGGCGTGCTCGGGTTTTGCATACGCTACGCCTAATGTGGTAACGATCCAGGACGCCGGTAAGGCGCCGGTTACGGTCAAGACCGCAAGCACGGATGTCGGCAAGGTATTGTCCAGACAAGGGATAGTATTAAACGACGGCGATAAGCTGAATATATCGTTAAACGATAACATAACTCAGGATACCTACATCGAGATTTACAGAGCTATGCCGGTAAACGTCACTGTAAACGGTAAGACGACCGAGTACCAGACGACTAAAAAGATAGTTTCAGATATATTAAAGGAACTCGGTATAGAGATAAGCTCTGAAGACAGCGTTTCTCCGCGTTTGACCGACGCGGTCGAGTCGGGCGGCGAGATAGTTATAACAAGCGCCGCGCCGCAGAACGTAACGGTTCAGGAGGAGATAGCGTATAATACTCAGGAGGTTGAGAATACCAGTCTTGCCGCGGGAACCAGACAGGTAGTCCAGGAAGGCAAAACCGGCGTTAAGGAGATAACCTACAGTATTAAATATGAAGACGGAATAGAGGTCTCGCGCGAGATCGTAAACGAGATAGTTTTATCCCAGCCTCAGGACGAGATAATCGAATACTCGCCGGAGGAGGAATTTGAGGTAGGTAAGATCCCCGCGAATCCGCCGACGAATTATACAAGGATGGAGATATTCGAGGCGACCGCGTACGACAGTTCTGTAGCGGACAACGGTCCGTGGGCCGGCGTTACGTCGACGGGTATGCAGATGGGGTACGGCGTTATCGCGGTAGACCCGACGGTAATACCCTACGGAACGAGGATGTACATCGAGTCGGTAGACGGTAAGTATAAGTACGGCTACGCTATAGCGGGCGACTGCGGCGGAGCTATAAAGGGCAAAAAGGTAGATCTGTTCTACTGGTCGAGAACCGATTGTCTCAACTTCGGAAGAAGAGACGTTAAAATTTACTTCCTTGACTAATTTGAGATAAAGTTAATATTTTAATGAAGCCCCCGTCTTCGCTCGAAGACGGGGCGTTGTTGTATTCGAAACCGATTTTGGAGTTTTTAACGTTTGGGCGGTTGACAACCACGCTTGAAATGATATAATTAATTTAATATATTATTTGGAGTCGATCGATATGAAAAAAGCATTAATATTATTATTGGAGATAATCGTTTTATACATTGTCGTTTGCGCGGGATCCGCAGTCTCGGCATACGAAAGGGTCTATGAAAATTACTGTTATAAATTCTCCGGAGACGGAATAAAGATAACCGGGATAGTCGATACGAATATCGTCGAGGCGGTGATACCTGCCGAGATAGAAGGCCGTCCGGTCACAAGTATAGGTATGCGCGCTTTCGCCAATGCGCGGGAGCTTAAGACGGCGATAATCCCGGAGAATGTAAAGGTTATTGAGTATCAGGCCTTTGATACATCGAATATTGAATCGCTTTCCCTGCCGAGCAGTTTGGGGATCATAGGCGGATCTGCGTTTATGAATTGCGACAAGCTTGTTGAAGTAAGACTTCCCGACGGACTGACCGCTATAGGCGATAATGCTTTTAATAACTGCAGGTCGCTGGAATATATCGATATTCCGGATAGCGTCTCCATTGTAGGAGAGGATGCTTTTTCTTATTGTTATTCTTTGGAGCGGGTCAAGTTATCAAATAGTTTAACGGAATTAAACTACACGTTTAGAGTTTGTCCGCTGATAGACGATATTGAAATACCTGAAAGCGTAACGGCGCTGAGGGGAACGTTTATCGGTTGCGCCGGTCTTACTAACGTAACCGTGCCGGACAGCGTAGAGATTATGGACGAATATGCTTTTTCGGGTTGCATTAGCTTAGAGTATGTGAATATACCATATGGAATAATAGAGATCGGGAAAGGATGTTTTTCAGGCTGCGCGGCATTAAAGAGTATAGACATACCCGACAGCGTTACTAAAATAGGGGTGAATGCGTTTGAAGAGTGCGGCAGCGTTGAGACTGTAATCATACCCGACAGCGTCGTTGAGATCGGGAGCGGCGCGTTTCAAAGCTGCGGCGGACTCCGAGAATTGAAAATATCGAATAATATCGAGATCATTGAAGAAAGCGTTTTCAGTAGGTGCGGCGCTATTACAGAACTAAATATACCGGATAAAGTCAAAACGATAGAAACGAGAGCGTTTAGCGAATGCAGCGGGATTACCGAGCTGAATATACCGCCGAGCGTAGAGAGATTGGGTCAGCTGGCATTTTGCGACTGCGACGGATTGACGAGCGTAACTGTTCCCGATACGGTAAAAGAGATCGAAGACAGAGTTTTTGCGGGCTGCAAAAACTTGACGTACGCGTCTATCCCGGATCATATAACTAAGCTTGACGGAACGTTTAGCGGCTGCGTTTCACTTGCCGAGTTTACGATATCGAACAAAACCACTGAGATCGGAAGCAATACGTTTTCAGGCTGCGCTTTCAGAGATATTGTCATACCGGAGAGCGTTACTCGAATAGGCGACGGCGCGTTCGGCGATTGCAAGAATTTAGAATCGATCGTCATACCCGACAGTGTTACTGAGATAGGCGATTACGTTTTCTCCGGTTGCGAGTCGCTGCGAAATATACGTCTGTCACAGGCGTTAGACTCCTTTAGTTTGGGAATGTTTAAAGACTGCGTCTCTTTAGAGGAATATGATATACCGACCAATATAACAAAAATATCCGGAGACATGTTTGCGGGCTGCGCTGCTCTGAGAAGAGTCGGCATACACGACCAGGTTGCTTCGATCGGCGTCCGCGCGTTTGACGGCTGCGCTAATTTGGAGAATATATATATACCCGACGGGGTCTCGAGTCTCGGATGGGCGGCCTTTAGAGGTTGTGAAAGGCTCAGAGACATAAATATTCCGGAATCTGTGACAGAAATAAATCAGAACATGTTTGAAGGATGCATAGGAATAGAAGCCATCTCGCTGCCCGACAGTATAGAACAAATAGACAAGGAGACTTTTAAGGGCTGTACCTCGCTCAGATCCGTGCGGCTGCCGGAGAATCTTAGGATAATATCGTCCGGGTTGTTCGAAAACTGCGCGTCGCTCAAAGAGATAACCGTTCCGGCCGGCGTCGTAGGGATCATGAGCAGAGCGTTTAAGGATTGCGAAAGTCTCGAACGCGTAGATATTTTGGGCGAGGTCAAAAGCTTAGGAGAAAAGACGTTTGAAAATTGCAAAAATTTAACTTACATTGAATTGCCCGAATCGGTCGAGTCGATCTATAACACCACTTTCGACGGATGCGATCGAATACCTGATATATATGAAAGGTTTGAGAAATTTAAGGGCGAGGAATTGACCTTGACGCTTACCGCGGGCGTACAATCTGCGCTGGTCTCCGACGAACGCGGGAATAATATGAAGATTAACTGCGACGCGGTTCCGGAAATTGCATACGACAGTTTTATGACGCCCGTGAGGATAGCGGCGGAGTTTTTAGGAGCCGAGGTTATTTGGGACGAAGTCGAGCAGTCGGCGACTATTATAGGAAACGATAAGAATATTAAACTTATTATAGACTCGGATATCGCGC
>CAJFTO010000029.1 GCA_904419955.1 Candidatus Roslinia caecavium | reverse complement strand
GCCGGCGGATAAATACAACGCCGAGATCTTGACAGAAGCTGTAGAGAATCTTATTGTTTTACTGAGTCCGTTTGTTCCGCATATCGCGTCGGAGATGTGGGAGACGATCGGGAAGACTGAGGATTTAGGGCTTGTCGCTTGGCCTAAATACGATCCTAAGGCGTTGGTGGTAGACCAAATAGAAATTGTTTTGCAGATAAACGGCAAGATCAGGGATAAGATCAACATCTCGCCCGATTTGACGCCGGATCAGATGAAGGAACTGGCTCTTGAGAACGAAAAGGTCAAGGAACTCACAAAAGATAAGGAGATAGTTAAGTGCATAGCAGTTCCGAAGAAGCTTATTAATATTGTCGTAAAAGGCTAACGGCGCGTATAGCAAGCTTGGCGAAGCGGTGCAAAAATAAAACATTGCCCGAGCAATATGGGCGGAGATGAAATACGGTCGGATTAAAAACAGCGTAAATTTAACATAACAATAAACCTCGTCGGCAGTCGGCTAATAACGCGCGGCTGTTTCGACGAGGTTTAACTTTTTATAAGCGTAAATAAGTCAGCTGCCGTAATCTTCCTTGAATGAGAGCAGCTCTTCTTTGGTGTTTAGAACCACGCCTTCGGTCAGCGCCGCTTTGTCGGCGGCGGGCAGGCCGGGCGCGTAGACTTTGATCGAGCTTAAGTACTCCCTGGCGCCGGCGCTGCAATAATATATGTTGATGGCGCCGTCGTCTTCGAGCTTAGCCAGATAGTACGAGCCCGCTTGATTACCGCTGGTATCAGCTTTGCCGTCATTCGCTGTAGCGCCGCTATTTGCGTCGTTTGAAGGCGGGGTATTGTTTGTTGTTTCAATAGCTTCGGTTGAAGTATTATTGATTATGTTTTGAGTGATCGCAAAGCTTAGAACTCCGATACACGCGGCGAAGCATAGAACAGAAACTCCTATTAAAATATTTTTGAACAATTTTTTGATCATGGCTATAACCTCCACTTGTAATATGTAAAAGTAACTCTATTTTAATCAATTATTAACAGTTTTATTGTTCTTTATACTTGCGGAGTTATAATAAATGTGATATATTATATTATATACCTGTAGGCGTTTTATGGTTATTGCATATAGGCGTTAGTATATGAAAGCGAGCGCAGGCTCACAGCGTCTCAGCAAGGAAAACAATCGGTGAGTATGAAAGGTAAATGACTTTATGAGAAAGTATATTGGAAAATTTATCCTGATTTTTTTTATAACCCTGTTGATCGGCGGGATCTTGGCGGGAGTCGCTTTGATAACCGCGGTTATGGGTCTATGGGGGAATATGGATTATATTGACGTCAGCATGCTGACGATGGACAGCAACAGCAGTATAGTATATCTCGATCCTGAGACGGGCGAGGAAGAGACTCTTCTCACGCTTAATTCCGACGAAAACAGGATCTGGGTAGACCTCGACGCTACGCCTAAGAATTTACAAAATGCGTTTATCGCTATCGAGGACGAACGTTTTGCTACGCATCACGGCGTCGATATCAGACGTACCGCGAGGGCGGTCGTAACATACGTTGTAGATAAAATAACCGGTAACGGCGGTCAGGCGACACTTGGCGGAAGTACGATAACGCAGCAGTTGGTTAAGAATATAACCGGCGACGACGAGCAGACGCCGACGCGTAAGATCACGGAGATGGCGCGGGCGATCAATCTGGAAAAACAGCTTTCCAAGGATCAAATACTCGAATTGTATCTAAATTGCATATTCCTTGCCGAAAACTGTTACGGCGTTCAGACTGCCGCGAATCTTTATTTCAATAAGGACGTCAGTCAGCTAAATCTGGCGGAATGCGCGTCTATCGCCGCAATCACGCAGTATCCCGCGATGTACGATCCTCTTACCAATCCTGATAAAAACAAGGAGAGGCAGGAACTGGTGCTGGCTCAGATGCTTAAGCTGAATTATATAACTCAAGAAGAATATGACGAGGCGATAAACTATCCCCTTGAGTTCAGTACTGACGGCTCCGGCGTATATAAGAACGATACTATAACGTCGTATTATGTCGATCAGGTTGTCAACGACGCTATTAAACGACTTCAGGACGACGGCTATTCCGAAAGTATGGCGACCAAGATGGTCTACTCCGGCGGTCTTAAGATATATTGCGCTTACGACCAGGAAATGCAGGAGATGATAGAAGAATATTACGCGAACGTAAACAACTTCCCGGATTCAGAGGCGCAGTCGGCGATGGTTATAATGGATCCTTCGGACGGCAGGGTTATGGCGATGGCGGGCGGAATCGGTGAGAAAGAAGCCAGTTTTACGCTTAACCGCGCGGCTCAGTCGACCCGTCAACCGGGTTCTACGATCAAGCCAATAGCGGTATACGCGCCGGCCTTGGATAACGGTACTATAAGCACGACTACGAAAATAGAAGATAAACGAAAATCATACGACGGCTGGGTTCCGAGAAACTACAGCTATACCTACAGCAATAGCGCGGTTGGAATTGACTACGCTATTCAGCAGTCGCTCAACACTGTGGCGGTGGAGGTTCTTGACAGATTGGGTACGCAGACGTCGTTCGACTTTTTGACTGAAAAGTTGGGATTTACCACACTTGTCGAGAGCGAAGAAATAAACGGTCAGATCTACAGCGATATAGGTCTATCCCCGCTTGCGCTTGGCGGTCTCACTCATGGAATGACGCCGCTTGAGCTCACGGCGGCGTATTGCATATTCCCTAACGAAGGCGTTTATAATAGACCTTATACCTTTACTGAGATAAGAGACAGCAACGGCGAAGTGATCTTGACCGGAAAGACTTCCGAGTCTTCATGGCAAGCTATTAGTCCGGAGACTGCAGCGATAATGAACAGGTATTTGGGCGGAGTCGTATCGAGCGGTACCGGACGCGGAGCGCAGCTAAGCAACGGGATGTATACTGCGGGTAAGACGGGGACGACGTCGGATTATAACGACCTATGGTTTGCGGGATACACTTCTGAGCTTGTCGGCGTTGTTTGGTACGGCTACGATATTCCGGAGTCCATGCATATATCAAATCCGTGTATCGGTATTTGGAGAAACGTCATGAACCGCGCGCATACCATGGTAGACTCGTCCGACGATTTGGACGTCGATTACAGCGTGAGCGTCAGCTCGAGAAATTCGTCAAGCTCGTCAAATGACGATTCGGATTCGGACGACGATGAATAATTTGGTTTAAAAGATGGTTTTATATCTGCGGCGTATATACCGCAGATATTTTTTTGTGCGGCGTTACTTATTTTAATTGATCGCCATATCGCCGCTAACTAAGGAAGACGCGGTCGGGCGGATTAATGAAGCCGAGTCTGCGGCTGTAACATATATCGTATATCCCCGTATAATAAGGTGGAGGTGGTTTTTGTGATATGCCCCAATAACGCGCCATATTCTATGAGGATAGCGCTAAGACGGCTGTTTGATCGGTTCAGGCCGCGGAGGGGATACGGCGGAGAGAGGGCGAAAAACCGCTCGGTCGCCGTGAGGCGGCGCTGTAATGCGGCTCGAACCCGACGCGTAGGAAAGCTTAGACTGATTAAATATGGTTTAATAGCGCTAATTCCATTGGTTTGTTTGGTATGCTTTTTTAGTTACGCGGACGACAAAGTGTTTCCTGTTCTCGACGAGTTGGCCATGTCTGCGCTCGACGGCGAGGTGGTTACCCGAACCAACGACGTAGTGGCCGAATACATAACCAAGTATAACCTAAAGTATTCTGATATAATAACGGCGAGCGGCGACGAATCAGGAAAAATAAAAAGCTTGTCGGTAAATTATGCCGAGTTCAATATGTTTAAATCCGATCTGACAATAAAACTTCAGGAATCTATGAATGAACTGACTTCGGTCTACGCGGAGCTGCCGCTCGGCTCGCTGCTGCCGCTCGATATGTTTTCAGGGTACGGGATACCGATAAGGGCGAAGGTTGTCACGACCGACTCAGTATTGCTGGATTTTGAAGATAAATTTGAATCTGCCGGGATAAACCAAACGCGGCATCTAATCTATTTGAGAATAACCGTGCCTATTATCGTCGCGTTTTCGCATTATATGGATAAGGCGGATATAATAACCGAGGTTCCTATCGCCGAAACCGTCATAGTCGGAGATGTACCGGAAGCGTATGTGAACTTTGCGGATAAAACGGGCGCGGCTGAGGAATAAATAAAGGTTTCATCTAAACAGGAGCGACTTTTGGGCGGCGCGTAATTCATCAAAATTTAATTTTTGCTTGAATAGATAATCGAATTGGGATATAATAATACAAATGAAAATACTTATAAGGATAGATAATTATAGCTATGGAAATTAAAAACGTTGAAAATCAGAATAAAATAGAAACGGATTTAGACTTAGAGCGGGCGCGCGGAGAGGTCGAGGACTTGACGGAAGCGCTCAATAGAGCAAATTACGAGTATTATGTGCTTGATATGCCGAATATATCCGACTTTGACTATGATATGAAGATGAAGAGGCTTATCGAGCTGGAGGAGAGGTTCCCCGAGCTTTTAAAGCCCGATTCGCCGAGCCGGAGAGTGGGCGGCGAGCCTGTAAGCGAGTTCGAGCAGGTTAGGCACGAGGTTCAGATGCAGAGCCTGAGCGACGTTTTCAGCGAGGAGGAACTGATCGAGTTCGACAACAGGACAAAAGCCGCGCTCGGCGTAGATAAAGTCGAGTACGCGACTGAGATGAAGATCGACGGACTGTCCGTTTCGTTGGAGTATGAAAACGGCGTATTTTTAAGGGGGTCGACCAGGGGGAACGGGTTTGTAGGCGAGGATATAACGGCAAATCTTAAAACGATCAAGAGCATACCGCTGAGACTGAACCTAAACGGCGCCGAGATCCCATATCTCGAGGTAAGAGGCGAGGTCTTTATGCCCAAGGACAGTTTCGTAAAATTGAACGAACAGAGGAGCGCCGAGGGAGAACCGCTGTTTGCAAACCCGAGAAACGCCGCGGCTGGTTCGCTGAGACAGCTTAGCAGCAGGATCACGGCTCAGAGAAATCTGGATATATATATATTCAACGTTCAGCGTATCGTCGGAGTCGAATTTTCAACCCACGAGCAGTCGCTCGACTTTATGAGCGAGTTGGGCTTTAAGGTAATACCCGAGCGGAGCGTGCAGAGAGGGATAGAAGAGGTCGTAGCCGAGATAAAGCGGATAGGCGATAGGCGCGGCGAGCTGTCGTTCGATATAGACGGCGCGGTCGTCAAGGTCAACAGCCTAGAGCAGAGGGAGCTCTTGGGCGTCACGTCCAAGACCCCTAAGTGGGCGGCGGCCTATAAATATCCGCCTGAACGCTGCGAGACCAAGGTTTTGGACATAGTGATGCAGGTCGGCAGGACGGGAGTCGTAACGCCGAACGCGGCGCTCGAGCCGGTAAAGATCGCCGGTTCTACAGTAAGCCGAGCAACGTTGCATAACTGGGATTATATGATCGCGAAGGATATACGCATAGGCGACAGCGTATTGATCCAAAAGGCCGGGGACATAATACCCGAGGTGGTGGAAGTCGTCAAGGCAAAACGCACTGGCGCCGAGAGAGTATTCGAGATCCCTAAGCTATGTCCGGTCTGCGGCGAGGAGCTTGAGCGTCTGGGAGACGAGGTTGCGCTCAGATGCACAAACTCCAACTGTCCCGCGCAGAGACTGAGAAGCGTGATCCATTTTGCCTCCAAGGACGCTATGGATATAGACGGGCTGGGACCGGCGATCGTGGAGAAGTTGCTCGATAAGGGTAAGATAGACGACTGCGCGGATCTGTACGGGCTTAAGGAGCGGGATCTGCTGGAGCTCGACGGATTTGCGGACAAGTCTGCCTCAAAGCTGATAAACGCGATAGAGAATTCTAAATCAAGAGGTCTTGACAGAGTGCTGACAGGACTCGGGATCCGCCTTATAGGCAGTAGGGCGGCGGTTTTGCTCGCGGAAAAATACGTCGATATAGACAAACTTATGGCGGCGGACGCCGAGGATATCGCCTCGATCCCGGACATAGGCGGAAAGATGGCCGACAGCGTCGCGCATTATTTTTCGGAGGAGAAGTCTAAGATCATCATCGATAAGCTAAAGAGCTACGGGGTGACGCTTACTTTTGAAAGCTCGGAGAAAGGCGACGTATTGGAGGGGCTTACCTTCGTGATAACCGGAACCCTGCCGAATATGAAGAGAAGCGAGGCTAAGGCGCTGATCGAAGAAAACGGCGGCAAGGTCGCGGGAAGCGTTTCCAAAAAGACGAGTTACCTGCTCGCGGGGGACGAGGCCGGGAGCAAGCTCGATAAGGCGAACAGTCTGGGAGTTCCGGTTATAGACGAGGACGGTTTGATCGGTATGCTCAAGACGGAGGGGCGAGCGGACGGCGAGAGTTAAAATTTACGAATAGCTTAAAATATATAAATAATTTAAAAATTTTCTTGACAATAAATTACAAGTATGATAGTATATCGAGTGGCAACCTGTCGCTTAAGTATTGGGGCTTAGGAATCACCGCCTAATACCGAGCTTCATGGGGGTAATATTTATATGGAGGTGACGCGGAATGGACAAGGACGTTAAACAGCAGATTATTCAGGAGTACGCTACGCATGAGGGAGACACCGGTTCGCCCGAGGTTCAGGTAGCTTTGCTTACTTACAGAATCAATCACTTGAACGAACATCTTAAGACTCATAAGAAGGACCACCACTCAAGACGCGGTCTGCTTAAGATGGTCGGCGTTAGACGTAATTTCTTGAAATATTTGGAAAAGAACGATATCGAAAGATACCGTAGCTTAATCGAGCGCTTAGGTCTCAGACACTAAAATAAATAGGGCAACCCGGCTTTTTCGGGTTGCCTTTAAGTCTATATACGGCTTTAATTTATTTCAGCGCTTTAGAGAGCGGAGTATTGCTATTTACGTTAATTTTACTGATATTTTTCAGTATTAAATATATAAAATAAAAATGGGAGCTTTTGAGTTTAGCTGTTAAAAATATATATTTGCAGATCGTATCAGCCGACATAGTATGTTGCTTGCGAATATATATCTTTAATCGCTAATCCAAAACTCTCATAAGTTTCAAGGAGGATAAAATGACAAAAGTTTATGAAACAATGGTAGCCGGAAGGAAACTTTCGTTGGAGTTTGGAAAAATGGCGGGACTGGCTAACGGCTCCGTTTTGGTTCGCTACGGCGACACGGCGGTGCTTACCGCGGCCACGGCGTCGGATCAGCCGAGAGAAGGCGTGGATTTCTTCCCTCTCAGCATAGATTACGAGGAAAAGATGTACGCGGTCGGAAAGATACCCGGCAGCTTCACAAGACGCGAGGGCAAACCGTCCGAGCACGCGATACTGACGTCCCGCGTTATAGACAGACCTATGCGTCCTCTGTTCCCGAAGGATCTTAGAAACGACGTGTCTATCGTATCAACAGTCCTTTCGGTAGAGCAGGACAACTCTCCGGAATTCTGCGCGATGATAGGTTCTTCGATAGCAATAGGCGTATCGGATATCCCGTTCAACGGACCTATCGCGTCGGTGTACGTGGGTCTGGTCGACGGCGAGTTCGTTATCAACCCGACCGAACAGCAGCGCGAGGTAAGCGATCTGAGTCTCATAGTTTCGGGAAGCCCCAAGAAGGTGGTAATGATAGAGGCCGGAGCTAACGAGGTCAAAGAGGACGTTATGTTCGACGCGATAATGTTCGGCCACGAAGAAATCAAGAAGCTGTGCAGCTTTTTGCAGAATATCCAGGACGAAATAGGCAAGCCGAAATTCGAGTACGAACACATCACGGTCGACGAGGAACTGTTTAACGATATAAGGGAATACGCAGAGGAAGACGTAAAACGCGCGTTGGATACCGACGATAAAACGGTGAGGGACGCGAGACTTTTGGTAGTATACGAGGACGTATATGTTCATTTCGAAGAGAAATATCCGCAGGAGGAGTATAAGGCCGAGATCGACGACGCGCTCTATAAATTGCAGAAGACGATCGTCAGAAACTGGCTCATGTATGATAAAAAGCGCGTAGACGGACGCGGAATATTGGAGCTCAGACCGCTTGCGGCAGAGGTGGGATTGCTCCCCAGAACGCACGGCAGCGGAATGTTCACCAGAGGCCAGACCCAGTGCCTGACCGTGACGACTCTCGCTCCGCTTTCCGAGGCGCAGACGATAGACGGACTCGACAACGAAGAAAAGAGAAGATATATTCATCATTATAACTTCCCGTCCTACAGCGTGGGCGAGACGAGACCGTCCAGAGGTCCGGGCAGACGCGAGATAGGTCACGGCGCGCTGGCTGAGAGAGCTTTGGTTCCGGTGCTTCCGAGCGTCGAGGAATTCCCGTACGCTATACGTCTGGTATCTGAGGTTCTAAGCTCAAACGGTTCCACCTCCCAGGGCAGTATCTGCGGATCTACCCTATCGCTTATGGACGCCGGCGTTCCGATAAAGAGACCAGTGGCCGGTATATCCGTGGGTCTTATAACCGATCCGGAGGACGAGGATAATTTCATGACGATGGTGGACATCCAGGGACTCGAGGATTTCTTCGGCGACATGGACTTTAAGGTAGCGGGCACTAAGGAAGGAATAACCGCTATACAGATGGATCTTAAGATAGACGGTCTGACCCCGGCTATTATAAGACAAGCGCTCGAGCAAACGAAGAACGCGAGATATTATATCCTAGACGAGGTAATGCTCAAGGCGATATCCGAGCCGAGAGCGGAGATTTCGCCGTATGCGCCAAAGATAATAAACATGCAGATACCTGTGGATAAGATCCGCGACGTTATCGGCAGCGGAGGTAAGGTGATCCAGGGCATCGTAGCTGAGACGGATTCTAAGATCGAGATTGAAGACGACGGTTCCGTATATATCGCTGCGGTCAACGTCGAGATGGGCGAGAAGGCTAAGAAGATGATCGAGAACATCGTAAAAGACCCCGAGCCGGGCGATATTTACGAGGGCAAGGTAGTAAAGGTCATGGACTTCGGGGCTTTTGTCGAACTGACTCCGGGCAGAGATGGAATGATCCATATCTCAAAGCTTGCAAGGCATAGAGTCAACAAGGTCACCGACGTTGTAAACGAGGGCGATATCGTAAAGGTAGTCGTTTTGGATATAGACGACAGAGGTAGGATCAACCTTAGAAAAATTGATTAATTAGAGTATTATTTATGTCCAAGGGAGCGATAGATCTCCCTTGGATTTTTTGTATAAGAATATATGTTATTCAAGAATCCTCCCGTCGGTAGAAATCGTAACTACTTGCCACGGAATAAATTTGCCGCTCGCCATCAAGGCGTTCTTCGCCGCCATTTCAATACCGCCGCAGCATGGGACTTCCATCCTTACTATAGTCAGACTCTTGATATCGTTGTTTGAGATTATCTCGGTCAGTTTTTCGGTATAATCCACGTCGTCGAGTTTCGGACACCCTATCAGCGTAACGCGGTTTTTGATAAAATCTTCGTGAAACGCGGCGTACGCGTAAGCTGAGCAGTCGGCGGCTATAAGAAGCGAACAACCGTTGAAATACTCGGCGCGCACTGGAGCGAGCTTTATCTGCACGGGCCATTGATTAAGTCTGCTTACAGGCTTTTGCGCAAGGGGCGACGGCTCCGCAGCCGCTTCGCGAACTATCGTTTTGGAATTTGAGCCGGGACATCCGCACGGCAGGGGCGCTTCGTCTATCTTAGCGGATTTTGCCGACATCACCGCTTCGTGATCGTAAGCCGCCGCTTCGCGCGTTTCAAATGAGATCGCGTTCGTCGGGCATACGGGGAGACAGTCTCCAAGCCCGTCGCAGTAATCGTCTCTGAGTAATTTCGCCTTTCCGTCTACCATTCCTATCGCCCCTTCGTGACAAGCGTTTTCGCAAAGTCCGCAGCCGTTGCATTTTTCTTCATCAATTTTTATTATTTTGCGTAACATTTATTTTTCCTCCTGAAAACGTTATTTTTTATTTAACAACTGACGGTTATGATGTTGTTTTTATTGACCTTTCGGAAATATTATATTATAATTGTTAAAACAATTCTGTTGTATTTACAACAAAAATTATATAAAGAAATAAAATTTTATGATTGGGGTTTCCAATAAAAAATGCATTAAGACAGAAGTTGTAATAGAGGGTAATAATGAAAGATCTATATGGAATACTGAGAAATAATCCGTTATTTAGCGATTTAAACGAGACTGAACTTGCGGAGGCGGTTTCAAATTTGTGCGGCGACAGACGAGAATTTGAAAAAAACGAATACATTTTCGGCCGCGGCGAACGACTTTCGCATTTGGGAATTTTGCTAAGAGGCAGAGCGCATATTATAAAAGAGGATTTTTGGGGTAACGCCGCTATATTGACTGCGATCGGCGAAGGTGAAATATTCGGCGAGGCTTTTGTTTGTTCCGGCGTCCCGACCGAAGTCGCCGCGGCGGCGGTTGAGAGATCCGATATTTTGTTTCTGGATTTTAATCGGCTGCTCAAAATGGAATTAAGCGGCGATTCAGGATATTCCAAGTTACTTAAAAATATGTTAGTTCTTTTGGCAAAGAAAAATGTTTTTTTAACGAGTAGAATAGAACATTTGTCGAGGAGAAGCCTTAGAGAGAAGGTTCTGTCATATCTTTCCGAACAGTCGGAGCGCGCGGGTAGAGAGAGTTTTACGATCCCGTTTAACAGACAGCAGATGGCGGAATATCTTTCGGCCGACAGAAGCGCGCTGTCCGCGGTTTTGTGTAAGCTCAGAGACGAAGGAACGATCGATTTTCATAGAAACCGGTTTAAATTGCTGGATAAGAATATTTTAAGCAGGACATAAGCGGCGCGGTTTTATTTACAAACATATATGCGATAAGGCAAACGAGCGACCGCGCCAAATTTTTTTAAGAGTTTTACACGATCGTTTCTGTGAACTTTATTTAAGAATATTTATGAGAATCATTTTATGAATTTTTTGTAAATTTTTTTGAGGCCGCTAAATTGAATTGACAAATAACTAAAAATGTTATATACTAAAGTGAAATTTAGTGTAGATATATTGTCAAAAACTCGGATTTTTTGTAATAAGCTCGTTAAATACCTGTACGTGGGAGGTGAGGGTTTGGCAAGCAATACGAACGATAATCAAAGTAAGGAAGCCGTTAGAGAAAATAAGCTTATCAAAAAAGCTCAGAGCGGCGATGTAAAAGCGTTTGAAAAGATTATAGATACATATCAAGTAAAGATCTATAATATGGTATATAGAATGTCGGGAAATCAAAACGACGCTTTTGATATAACTCAGGAAGTCTTAATAAAAATATTCCGTAATATTAACTCGTTCAAGTTTGAGTCTAAGTTTTCAACTTGGGTATACAGAGTTGTTTCAAATACTTGTTTGGACGAGATGAAGAAGATCAAGCGTAAGAGCGCTTATTCGTTAGACGCCGAACTCATAACCGACGACGGGGAGCTCAACGTCGAGATACCCGACTCGCAGCCTCTTCCGGAAGATGAGCTTGAGGGAAAGGAAATTAGAGACTCAATAACCGAAGCAATCTCCAGGTTGAGTTTGGAGCATCAGAATGTAATAATTCTAAGAGATATAAACGGCTTGTCTTACAACGAGATCGCCAATATAATCGATTGTTCTGTAGGAACAGTTAAATCAAGGGTCAGCAGAGCGAGAAAAGCGCTTAAAAAAATTTTGTCTGAAGATAAGGAACTTTTTGATAAATACTTCGTCTAACTAAATGTAGAATGACAAAGTATGTATTTTAACTATATATAGGAAGGAGGGGTAACATGTCAGATAGCGAATTCGAAAAAAGAGAGTTTGAAAAAGAGTTTGGTTTGGACGTTAACAGAACTGATAACGCATCAAGCGGCGACGATTTGGCTTTAAACGAAGAGCTTAGTCAAAAGTACAGCGAAGTCATGAACGATATTGCTGAAGATATTGACGAGATAAATGCTGATTTAAACAGTAAAGACTCGAGCGGTTTTGAAGATCTCGCCGCTTTTGAGAGCGAAGAGTATGGCGATGCGGCGGACGACGTCTATCAGTTTAACGACGCGTCTTCTACGGCTGAGATAGATACGTCCGAAATAATCAAAAAGATCTCAGAAGGCTACGACGCAGGAGGAGTACCTGAGGATACGGCGGTTTTAGAAACGAATACCGGCGACGGCGTTCGGGATTTTGAATTAATGACATGTGATGAATGTCGTGGGCTTTTGTACGATTATGTTTCTGAACTGACTAATCCGTTTAAGAGCAGATCTGTAGAAAACCATGTTTCAACCTGTCCGTCTTGTAAGCTTGAACTCGATGACATCAAAGATATGTTATCCGTTATGCATAACGCAGAGGCGATGCCTTTGCCCGATGGGTTCAAAGAAAGTCTGCATAGCAGATTGGTCGGCGAGTCGGTTAATGTTATTAAGGAATATAACGAACTAAACCCCGCTCCGGCAGGGCTTCAAGATAAGTTTAAGAACGCGTTCTATACGGCAAAGGATAAGACTGAGGAGTTTATACAAAACGCTAATTGGCGCGTACTTGCTCCTGCGGCGCTCAGCGCTGTTTTGGTAGTCGGAGTTACTTCGACCGGGATTTATCAGACTATGAAATCGTCCGACGAGATGTACGATTTCAGCGACGAGTCGCTATTTGCCGCAGAAGCTACGGCAAGACCGAGCGCGAGCGGTTTGGACGAATATATAGAGGATTACGAAGGCGATGCTGGTTCGTCGTCTTCTCCAAGATCGACTTCGTCGCCGAGAAGCAGCGCGCGTCCATACTCGACCGCGTCTCCGTCAAGTTCTATGACGTTGCCGGGTTCGGTATCGAGCGGAAGTTCTTCTTCGTCAACGACGCCGAGGAGTTCGTCTTCGACGACGATTCCAAGGAGTTCTTCATCAAGTTCGTCAAGCAGTTCGACTTCATCGGGAACTACGACGAGAAGCTCAAGCGCAAGAGCGACGGCTACGCCGAGACCGACAACTTCGTCTCGAACGACAACTTCGTCTTCGTCAAGTACAACCAGACGAACGACGACGGCTACGCCGACGCCGACTCCGGCTCAATATGTAACTCCTAATATCATATTGCCGTCGTTCCCGGCGCCAAGCGAGACGGCGAGCAGTAGGCAGTATACTACTCCTGAGATAATATTACCGGATATGAACGAGGTCGCGCAGGCGGCTGCGGCCGCACAGGCTGCGGAAGCGAGCGCCGCGGAAGAAGCGGAAAGCGCGGCGGTATCCGGCGGCGGAGGATCGTCTCAGCCTGAGGCGAGCGGGGATACGTCGGCCGTATATTCAGGCGGTTCGGCGGAAGAGACCGGACAGCCTGAGACTTCGGAAGATACGGCTACCTCGGCTCAGACCACGGAGGCTCCGGCGACAGCAAGCCTGAGTCCGACTCCGAGCGCGAGCCCGAGCATGACTCCGACGCCGATTGTGAGAAATGAAGAAGGCGAGACGGATAGCTACGCTGAACTTTCGGAAGATACTCTTAGCGAATATTATGAAGTAAATGCTACGGTAGCGGACGCCGAGGCTTTCGAGAAGCTTGCCTCGTCCGAATATGCTAAAAATTCGAGACTTGATGAGATAGTTCAGGCTTCTGATAATAAGGCGATCCAAAGGCTGACGATTTGTATGACCGAGGATGAATTTAAAGAATTCCTTGAATATATTGAGGATAACAAGGATATAATCAGTTTTGAAGAAGACGTTAATTCTATCGATACTGAAAACGGGGTAATGATAATAATCGAAAAACCCGAGATTTAATAGCGTGATTTAATTTATTGTTTAGGCGGGGGTCAGCTCCGCCTAAATTTGTTTATATATGAATTGTCTAAAAAATGAATATTTAGAAAATTATTCATACTACTATATAGTGATTAATAAGGAGACTTTCAAATGGAAAAACTGTTGATAATTGACGGAAACAGTATTTTAAACAGATCGTATTACGGGATAAGGCAGTTAAACGCTCCGGACGGTACGCCGACGAATGCAGTTTATGGATTTTTAAATATCCTGCTTAAATATTTAGATGACGAATCGCCGGATTATTTATGCGTCGCGTTTGATTTGAAAGCTCCGACATTCAGACATAAGATGTACGATAAGTATAAGGCGAACCGCAAGCCGGCGCCCGACGATTTTATTGTTCAGATTCCGATAATGAAACAGACGCTCGAGGCGATGAATTGTAAATGTCTCGAGCAGGAGGGCTTCGAAGCCGACGATATAATCGGCACGGTGTCGAGAGTATGCAGCGAGCATAAGATAGAATGCAGCGTTCTCACCGGAGATAAGGACGATCTTCAGCTCGCCGACGAGTACGTTAAAATAAAGCTCGTTATCACAAGAATGGGCCGGACGACCACTACCGCGTACGGTCGAGACGAGTTTGTTGAAAAATACGGTATAGAACCAGCAGAGTTTATCGACGTAAAGGGGCTTATGGGCGACTCGTCGGACAATATTCCCGGAGTTAAGGGGATCGGCGAGAAAACGGCGTTTTCGCTCATACGAAAATATAAGAGTATCGAGAACATATACGCCGACGTAGACGGGCTCGACGTTACCGCGTCGGTCAAGAAAAAGCTGAGCGAAGGCAGAGACAGCGCTTTTATGAGCAAGACGCTTGCGACGATAGACAGGAACGTGCCGATGGAGATCGATCTGGAGTCGTATAGGATAAAAGATTATAATAAAGAGGAACTCGCGGCTATATTTAAAAGATTGAATTTTAAATCGTTCTTGTCAAGGCTCAACCTTATGGACGCGGCTCAGATCGCTGAGGAAGAGACGCCGGCGATCGAACCGGTTTATGTTAAGTCAGAGGCGGCCTGCGAGGAGATAACCCGTTCCGAAAAGCTGTATTATAGGTTGGACATGGAAAACTCCAAGGTATACTACACTTTGGACGGCGAAAACTATAAGTATACAGAGTTCAAACCCGATATTTTTAAGCCGGTTTTTGAAAATACGAATATCCAAAAAATCGGGTTCGATCTAAAAGAAGACATAATAGATTTGAATAAGCTTGGAATAGGCTATGAGAATCTTGGTTTCGACGTTATGATAGCCGCGTATATAAGCAATCCGGCTAAGAGCAGATACGAATTGGACGGCTTGTTTTTTGATTGTTTCGGTCAGTCTTTGAGCTCCGGAAAAGAGAGCGGAAACGACGCGCAGATAGCGATGGATCTTGGCGGCGGCGATGATGGGTTACAAAAAAACGTCAATGCGCTCTATGCTATATGTAGACTTACAGAATATTATTCAAAGGAGCTTGAGAAAAATGATCAGACGGAGCTGTATTACGATATAGAACTTCCGCTTATCGAGGTGCTGGCGAGTATGCAGATAGTAGGCGTGTACGTCGATAAGGGAGAGCTTAAGCGGTTCGGCGACGCGCTTAAAAAAAGGATAGACGTTTTGACCGATCAAATATATGAGGAAGCGGGAGAAGAATTTAATATCAATTCGCCTAAGCAGCTTGGAAACATATTGTTCGATAAGCTGTCTCTGCCTCATGGCAGAAAGACCAAGACCGGATACTCGACCAACGTCGATATATTAAAGAAATTGATCGGAGTACATCCAATAATCGAGCTGATAATGGAGTACAGAACGCTGACGAAACTGAATTCGACCTACGTCGAAGGCTTGCTCGCGGTGATAGATCCGGATACGGGCAGGATACATTCGAGTTTTAATCAGACTGTGACGGCTACGGGGCGAATTAGCAGTACCGAGCCAAATCTTCAGAATATACCGGTCAGGACGGAAATCGGACGCGAACTTAGAAGAATGTTTGTCGCCGAGAAAGAAGACGAGACGCTGGTCGACGCGGATTATTCCCAGATCGAGCTTAGAGTTTTGGCGGATATGTCGGGCGACGAGAATATGCGCGCGGCGTTTATAAATAACGTGGATATACACGCGCAGACGTCGTCGCAGGTGTTCGGCGTTCCTATCGACGAGGTTACTCCTGCAATGAGGACGAGAGCTAAGGCCGTCAATTTCGGAATAGTATATGGGATTGGCGCTTTTTCGTTGTCGCAGGATCTTAAGATAACAAGAAAAGAGGCCGATAACTATATCCGAAGTTATTTGCAGACTTATCCGATGGTAGATAAATTTATGAAGGATATGGTCGAAGAGGGAAGCAAAAACGGGTTTGTGCAGACTAAATTTAACAGAAGAAGATACTTGCCCGAGCTTAAATCAAGCAACCGCATAACTCATGCGTTCGGCGAGAGGGTGGCGATGAACGCTCCGATCCAGGGTACGGCGGCGGATATAATAAAGATCGCGATGGTCAACGTCTACAGGCGTTTGAAATCCGAAAAACTGCGCTCTAAGTTGATCCTGCAGGTCCACGACGAACTGATCGTCGAGACTAAGACGGACGAACTGGAGCGAGTTAAAGAGATAGTAAAAAGCGAGATGGAAAACGCGGTAAAGCTCAGCGTTCCGCTAAATGTAGATCTAAACGCTGGCCGGAGCTGGTATGATACCAAATAAATTTATTATGCCGATCGTTTGCTAAATATTGAAATATATAGCATATTGTGATATAATGCAATATAAACCGTGCGTATAAGATCTATTTGACGGCAAAGCTCTTGTTATGGTAATTTAAATTGTAGATCGGATGAATTGCGGCGTTTATAAAAGCCGATTGACGCGCGGCTCAGGTTTGGGGGCGATCAAAATATTGATAGGAATAACCGGAGGAATAGGGTCCGGAAAGAGCACGGTATCGAGGCTGTTTGAAAAAAACGGAGCGGCTGTGATAGACGCCGATAAAATATCTCGTGAAGTCATCAAGCGCGGAGAAGCGGCGTATTATGAAGTAATAGAGTATTTCACGGACGCGGTCGTAGCTCCAAACGGCGAGATAGACCGAAAAAAACTTGCCGGGATCGTATTTTCCGATAGGAATAAGCTTGCCGAGCTGAACAGGATCACGCATAAGCATATTTTCAGGGCGATGAAAGAGAGGATAGCGGACGCGTCGGACAAAGATTTGATAGTTTTGGACGTTCCGCTGTTGTTTAGCGCTGATTTTCCTTTTAAATGCGATAAGACGATAGCGGTCGTCGCGGATCGTAAGTTGCGCGTTAAAAGAGTGATGCAGAGGGATAATTGTTCGTCTGAGGAAGTTGAAAGAAGAATGAGAGCTCAGCTTTCGGACGACGAGCTTTGCCGGTTAGCCGACGAAGTTTTATACAATAACGGAAGCGAAAGCGAGGTCGAGGATTATATTAAAAAATTTATTGCGGAAAATTGCAAGCAAGATTGATTCGAGGTATTTATATGAATGAAAAACGCAGAGCGTCCTCCGGATACTTTGACAGAGCCGCGGCGAACGGTGAAAGCGGCGTGTTGGTAAACCGTGGTTGCTTAGGAACATATACGAGAGATAATACCTTGGATTTTGGTTATGATAAATTATATGGGCAGACCGTTGAAACTAACATAAGCTTCAGCTCGGCGGGGAGTTCGAGACGCGCGTCAAGAACGAGCGGGCGAAGAGGCGGAAGTCGAAGAAGAAAACAAAGGTCCTGCGCGTCGGGCTGTCTTGTTCCGCTTTGTATAATCGCGGTTATAGCGATAGTCGCCGGGTTCTTGATACATAAGCATACGGGCGGCGACGTATCGAGGAGTATAGACGAGTATATGTATCCTATCAGGTACGAGGAGATCGTAAAGGAATACGCCGACGAGTTCGATATGGACAAATATCTGATCTATGCAGTGATACGCACCGAAAGTAACTTTGATCAGTACGCCGTATCGAGCGCGGGGGCTTATGGGCTCATGCAGCTTCAGGAGGAGACCGCGCAAGACTGCGCCGACGACCTCGATATGGAGGTAGATCTGCCCGACGATTTATACGACCCGGATATAAACATCAGGCTTGGCGTATATTATTTAGATTGGCTGCTGGATAATTACGACGGTAATTTGGATTACGCGATAGCGGCGTATAACGGCGGTATCGGAAATGTGAACAAGTGGCTGGATAGCGATGAATACCTCGGCGAGGACGGCGAGTTGCAAATACCGTTTGGAGAAACCGAGAAGTACGTCGAGGGAGTAAGAGATTCATATGAAAAGTATAAAGAGTTATATAAATAACAGGAGGATAATGTTAGCATGAAACCGGAAGAATTATTATATGAAAACAAAAACAGATTTTCGGAAATCGACGATAAGGAGAATAAAGAGGTCTTTTCGTTTTGCGAGGATTATAAGAAGTTTATAACAAAGGCTAAGACAGAGCGTGAGTTTACGTCAGACGCGGCGCGGGCGCTTGAGAGCGCGGGCTTTGTGCATTTAGATGCAAAAAGCGAACTCAAGCCCGGAGACAAGGTGTACGACGTCAACCGCGGCAAGGGTCTTGTGGCGGCGGTTATCGGCAAAGAAGATATCGAATTTGGCGCTAATGTAATTGGCGCGCATGTGGACGCTCCGCGCCTTGATTTTAAGCCCAACCCGCTTTACGAGGACGGACATATGGCTTACTTTAAGACGCATTATTACGGCGGAATAAAGAAGTATCAGTGGACGACCATTCCGCTTGCGATACACGGCATAGTAGCATTGCAGGACGGAACGCAGATACCTATCTGCATAGGCGAGGACGAGGGCGATCCGGTGTTCGTTATCACCGATCTGCTCCCGCATTTGGCTCAGGATCAGATGCAGAAAAAAGCTTCCGAGTTTATCGCGGGCGAAAGTCTTAACCTTGTTGCGGGTAATATCGAATCGGAGGATAAAGACGTTAAGGAGAAGGTCAAATATAATATTTTAAAAGCTCTGAACGAGAAATATGATATTGTCGAAGAAGATTTCGTCAGCGCGGAGATAGAGGTCGTGCCGGCGTTTAAAGCCCGCGATCTCGGAATAGACAGAAGCATGATCGCGGCATACGGCCAGGACGACCGGGTTTGCGCCTATACGGCCTTAAGAGCGATACTCGACGCTAAAAAGCCAAAAAAGACCGCGGTTTGCCTGCTTGTCGATAAAGAAGAAGTGGGAAGTATGGGCAATACCGGCATGCAGTCTAAGAATTTTGAGAACGTTATGGCAAAAATAGTCGATAAGCTCTCGCCGAGCTATTCGGATCTGAAATTAAGAGAAGCTATATCGAACTCAACCTGTCTGTCGGCAGACGTCAGCACAGCGTTAGATCCTAATTTTGCCGAGGTGAGCGAAAAGAGAAATTCGGCCGTGGTAAACGGAGGACTTGCGCTCACAAAGTACACCGGTTCGAGGGGCAAGGGCGGCGCGAACGACGCAAGCGCCGAGTTGATGGCTTCGGTCAGAAAAATATTTAACGAAAACGCCGTAAAATGGCAGGTTTGCGAGCTTGGTAAAGTCGATTGCGGAGGCGGCGGCACGATCGCTCAGTTCGTAGCCAATATGGGCATGGAAGTCGTTGATTGCGGCGTGGCTTTGCTGTCTATGCACGCTCCTTACGAAGTTGCCGGAAAGCTTGACGTTTATATGGCGTATAAAGGCTATAAGGCGTTTTTTGAGATGAATTGATTATCCGACTTCCGGAATATTTGAGTTCCGGAAGTCGTTTGTATGATATAGCGCGCGGTGCGAATATCGCCGCGGGCAGAAGCGCGGGATCCGACTTGGTTTTTCGGCAGATCGCGGCGTTTCCTGACGCATAAAACCGCGCGTACATATATTCAATACTTTATTTTAAGGGGAATATGATATGAAAATAGGCTGTGTAATAAAACCTGTTTCGGCTGTTTTTATAGCGCTATGTATGGTTTTGTCCTTATCATGCGCCGCAGCGTCGGGCACGGTATACGCGGACGAGCTTGTTTCGCTCCCGACGGAGATCGAGGGGCAAAGAGTCTTAGAGCTCAGCGTACCCGTTAGCGACATAAAAACAGGCGACGAGGTATACTTGAATATAAACGCCGACGACGTTGAAAATATGTTCGGCTTTGAGGCGGAGATTACATACGATCCTGAAAAACTCTCGTTTAAGGGAGCGAGCTGCGGATACGACGACCTTAACAGTATCGATATAACCGACTGGTCTCAGCCTGGAAGGATCCGTTATGCGTTTTCGAGCGATAAAACGGCGGTCGACTTTGAACCCACTCTCGTCACATTCGCTTTTACAGCGAACCAGACGGGAACGGTCGAGTTTGAGATGTCGAACGTTATTATCATAAACGACGATATGAGTTATGAAAGCTATCCGGAAACAAAACGCGCTTCCTTGACTATAACAAGCCAAAGTTCGGGTACAAATTCTGGAAGTTCGGGCGGTAGCTCCGGCGGTTCGGGAAGTTCGGGCGGCTGGGGAAGCGGCGTAATAGTTAGCGGCGGCGGAACGAGCATAACGACTTCTACCGTGCCGTCGGCGTCGCCTCTGCCGGAACCTACTCCGTACGCCGGAGGTTTTACCGACCTTAACGAGGCGGAATGGGCGGTCGAGGCCATAACTTATTTGTCCGATTTAGGCATAATAAACGGTTATATAGACGACGAGACCGGAGAACAGACGTTCAGACCCAACAACCCGATAACCAGGGCGGAATTTACAAAGATCGTGGTTATGTCCTTCGCGCTGAGCGCAGGGGAGAACGCGCCCCAGTTCATTGACGTTTCAAGCGATGATTGGTTTTATCAGTATGTGACGACCGCCGCGGAATGCGGGATCGTGAACGGATACGAGGACGGCGCCTTTTTACCGGATAACAGCATAACTCGCGAGGAAATGTCGGCTGTTATCGTCAGAGCCGCAGAAGCCGCGGGGCTTGAGCTCAGCGCAAGCCGGCTCAATATAAACTTTGCGGACGAGAGCGATATAAGCGAATACGCCGTAGGATATATCGACAGTCTTTACACTGTCGGGATAATAAACGGCGACGAAAACAATATGTTTAGACCGCAGGATAATCTGACCAGAGCCGAAGCGGCTAAGGTCTTACATTCGGTTTTGACCATCAATAACAGCGCGGAGGAGGCGGCGGAGAATGAATAAAAAAATCGCTTTATTGATAGCGGCCATAGTTGCCGCGACGTCGTTTCAAATTTCTTTTGCAGACGAATACGATCGGCGGGCAGACGCAGCGGATGAAATTATAGTATCCGCGAGCAGCGATGCGGGGGAAAAGCAGTCGGACGAGCTTATGCAAAGTCCGGATCCCGATACTACGGCTCAGCCAGAGGCGACGACAGGGGCGGAGCCTACTCCGGCGGCGTCTCCCGATTCGAGCGCAGAGCCTGCGACAACTCCCGCGGCGTCTCCGGACGCAAGCGAGGAGCCGGAAGCCACAGACAGACCTGAGACAACGCCGACGGCGGGAGCGGAGCCGAGCGAGACGCCCGAGCCTTACGGCGTTTGGGAGAGCGAGTGCGCGGACTTTGAGAGCGTGACCGAATCACAAAACGTGAGTCTCTACGAGATAGTCGAAAGCGACCGTCCTGCATTTTACAACGATTTTACTACATACCAGAAATCGGGCGGCGGAACTGCGTATTTGGTTTTTGAGATCCCTTATATGTATGAATTTAAAATGACTTCATATTTCTTTACGGGCGAGGAGGTAAGAGACTTTACCTTCGAGAAGTCTTTAGACGGCGCGACATGGACTACGGCCGAAGCGAGCTGCGAGTATACAACCGCCGACGGCAAGTGGACTCAGGGCGACTATACATTGAGCGGACTTGGCGGAAATAAATATATCAAAGTTACTTTCCCAGAGTCGACAAATTGGTGGACTCCGCTTATCGCCTCGGCGCGGGCGGCGCTTGAGAAACCTACGCCGCAGCAAATCGTAATAGAGGGAGCAACGGAGATAGTAGTACCTAAATATGACTCGGAGTCGTATATGTATACCGCGAAGATACTCGACAGTATGGGAAATGAGTTTGACGCGCCGATAAGTCTCAGCGTTGAGAGTTCTGATATAGAAGGCCTTGCCATAGACGAAAACGGAACCGTAGAGATACTAAGCTCTTACGAGCCGGGCGCGTCGTTTAGAATAATAGCCGAAGCCGAGGATATAGATCTTGTCGGCTATTTAGACGCGACGTTGTTCGCGCCGGTTGCCGGAGACGCGAATGGAGATCTTAGAGTGACTGAAGAGGATTTAGACTTGGTCACAAGATATTTTGGCGTTGACAGCGAGAGCTCTAGATGGCTTGAGATCAGAAACGCCGACGTAAACGGCGACGGTCTTATAAATATAATAGATATAGCATATATTGCAAAGGTTTACGAACCGAGCTCGGCTGATAAGGAAACGATCAAATAACGACCGAATGATAATAAGGAGAGAATAACAGAATGAAATATTCAAGAGGAATAAGATTTATCGCGTTTTTGCTCATACTCATGTTATCGTTCGGCTGTATGAGCGGCGCGGTATGGGCGGACGAGACCGAGAGCGCCGAGTCTTCGGAGACTGTCGCGGACGACGGCGTCGGGAATGCCGAAGCTGCCGAAGCTACGGAATTTACCGAAACTACGGCGGGTACTGAGAATACAGATGATGCGGAGTCTGACGAAGCCGCTCCGGTCGGCGTCTCGACCTCGGAGTATCTGTACGACGACTGTGCGGATCTGAGCGTTTTGACTGCATATAGCGAGGGGATATATACGAGCTATATAACCGAGGAGAATCAGTATGCATTCGAGGGCGATTACACTGTATTCATGCGCAGTACAGCCGACGAGCAGTGGATAGAGTATACTGTTCCGGAAGGCGGATATTTTGTGTTCTATACATATTTCAGGCAGAACGAGGAAGTGTCTCATTTTAAATTCGAGTATTCTGTAGACGGTGAGAACTGGCAGGAGTTCACTCCGAATATAACCCAAAAATCGGTGAGCTCGGATAGGTGGATACCGGTGATATATAATCTTAAGAATCTGCCCGACGAAGCCGAGTATATCAAAATGACGTTTCAGAATATAGGCGGAGTTGAGTGGTCGCCATGTATCGCAAGCGTAGACTTTATGCCAAGCGACAGCGGACTCACAGGTTTTAACGACTGTATAGATACGCCGTACTACGACGCTACGGATAAGCTGAAAAACTTAGGTTTGGTCAGCGGATACAGCAGATATGAATTCAGACCGTATAACGATATAACGAGGGCGGAGTTTTGTACTCTTGTGACATCTATACTCAACCTCGATACGACAATGAGCGTTAGTCAGCCGAGAATGTTTTACGATATTGATCGCGACTATTGGGGAGCGGGGGCGATATACGCGCTATATAACCTTGGGATAGTAAACGGCGACGAAAACAGAAATTTTAATCCAGAAGATAATATCACCTATGACGAAGCGTCTAAGATATTGGTATCGGCGCTCGGTTATACGATAATGGCGGAGAGCGACGGCGGATACCCGAGCGGGTTTAACTTGTACGCTCAAAGACTCGGTCTGTACGACGGGATAGACGACGTAACCGGCGACAGGAACCTAAACAGGGGAGAGGCCGCGCTCATGTTTTCAAATTCGCTCGACGTCGAGATAATCTATCAGACTCAGTTCGGCTCGGACGCTGGTTATACTAACGACGGCTCTAC
This sequence comes from Candidatus Roslinia caecavium, assembly GCA_904419955.1. GTDB lineage: Bacteria > Bacillota > Clostridia > Monoglobales > Monoglobaceae > Roslinia > Roslinia caecavium. Next base: position 10,044 of record CAJFTO010000029.1, on the reverse strand, counting down.
CATACTAAACAAATTTCATAATATATACGTCGAGGAAGGAATAGTCACGGACGTCGGCTATATGAGCATATACAGCGAAGGAAATACGAGCGGGAATACGTTCTCGATAAACAATAATATCTATAGGCTCGGCGATTATGATATGAGCGGTTTTCTTGGGCTGAACGCCGAGGTATATGTAAAGCGGGACGGAAACAGCGCGACCGCGCTTTACGCATACGCGGAGCCGGAGCAGACCTTTGAGATCTCATATAACGACTATCTGAGACTCGATGATAACAGGGTGTATTACGACGAAGACGGATATGAAAGATACGCCTCTGTCACCGCCGAGACGAGGATCCTATATAACGGAAAATACATGAGCCGAGTCGGAGTGACCGACGAGCTTGAATTTTCAAGCGGATTCCTGAAACTTATAAATAACGACGAAACAGGGGCGGTCGATATTATATCTATAAGCGACTATGCTACCTATTTCGTGAGCTCCGTTTCTGAAATATCCGGAGTCGTTTCGGATAAATATCTGGGCGGAGTGAGAATAGGAACGCAGGAGGCCGACAGCGTAAGATTGTACGAGGACGGCAGGGAGATAGAATTTAGCGACGACTACGAACTAAATCCAAATCAGGTCGTACAGGTCTTAAAGAGTGCTGACGGCTCGATCATATCTATATATGTAATTACAGACCAGGCGCATGGCGATATTGAGTTCGCCAACGCGGAGGAGAATATTTACAGGATTGGCGGCGCGGAGTATAAACTGAGCGAGTATTTCATAAACACAGGTCAGACGCTTAAAGATATAAACGAGCCGGTTACCGTGTATCTGGACATAAACGGTAATATCGTCGCCGTGAGCGCGTCTTCTACATACGAGAGATACGGCTACGTGCAGTCGGTCGGTACGGACAGCGCGTTCGGTTCGGAAGTTCAGCTTCGAATAATAGACCAGGACGGTAATTCATTTACCGCGACGGCCAACGCTAAGACTGCGCTGAACGGTAGTACAAAAAACTTAAGCGCTATTGCAAATCTAAACCAGACGCTTATCAAATTTACGCTCAGAGACGACTCGAATTTGGGTCAGATAAGTACGTATACGGATAGCTACGGAAACGTAGGACTTAACGATTTTAGCTGTAACTACAGTTCGGAATCTATTAAATACCGCGGCGGATTTAACACCTTCGCTTCGGTATATCAACTGACGGCTGCTACAAAAATATTCGTTGTGCCGAGCTCGAATACGGATTTTGAGAACTACAGAGTAGTCGGCTTAGACTATCTGATATCGGACTTCAGCTATAATGTCAGATTATTCGACGTATCTTCTGATTATAAGGTCTCGGCGGTCGTCGTATATCTGGACGGTAGCGACGTCAGAAACGTCATGAGTACCGACGCCGTCGCAGTCGTTCAGAACTCGGGCGTATACATAAACTCCGATGGCGAGAGGTATCTTGGAGTTACGGCTTACGTCGGCGGAACTCTTACCGAGATAGCGTTTAAAACAGATGGGGCGACGGACAGCACAGGTTCGTGGCTCAGCGGATATACAGAGAGGAATACCGCGAACGGCAATAAACCGTTTTCGCCGGGAGAAGTGTTCCAGTACTATCTGGATAACGGCGAGTGCAGCAGCTTTAGAATGCTTATCACTAAGGATATGATAGACTCCGAGAGTTTTTATGAAAGAAATATAGGCGACTACGGCGCGCTGTCGGCGGAGAGCTATTTCAGCGAATTGTATACCGCTTTTGGAAAAGTGACGGACAAGTTTGCGGATAAATTCTTTATCAGAGCGAACGCGGTCGAGGGTTATAAGAGAACTGTTCTAAACGGCGGTACGGTGTATGTATTTAATACGTCTAATAATAACTTAAGCGTCGGCGATATAACAGACGTGGGGATAGGCGATAACGTTTTTGTAAGATTAAATTTCAGCGCGACAGGCGAGATAGTCGTTTATATATGATAAGTCCGGTAATGATTCAAGCCGAAAAGCGCGTTGAACGGCGAGTAGGCGGCGAGTAAATAATCAGAAAAAGCAGGCGGGGCCGCGGCCTTGCCTGTTTAAATTTATGGGAGATGATTATAATGGCGGAGAATGATTTTAAAGAAAATTGTGCGGATCTATCGGAACTATCGGAAGAGATAAGGATAGCCGGGGTCGTAAAGGAATCTATAGTAGACGGTCCGGGGATAAGATACGTCGTCTTTGTGCAGGGCTGCCCGCACGGCTGCGAGGGCTGTCATAACCCGGCCACTCACGATTTCAGCGGAGGATACGACGTTCCGCTCTCGAAAATTTTCGAGGATTTTAAAAAGAATCCGCTCCTTAGCGGAGTCACATTCTCGGGCGGCGAGCCGTTTTGTAAGGCGGACAAGCTGTTAAAGCTCGGACGAATGATAAAATCTCTCGGAAAAAGCATAGTCATATATTCGGGCTATACCTTTGAAGAGCTTTTGAAAAATGCGGAAGAGAATGAAAATATAATAAATCTGCTTAAAATTTCCGATATACTCATAGACGGGCGATTCGAGCTTAAGCTGAAAAGTTTGAGCTTGAGGTTCAGAGGCAGTTCAAACCAGCGCGTTATCGACCTGAAAAAGACGTTTGAAAATTATTCTAAGGGCGATAAAAGCGTAGCTCTGTATGAATTTTTAGATTAGAACTCTGATTAAAATAGGAGAATTTTATAATTGGAATTAATTAGATGTTTTATACAAAAAAATGAGTTTAAGTTTGTGGTAAATTAACGTATAATTTGAAGTATGCATGTGTTATTATAAATGCAGGTGGACAAAAAATAGTTAGATGAAATGTTGGATTGATAAGTATTGTATAAAGGATAACGGACGACTCGAAATAGGCGAAACGGTTGCCGTAAACGCGAATTATTATACTTGTGACAGCCAAAACCGCCTTGTAAAGACGGAACGGGCAGTTTAGGTAACGGAGACGTATAGGTATGATAATGATGGTTTAGGTAAAATAACTGTTTTACATAGTTATTAAATATGGAGGACCGCTTATGAAAAAAGAAATTTCAAACAGCCTAATTACAGGATTGATGATTTTCGTTATCGGGATCAGTGTATTTTTGATGGTATCGTTTGAGCGGAGAAATGATAAAGACTATATGAAAATTTTAGGGATACGCGAATTTAGTTATCAATATTTTGATGAATTATTGTCGCAAGCGCGTTCTGAGAATATCGTAGAATTAGATTCGGATATGCTGCAGCTTAAACAGAATGGCTATGATATATTTTTTCATAAAAACGATGATAATGCAAAGTACAACTATAGTTTTATGAGAATAGAGGTATATGACCCAAGATATAAATTTGACGATGAAAAAATATTTGTGGGAGTAAGTAAAGATTTAGTTGTCGATACATACAGTAGTTATCCAGAGATAAAAGATCTTCCGAATAACCGTGTTGGGTATATAGTAGACGGGATGTGGATCAATTTTGAATCGAATGCGAGCAATATGATTGATAAAGTTATAATATATTATGGTCCATAGCAATACTTAAATATTTTTTCAAGCGAACGGAGACAATAATATGTGTAAAATTAAAAAGTTGCTGTTAAATATTATTCCGGTATGCATATATATAGCATCTTTTATAGTTAAAATAATATTTCTGTTTATATTTAAAATACCGGCAATTGAATCTAATATAATGATAGTCGAATGGTTATTGTTAATGTTTGGACTGCCAATATATTATACTATTGTAAATTGTAGAAATAACTTTGAACAAAATGAGCGACTATATAATAATAGACTATATAATAATATATTAAGATATATGATTGTTATTGGTATAATGATGCTGGAATTTTTTATTACAATTATACCGACATGGTTGAGGATTGACCATGTTGATAATATTGGTAGAAGTATTTTGGTTTTAGTCGTTGTAACAAGTATAATTGTTTTGACGATAGCATGGTTTGTCAGGGCTCTTGTTTTTTATTTTCAATATATAAAGTAAAATGACATATATAAAAATAATCAAAAATAAAGTTATAGTAAGGTGATTATAAGCAAGTATAATTGAGTTGTTTTAAATTATTGAAAAAGTATTATTGAAAAATTAGATTCATATGTAATAGATTGAAAGTATTTGAATTGAATGAGAAAAAATTATATTATTTTGAAGCCCGCAGTCAAACGGCGCCTTTTAAAATTGAAATAATTATTAAAATTATGAAAAAATGGATTGACTATTAGCCTGTTTTATATTAAAATTGTAATATAAAAATAATACATATAATTTTTTATGCATCAATTTATATTTGGAGGTATGGTCTGATGTTTAACAACATTCCGGAAGTTAAATTAGGTATCGTTGCGGTAAGTCGCGACTGTTTCCCGATTGAACTCAGTGAAAAAAGAAGAAAAGCGGTTGTAGAAGCCTGTAAAGCAAAGAACATAGATATCTATGAGGCGGCTGTGACCGTAGAGAATGAGATCGATATGCTGAAAGCCGTTGACGAGGTCAAAAACGCCGGCGTTAACGCGCTCGTTATATATCTTGGTAACTTTGGTCCCGAGGGTCCCGAGACGTATATTTGTAAGAATTTTGACGGTCCCTGCATGTTTGTAGCGGCCGCTGAGGAGACTCAGGAAGATCTTATCGACGGCAGAGGCGACGCTTACTGCGGTATGCTGAATGCGTCGTATAACCTTGCTCTTAAGAATCTCAAGGCTTACATACCCGATTATCCCGTAGGTTTACCCGACGAGGTCGCGGACATGATAGGCGAGTTCGAGTCGTTTGCGCGCGCTATAATCGGCCTCAGCTCGTTAAAAGTTATTACTTTCGGACCGCGTCCGTATGATTTCTTAGCTTGTAACGCTCCTATCAAACCTTTGTTTGATTTGGGTATCAACGTACAGGAGAACTCGGAACTTGATCTTTTGGCGTCGTTTAACGCTCATAAGGACGACGAGAGAATCCCGGACGTTATTGCAGATATGGAAAAGGAGCTGGGCGACGGAAACTGCTATCCCGGAATCCTGCCTAAGCTCGCTCAATATGAGATCACCTTGCTCGACTGGTACGAGGCTAACAAGGGCGCGAGCAAATACGTAGTATTCGCTAATAAGTGCTGGCCTGCGTTCCAGACGCAGTTTGGTTTCTGCCCCTGCTTTGTAAATTCGAGACTTACCGCAAAGGGGATCCCGGTAGCGTGCGAGACCGATATATACGGAGCTGTTACAGAATACATAATCGCGTGCGCGACGGGTATCGCTCCGACGCTGCTCGATATCAACAATTCGGTTCCGAAGGATATGTTCGAGGCAAATCCGGACGAGTTTGCAGGATATACCTTAAAGGATACGTTTATGGGCTTCCACTGCGGCAATACGGCGTCTTCGCTGCTTAAGGATTACGCGCTCAAATATCAGCTTATCCAGAAGAGAACCTTGGAGCCGGATCTTCCCGAGCCGGACGTATCAAGAGGTACGCTCGAAGGTCCGATCCGCGCGGGCGAGGTTACTTTGTTCAGACTTCAGAGCACGGCGGACGGCAAGCTTAGAAGCTATATCGCCGAGGGCAAGATCGTAGACGTGGATCCCAAATCGTTCGGAAGTATCGCGGTATTCGCGGTTGAAGAGATGGGAAGATTCTACAGAAACGTGCTTATCGCTAAAAATTACCCGCATCACGCAGGCGTTGCGTTCAAACATTCGGGTAAGGTCCTGTACGACGTTGTGAAATATCTTGGAGTTAAGGATATTGAATTTAACCGTCCGAAGGGCTGCCTGTATGAAGGCGAGAATCCGTTTGCCAATTAATTTTGTATAACAGGAATTGAATAAAAAATATTATATCCCCCGTTTAACGCGGGGGATATTTTAATGCGCGCTATCGCATTTTAAGAGTCGAATAAGTCTAAGACGAGTCAATATAGTATGCGGCTTTGCAATAAATGATAGACTTAGAGTAGTCATTTTAGCAGTGGATGCGGGGATTTCAATGTTTACAACTGTTCGCCGTTTATGATTTTCATAGCCGTGCGGATCCCGTCTACGGCGGCGCTCGTTATTCCGCCCGCGTAACCCGCGCCTTCGCCTGAGGGATAGATCCCGCCCACGCTTACGCTCTCGCCGTTTTCTTTTCTGGTCATTCTGACCGGCGACGACGTCCGCGTCTCTATCCCTGTCAAAACGGAACCGCAGGAGACGAAACCGCTAATCCTGCGCTCAAAATCGTTAAGACCCTCGGTAAGCGTCTTTGAAATAAAATCCGGCAGACATTTTCTGAGGTCGGTGTATTTGACTTTGCCCGTAAAACTGGGGATTACGTCGGAGGGGGCGGATGAAGCCGTGTTTTTAACGAAGTCTTTGGCGAGTTGTACGGGCGCCGTGTAGTCGGAGCCGCCGAGTTTGAACGCCAAAGACTCGTATTTTCGCTGAAATTCCACGCCGCCGAACGGAGTTCCGTCGTCGAAATCGTCGGGGCTCACGTTTACGACAAGCGCGCTGTTGGCGTTTTTACCGTCTCTTAAATGTTCGCTCATTCCGTTTACGACCAAGCGGCTTTCTTCCGAGGACGCGTTTACGACCTGACCGCCGGGACACATGCAGAACGAATAGCAGCTTCGATCTTTGCCGTTGTATACCAGCTTGTAGTCGGCCGGCGGAAGAGGTAAGTTTAGATTTTTATATTGCATGTCGTTTATAAACGATTGCTTATGCTCGATCCTGACCCCGGACGCGAACGGTTTTGGCTCGATATATACGCCACGCCGCCAGAGCGTCTTAAAAGTATCCCTGGCGCTGTGTCCCAAGGCGAGGATCAGTTTTTCGCAGCTTACAGACTCGCTTTTGTTCAGTTCAATTTCGGACACCTTGCCGCCATATATTTTTAAGTCGGTAAGCCTGGTGTTGAACTTTATTTCAACGCCCATTTCTATCAACTTATTGCGCATATTTACAATAACTTTTCGAAGCATATCGGTGCCTATGTGAGGCTTCGCCTTATAAAGAATGTCGTCGGGCGCGCCGAAGTCTGCGAACGTTTTGAGAACAAAACGGCAATACGGGTCGCTTATACCGGTATTCAGCTTTCCGTCCGAGAACGTACCCGCTCCGCCCTCGCCGAATTGTACGTTGGTATTTTTGTCAAGCTTTCCTCCGCTCCAAAAACTGACGATTTTACGGATCCGTTCGTCGACCGCGCCGCCGCGGTCTATGAGCAGAGGAGGATTTCCGCTTTTTGCAAGGATATACGCTGCGAACAGTCCCGCCGGCCCCATGCCTACAACGACCGGCCGAGTTCCGCCTATGCTTTTAACGGGAACGGTTAAATCGTCCTTTAAACTCAGCGGCTTTATGTTTTTATATTCGCGGTCTAAGCGATCCGCGTCCGCAACTACCGAATAGACGTAGTGGATGTTGTTTTTTCGTCTTGCGTCCAAAGATTGTTTATATATCCTGAAATTTGTCGCCGATACAGAACTATGCCGCGCAATTTCTTGCGCGGCACTTAAAACGTCTTCCGGTCTGTGTTTGATCGGCATTGAGATATTATTAATTAGAATTTGCACTTACTTTAACCTCCGTGGTCGATCCGTCGACCTTTATATCAGGTGGGATTATCAAATTTACTTCAGCTTCGCCTCTGTTGTTAAAGCTGTTTGAGTAAATTGTTTCCGTACTCAAAGATTCTATTTCGTCGATAGCGTCGTAAGGACCGTATATCGTTATCTGCGAAGGCGATACGTTGTATGTTCCGCTGACGCCGGAGTCGTATATTACGCTGACGGGAACGGTTTTGACCTTATATATAGGACATGTTATATCAATTTCCTTGTAATCCATATTGATCCATCTTACGTCTTTTTCCGTCATAGGTTTGTTAGACTGATCGTAGAGAGTAATTGGGGATGAAGCGCTAATTGCTTCAGCTTCGTAATTTTCAGAGCTAACAGAAGACAGGTCGACTGATACTTCCGCTCTTGAAACATTGCTTAAATTTTCAGAAGTTCCTGATAACGTTATTTGTTGGGTAGACAGAGATACATCGCCTTCTCTGTATCCTTCGTTTAAGGAACCGGTTTTATTTACTTCTACATCAATTTTTTTCTCGTTTGTCTTAGATACGTATACGTCTACAGCCGACGGAGTAAACGAAAGTATATCGCCGAATTCAGTCGATGCGGAAAGGTTAACAGTGAGAGGCTCGTTTTCGCTAATTCTGGATACGTTTATTCCATAAAAATCTAATTTTACGGCCAAATTATTTTCATTAAAATTAGCGATCACCCTGCGGCTGCCTTCGATCCGCACAGACGCGACGTTTGAAGAGAGACGATCGATGCTGTAACCTGCGTCGGTCAGGACTTCAGTGTTAACGGTTTCGATCGATACCTCTCTGAATGTCCTTTCGGTCGGGGCGTCTATAACGATTATTATATACACCCAAAGGATAACGGCGATAACGAAGGAGATTATTTTTAGTACAGAATTGTTTTCGAATAACTTATTCATAACTAATGTCTCTCCTTTCTGGAGAATATCTTATGGATAGCTTTAGGGTGCTCGTGTTTCTCACTCAATTCAAATATATCGATCAGCTTTGCTTTAAGAGTTTCTTCGTTAAAGCCGCGTTCAAGGATCCCTCCGACCGCTACGGAAATATTTCCGGTTTCTTCAGATACGATCACAACTATTACGTTAGCCTCTTCTGAGATGCCGATCCCGGCTCTGTGCCTTGTACCCAGCTCGGTACGTATGTCTGGGTTTTGAGTAAGCGGCAGAACGCAAGCGGCCATAGCAAGTCTGTTTTCCCTGATAACGACCGCGCCGTCGTGAAGCGGGGTATTTGGAACGAATACGTTGACCAAAAGCTCTGATGTGACGACGGCGTCTATTTTAACTCCGGAACTTATCATTGAGTCTATATTTATGCCTCTCTCTATTACGATCAGCGCGCCCGTTTTGTCGTTTGACAAATGCTGCGCCGCGTGCGAAACTTCTTTTATTACGTCTAAGGTCTGCATGTCGTCCGGTCCCTGATCGGTAGTAAACCATTTGCTGAGCGACGTCTTGCCGACTTGTTCAAGCGCTCGTCTTAGTTCCGGTTGGAATATAATTACCAGCGCGAAAAAACCAAGCTGCATGGTTTTGGAAAGTATATATGTCGTAACATGTAAATTAAATAAATATACAAGCTGAACAACAACTACTATCAGAACTACCCCTTTGAGCAGACGGGTAGTATGGGTGTCGCGTATAAATTTCAGAACTATATACACGAGTACCGTGACCAATAATATATCTATAGCGTCGGCTACTCGAAGCAACGATAACTGGTCGATCAGCGATTCAAAAAAAGTTGTAAACATTGAGCGCCTCCATTTCCGATAGTTTAACTTTGTTTATAGGTTATAATACTTCGTTTTTCGCCGCGGTTTTTAGTCGGAGGATAGACCTTTATCAGGCTTATACCAAACGCGGATTTGACTTATTGTATATAAAGCTTTTCACGCGCGTGTAGAATAAGAATCCGCGTCAATCATTTTGAAATATATCGGCTTAAAGCGAAAGACGACAATCGTAAAATGCGATTAATACGCTTTGCCCCAATATACCATTTTATCCGCGGGTTTTCCGCAGCAAATACAATGGTCGGAAATCTTTTCCTGCTCGAACGGGATACACCTTGAGGTAGCCGTCGTGTCCTCCTTGATCTTCAGCTCGCAGGCTTCGTCGCCGCACCACATAGCTTTGATAAAACCGTTGCCTTCGGATAAGATCCTTTTGAACTCGTCGTAGTTTTCGGCGGTATACGTTTTGCTCTCTCTGTTTTTCAAAGCGGCTTCATACATACCGGCTTGGATCTCGCTTAGGAAAGCGTTTAGCTCTTCCTCGATATTGTCGAGCGAAACAAATTTTTTGCTTCGGTCGAGGCGGCTGACCAGAACTGCCTGATTCTTCTCTATATCCTTAGGGCCAAGTTCGATCCTGACCGGAACGCCGCGCATCTCGTATTCGCTGAATTTCCAGCCCG
>CAJFTO010000028.1:8190-42286 GCA_904419955.1 Candidatus Roslinia caecavium | reverse complement strand
ATACGGCGGCCAAGCTGGCAGGTCTTGCGCAGATAGTAAACGGTACGGCGGATGAAATCAGCCAAGATTCTTTCAGCGGTAAAACGGTAACGCTCGGCGACGATATCGACTTGGCGGATTACGAGTGGACGCCGATAGGCAGAGACGGATCTGCGTTCAGCGGCGTTTTTAACGGAGCAGGACATGTTATCAGTAATCTGAATATAACCGGAAATAACAGCGACATTGGTTTATTTGGATTTACTGCGCGTGGAGAGATCTACGACTTCACTGTCGAGAACGCATCCGTAGAAGGTTATTTAGACGTCGGCGTTGTGGCGGGAACTCCGTATACGACTAAATACAGTAATATTACTGTAAGAGGTTTAATCGAAGTTGACGGATTTGCTTATGTCGGAGGCGCGTTTGGTAAAAACGCATACGCGGATCTCATCAACATCGACGTTATCGGCGACGACAACAGCTATGTAAAAGCTGAGAGCGGTATTTACAGAACATACGTAGGCGGTCTTATAGGATTCATTGGCGAAGGAGATAAAGTTATACAAGATTGCGACGTAGCGATAGATGTGAGCGGTTCCACATGCGACGTCGGAGGTATAACCGGAATACTTCATTACGGAAACAAGATTATAAACTGCACATATGAAGGAAGCATAGAGCTGACCGCCGCAGATCCTGAAAATGCAGGAGAGATAGGCGGTATTGCCGGAACGGTTTTAACTAACGGAAATGTTACGACTGCGATAGAAAATAGCGTTGCAAATGTAGAAAGCGCGGTTGTGACACAAAAAGACGGCGAAAGCGCCGATATTACTGAGACGTTGACGGCTGCCGGAGCATTTTATGACGAGACGCACAAGACAAACGGCGAGCTTAGCGTGGAAGCTACGGTAAACGACAGAGAAGAGAGTTTCAGCAACGTCGCGGCAAGAATTGGAGAAAAGGGATATACTTCCTTCAGCGCGGCGCTTGACGCGGCGCAAGCCGGCGATACGATCGTTCTTGCAGCCGACGTAGAAAATTGCGATAAGATCCTTGTAGGTAACGGCGGCGTTTCGAGTCTGACTGTGGATCTTAACGGTCATAATATAGGATTTGCGGCAAATAACTGTTTTCAGGTTTATGGCGGCGAATTGAATGTCACCGGTACCGGAACGATTTATGAGGAGTCGCCTTATTATTCTCCGATCATGATGTATGGATCAAACGCGGATATAGCCGACTATAGCGTAGTCACTATCGGCGAGAACGTTACATCCAAAGGTTGGAGCGGGCTGTTTATAGATCAAAATGACGACGCTAATTATGGAATGAAAGCGAACGTATACGGAACATTGGTAAGCGTTTTAGATAGAACTGGCGCTGCGGGACACGGTCTTTATGTCAACGGCAGCATCAAAAATCAAAGTAATTGCCCTGTGATAACTCTTGACGGAGCGACTATAGTGAGCGATGGCAACGGTATGTATCTTGCCGGATATGCCGACACGACGATTAAGGATTCGCAGATCTCATGTACGGAAGACGGAAGCGCCGGTATTGAGATACGCGCGGGAGTATTAAATATAGAAAACAGCGAAGTGATCGGCGGATTCGGTGAGATCGATTATGAGCCGAACGGAAACGGTTCCACAACGGCTAACGCGGCGCTCGCTATTGCACAGCACACCACAACGCTCCCGATTAACGTGACTGTGACCGGCGGTACGTTTAACGGCTCCGCGGCGGTATATCAGCTGAACCCTCAAAATAATCCGCCGGAGGCGATAAAGCTGGTAAACGTTATACTGAGCGGCGGCGATTATAACGGCAGAATTATAAGTGAAAACCTCTCGGGATTTATCAACGGGGGCGCTTTCACGGATGAGACCATAGTTGAAAACGGCTACTTAGCCGACAATCTCAAGCTTACAAGCGGTCAGGACGGTAAGTTTGTGGTCGTAGAGGACGACAACATAACTGAGTCTGTAACGGTTGGTTTTGAAAAGGTTGACGAGAACGACGAGACCTTGTACAATATTGTTGTTTCTGCGACTGACGACGAAGTGATCAATCGTCTTACTTCTGCGCAGCTGGCGTTTACGTTTACAAGCGAGAATAACGCTGTAGCATATGAATTGATCCCTTACGGCGATGTGAGCTATTCGGCGGATCCGACGCATCAAGACCGCTATATGTTCAACTTCGACGGACAGACGTCGCCCAGCGGAAGCGGCGCCAGCGTCGTTCTCGCCCAGATCAAGTTTACAGGCTATGGAAAGATAGATTTCGGAGTAGATGGCGCGGCTGAAGACTATAACGCGGTTCATGCAACAACATTTTCAGATAATATAGTTACCGACTATATCCTTAACGGCTCGACGAGCGGCGACGAGACTAAGGGCGATCTTGTTATAGGCGAACCTATAAATACGACTATCAACGTACCTAAGAAGACCCTCGCGGTTAACATCGACTTCAACAATAGTATAACCGACAACGCGTCCGCATATCAGGATATGAAAGCGACGATCAGTGGCGGCGATCTTACGACTCCTATAGTAAAGACGTTCGGCAGCGAAGGCGGAGATATTATAGCGTTGAGCGATAACAGCTACAGCTTCACCGAAGATCTCACGGAGAACACCGCGTACACGGTAACGATTGAGGGAGCGGGTTACAGAACGACTCGTTACACTGTAACGATGACCGGCGACAAGACGCTTAACTTCTGGAACAACGTCAAAGATGCGGCGACGGTAGTAGAGGTAGGTAACGACAGCAGTATGGCGACCGTAAATTACCTTGCGGGCGATATAGTGATGAACAACGTTATAGACATCTACGACCTGTCCGCAGTAGTATCTTACTTTGGAATGATCGACCTAAACGCTGACGGGACGCAGTCAGACTACGCTAAGTACGACTTAAACCGAGACGGTAAGATAGATTCCAAGGACGTAGCTATGGTACTTGTATCTTGGGGTAAGTAATACGATAAAAATAATTAAATAATAAAAAATTCTATAAAATTCATGTGGGTAGGGAGGACTATAAAACGTCCTCCTCGTGAGAAAGAAATGGAGGAAACCATAATGAAATTTAGAAAAGTTTTATCCGGTATAATTGCTGGAGTTGCGATTCTGGCGATTGGTTGTATTCCAGTCTTTGCCGACGGCGACGTAGCGCGGATAGGAGAGCAAACATATCCCACTCTTGTAGATGCAATTACAGCCGCAGGAAGCGAGACGACTACTATTGAAGTGATAGCCGATACATCAATAGACAGTACCATTGTGATTGACGAAAGTCAAAACATTACGCTCACAGGTCAAAAGATTATGCGCGGTTCAGAATTTGCGGGGTATCTTTTTGATGTTGAAGGTAATCTTACGTTAGAAAACATTACGCTTGACGGTGATGGGGAGAATATAGAAGCTCAAAGCGCTTTGGTTGGAGTCGGAGTTAGAGACGTTGGGATCAACACTGCAACTGATAAAGATCAAGGTATATTAACAATAGGCGAGGGAGCAATACTTACTAATAACAATAATACTTTATCTCACGGAAGCGGTTCAAGTACATGTTTCGGCGGCGCAGTAAGTAACTGCGGAACTGTTAATATGACAGCTGGAACAATAGAAAGTAATGTAACAACAAATGCAAACGGTGGAGCAGTGGATAATTTCGGCGATTTTTATATGACTGGAGGAATTATTACAAAGAATGACTGCGTTGGCGTTCGTAACCTTGGGGTGTTTGAAGCAAGTAATGCGACTATTTCGTATAATACAAAGGGCGGCATATATACATCTGAAAGCGTTACGTTGAAAAATTGTTTAATTGAGTATAACAAAAGGTCTTTAGGCGGAGGGATATATCTTCAGGATTATAATAAAGTTGACAATGGAGAAATTACAAAAACGCTTACTTTGATTGGCACAACCGTATCAAACAATACAGCTACAGGTAAATATGGCGGCGGTGTGTGGTGCAACGGCCATTTTTATATGGACGAAAATAGTGTAATTTCTTATAACAGTTCGGTAAATCAAGGCGGCGGCGTATATGGCGGTGGAGATTTTGAAATTTACGGCACGATTACAAATAATACATCGAACGCGGGAGGAGGGGTTTATAATTATAAAACTAATGAATCCTCACCGGGTGGAAATTGTTTAATAGGAAGTTCTGCTGTTATAGAAAACAATGAGGCAATAAGCTCCAGCGGCGGCGGCGTGTGCTCTTGGAATAATGAGAGTCTTACTCTTGAAGCAGGCTGTACAATTCAAAATAACTCTGCAGTAACAAGTGCTGGCGGCGTATATGTAGATGGAACGCTTACTAATTATGGAGCTAATATTACTGGAAATACTGTAAATGGCGCAGAAGATAATTTGAGCGTGTATAATGGAAACTTTATCAATGGCAATAAAACTTATTCAAGTCTTGAAAAAGCGCTTGTAGATGCAGAGCCTGGCGAAACGATAGAAATTTCGTCTGGTACATATGACGAGGATATAGTAGTAGATAAAGCGATCACGCTGAAAGGCGGAGAAGACGTTGTATTTACCAAAACAATAAAAATAACGGCCGATGGAGCGACGCTCGACGGTATAAATCTTAAATATGAGGGCGGACGCAGCGAGGCGATAGGAAACGTATATGGAAATGTTTGGATACAGGGTAATAATATAACTGTAAAGAATTGCGAGTTATATGGAGCATACGACGATACTGTTACGGGAATAGGCGGCGAGTTTGGATTGATCTGGATACCAAACTCTAATACGAATATTGTATTAGATAATTGTAATATTCAGACAAACACAATGGGAATATTCCCGGCAATGAGCACTGGCGTAATTAATAATTGTACGTTCAGTCCTCTTGAAAACGACACAAGAAGATCGATGGCGATCAATTATACAGGTATGCAGGATGTAGATATAACAAACAATACTTTCAATGGAGTACGTATTTTAACTAATGGAAACATAACCGTTACCGGAAATCAGTTCTATGATTTCACCTCTTCGCCAATCTACACAAATTATTTCAGTGATGGAGCGGTAGTAGACATTTCCAATAACTATTGGGGAACGGAGAATCCCGACCTTGACACTATCTTGGGTACAAGCGGTAAACTGACGCTCAGCAGCTACTATTCGACTGTAAACGAAGATGGTTCGCTTGCAGATCTTGTGTACATACAGGACGCGGCTGATATATATAAGAGCGTGATGTTTGAGCAGGTATTAGACGATAACGGTAACGCGACCAATCAGATCGACGTATATCTAAACGGCTATACGAATGATACGCGCGAGGAGACCGCGCTTATAGAAAACCTCGTAGCGGTAGATCTGACATTTGCGCTTAGCGATCTGGAAGAAGGCGAGAACGTCGAGATAATTGACTTCACGCCCGCTATTGCAAACTGGGTGATCGAAGAAAAGTATGAGGGAAGCGGACGTTATTTGATAAGAGAAGAAGGCGGAGCCGATGAAGTTAACGACGCGAGCGGAACTTCTATTAAGCTCGGAACGCTGACGCTCGGCGGATATGGAACGGGAACGATATCCATCACAGGAGATACAAATCTCATAAACCAGAGGATCGACGATAACATCGTAGAGAGCACGGAGGTTGCGGGCGAGATCGGAAACTTCCAGATCAACGTACCGAAGAACACCCTCGCGGTTAACATCGACTTCAACAACAGCATATCCGATAACGCGTCTGCATATCAAGATATGACTGCGACGATCAGCGGCGGCGACCTTGAGGCACCTATAGTTAAGAAGTTCGGCAGCGATGAGGAGAACGGTTCAATAGCGTTGAGCGATAACAGCTACAGCTTCACCGAAGATCTCGCGGAGAACACCGCGTACACGGTGACAATCGAGGGCGAGGGCTACAGAACGGCTCGCTACACGGTAACGATGACCGGCGACAAGACGCTGAACTTCTGGAACAACGTAAAAGATACGGCGACGGTAGTAGAGATAGGTAACGACAGCAGTATGGCGACCGTAAATTACCTCGCGGGCGATATAGTGATGAACAACGTTATAGACATCTACGACCTGTCTGCGGTAGTATCCTATTTCGGAACGACGAACGACGTTACGGCAGAGTCCGACTACGCGAAGTATGACCTCAATCGCGACGGAAAGATAGATTCCAAGGACGTTGCGATGGTACTTGTGTCCTGGGGTAAGTAAGCGATATTCGTCGACATCTTAAGGGAGGCGGAGCAAAGCTCCGCCCTCTCTCGAGGCATATAACTTTAGTAATTACAATAGGTTATATGCTTTGAGAGAGGACAAAATATTATATAGTTTTATTATACAGATGATATTAATTAAAAAGGAGAGTTTATTATGATCCCAAAAAAAATATTATCGTTCGCATTAGCCTTTATAATGCTTGCTTCAGTATTACAAATAAATGTTTTTGCGGTCGATAACGAAAAAGAACAGCGAACGGTATATCTCCACGCTCAGGGTGAGAACCCGACCGAGACTACCAACGTAAGCACGGTATATATGGGCGATACAGCCGACATATACTTTGCCGTAGATAATCCCAATAAGGGCGATTATGAAAACGGCGAGCATCTGGAGCCGCAGTATGATATGAACGGTTATACCGTGAAGATCTATTTCGATCCTGAATATTTCGCTTATGCGTCCGACGCATCCGGGCCGATCGACTACACGATCCCGGATAATAATATTCCGTCTTCAGGTAATGAAGACGAAGAAGTCGGCGACACGCCGGTAGAGGACGTTCCTCAGGAAATTGGATACTATGTCTACAGACAAGGTAGCGGAACTCAGGATGTGAACGGAAAAACCTATAACACCGCATACATAACTGTGTTTTTCAGCGGAGAATATCTGCCGCAGAAGTCGGACGATCAGCTTTGGTACAACCTTTGCAAATTACCTCTGACTCCGCTAAGAACGGGAAGCACGGACGTATTTATCGACGTCGACAGCGCCGACGAATTCTCGCTTGAACTTTTTGCAAAAAATACGACCGACGAGTATTCGCAGACGTTTAGATTCAACACTATAAACGGTGGCTATCATCATATCATAATCGACGATAAAGCGAGACCGACTCCGCCTGTGGCCGACCCAATCTCGGGCGCGTATACTTCGAGCCAGAGCGTTACGCTCACAGCTGAGGACGGTTGCACGATATATTATACCATAGATGGAACTGATCCGAAAACGAGCCAGACCCGCATAGAGTATACAGGTCCGATCGAGATAGAGAGAACGACTGAGATCAGATGTTACGCTCTCAGAGATTCAGACGGTCGGGAGAGTAATACGGTAAGCTATAACTATCAGATAATACCGAACGCTCCGTATTTGTTCGACATCAATAGAGAACTGATACCTAATATTTATGTTGAAAACAGTCCATACGCAGTATACGTTTCGGATAAGAGCGAGTTTGGTAATATTGCGGACGACAGCGAAGTATATTATACGTTCTCAGAGAGCGCGGATTCGGACGATCCCGTGATAGGAACAGATCCTGAGACCGAATGGGTAAGAGTGGAGAAGAGTACGCAGACTATAGATATAGACCGCACTCGCACGGTGAGACTCATGACGAGTAAGATGGGAGAGTTCAGCGACGTTGCATGGTATTATCTGGGGATAAGACCCGCGGGCGTAGTAGCAAGCCATCCTTCTGGTCAGTACGACTCCAAGATAGACGTAACGCTCACGACTGAGACCGAGGGCGCCCGTATATACTACACCCTCGACGGTTCGGATCCTATAACCAATGGAATAGAATATGTTGGGACTCCGATCGTGATAGCGGACGACGCCACTCTTCGCGCTGCGGCCGAATACGACGATCAGTGGAGTTATATATCGTCATACTGGTATTTGTTCAACTTCTATGACGATTACGGAATAGATGCGTTTTATCCTTCGGGCGTGTACGAGGGCAGCGTAAACGTTACGCTCACACCTAACGATCCCGGCAATAAGATATTATACAGTATTGACGGCGGAAACACATGGCTCGACTATGAAGGGACGCTTGTTATAGACGCCGATACCGATATAATTGCTAAAGCGGTCGATGAAAACGGCGTTGAGGGAGAAGAATATACTTTTACATATAGAATAAAACCGCTCCCGCCCGCTTTCGCGCCTGAGAGTACGCAGTTTACAAACGCAGACAGTATAACGATCTACTGCCCTGAGAGCGCCAACGACACGACTGAGAGATTCGAGTTGTTCTATACCACCGACGGCTCCGATCCGATAACGAGTTCTACGGCGATCAAGGCCGACGACGCTTCGGACGCGGCGACCATCACAATAACTGATTACACGGTAATATCCGCTGTGGTCAGGAAGGACGGCATGGCGTATTCGGACGTTGTTACTCATTCTTACGATATAGTGACTGTAAGACCGGCAAGACCGCTTACGACTCTGCTGCCGGGACGATACGAGAGAGAAATAGGCGACGAGGTCGGTTATTCGACGCAGTTTATACCAATACCGAGCGGTACGGAGATATATTATACTATAGGTTACGGCGACGAATTCTTCCCGGATCCGCAGCCGAATACGGAAGGAACGTTTAAATATGACGGAGAGTCTATAGAGCTTAAAGGAAAAACGACGATCAAAGCGGTGGCTGTGAATGAATTCGGAATCAAGAGCGACGTCGCAATATTTGAGTACGTTATAACCCCGGAAGCGCCAAAGGCGGCGCCGAGTTCAGAAATAAGCGGCGATAAGCTTCCAGTCGTGCCGGTGGAAGCCGTTACGGGAAGTACGGTACATTACACCATAAATGGATTTGAAAATGAGTTTATATGCGACGACGGAGTTTTCTATATTGATACCGACGCCGGAAACGCATATAAAGACGCGGAGTGTACAGAATTGCTTGGATCCGAGAATAGAGGGACGATATCGTCTCCGGCTCAGCTTGAGATTTGGGCGGAGCTTGACGGAATATCAAGCGATCCCAATAATTACGTATATCAGCTTAGCGACGACCCGAGCGCTTTGTGCGCGCCGTATGCGGATAAGGATACCGGAACATATGATGAAATAAATATAGACGGAAATAATAATTTGCTGCTGATCAAATTATATTCGCTCAATTCTGGCGATCAAATAGAGTATATGTTTGACAACAGCGGCGAATGGGTAGTTTACGACGGCGGAGAGATCGCTCTGAAGGACGACGCTATCCTGCAGATTCGTTCAACAAAAGACGGGACATACAGCGAAACGGTAAGTTATGTATATAACTTCATACCGCTCGCGCCGGTGATCACGCTTCCGTCGGGAAGATATTCCGACACGCCCGTACCTACGACAAGAATTGAGCTGGATGGTCGAGCGCCGACAGATAAGAACTATACGATCATGTACCGCGCAAACGGCGATACAATGGATTACCGTTATACCGGGCAGGAAAGAGAGATCGATCATACGATGTCGTTTAAGGCGTATGTATTGAACGAGGATACCGGAAGAGTCAGTCCGAATACTATAAACTATTATATAATAGAAGGCGCGGCTTCGTCGTCCGGATCTGTATATATAGGCTATCCGTATGATGTAGATAGGATAAGCGCGGATGTATTGGGAACAGGGGATTACGCCGAGGGCATAAAACTTGTTTCTCAAAATAATAACGCGGAGATACACTACTACTATACATACACAAGAACCGACGGGACTACTGCGACGACTGGCGAACTTGTATACGACAACGCCAGTCCGATAATGCCGAGTACCGCTATGGATGATATAACAATTACGGCATGGCTCGTAGATGAAAATGGAAGAATACCTAACAGCGACAGCGTGTTCTATATCGACTTTATACACCTTAAGGTTCCGGTTACCTCGCTGGAGGGGGCGGGCGATACCGAGTTTAGCCGAGGTACTTCGTATACCATCATAAACGATTACCCGGACGATGAGAATATCATTCTGTATTATACGTTGGACGGAAGCGATCCTTCGGATCCGCAGAATACCGGCAGATTTGCGTATGCAGGAGAACAACTTACGCTGAATGAGTCTGCGACGGTTAAGGCGGTATACTTTAGCGCTTGCGGCGAGTGCTTAGAGTGCATGAACGATAATCAAGCCGGTTGTCTAAACGGAGTTTACGGCAGGGTAGGCGAATATAGATATACGGTGCCCACCGTTGAATATGTAGGCGGCGGAGGAGGCGCAGGCGGTTTCGGCGGCGGTAGTAGCGGAGGAAGCTCCGGCGGAGATACGACCGAGGATAACACAAGAAGGTATACTGTAGATATTTTCGGCAACGAACATCCTACGCATATCGGCTATATCAACGGATATCCCGACGGCAGCGTACAGCCGGACGGCGCGATAACCCGCGAAGAGATGGCGGCTATTCTCTATCGTATAAAGAATAAGAATTATGAAGAACCGTTTGCATCGAGAGGCGACGTATTCCCGGATGTTTCGTCTGATCGTTGGTCCGTTACCGAGATAGAATATATGGCGGATCAAGGCGTTATTTACGGCTATCCTGACGGAGAGTTCAAACCGGAGCAGAATTTGACACGCGCCGAGTTTGCAGCTTTGATATACAGATTTGTCGGCTTGACTGAGACGGATGCAACCAATATATTCTCCGATCTTAACATGGATCATTGGGCGTATGACGAAATCCTTGCGCTTTGCGAGGCGGAGCTCGTCGAGGGCTACGAAGACGGAACATTCCGCGCTGAGAACGACATTACAAGAGCCGAAGTAATGACTGTTGTGAATAAGATTCTCGGAAGGAATCCTTCGGAGGAATATGTCAAGTCGCTGAACTTCAATCCGTATAACGATCTCGAGAGCGATAAGTGGTATTATGTAATTGTGCTTGAAGCGACGATCACTCATGATTATTATCTTGACGACAATGACGTTGAGATAGAATGGGAAAACTGGAAATAATTATTTAGACTGGAGATACGCTGCGGCGTATCTCCTTTTATTACTCTGCACGCGATCATAGAGCGAATTTAAATCGTCGTTTATCTTTTATAGCGCGTTGAGCCCGACGCCTAAGTATAAGCTGAATCGCCCTATACAGAACTTAGACGCCGGGCGTACAAAGTTCGTTGGAAGTTAGCCTATATACTCGAGTAAGAGTCCAGTGTGCGCTCAATAAATAAAAACCGCCGAAAAACGACGGTTCAAATAAATAATAATATTTACTTTAAAATTAATCTAAATCAATACCTATTTGTTCTATACCCAGATCTTCGGGACGGACTATAGCTCCGACCGCTGGAATATTTTTTGTTTTAAATCTCTTTAAATTCTTAATATCCGTTTCTTCAAGCGTTTCGACCGAACTTAGCTTACTGTCTTTCTTACTCGTAAGCGCGTTTACGCCCTGCGTCGTCCTAGTGGTTTTAAGAGGTATCTTATCGGTGTTAAAGAGTAAGGCCCTGCCGTTATCTCCCCTCAGTATCAGGTCTACATTTTCGTCTCCGAGAACAAACATCCTGACCAGAGGAGACTTTACAGAAAATCCGCCGGAGAGCTTTTTCCTGTTTGACTTGGTCATATATGCGCTGAGAGGAACTTTAGCGACCTTACCGTTTTCAAAACAGAAGAGGAGATCGCCGCTGAAATCGTCGGTCGCGGCCATTCCTACGATCTCTTCTTTATCGGTCGTTCCGACAAGATTTTGAATATATTCGCCGAGCAGGCTCGCTTTGCTGTCGGGGATCTCATAAGCCTTCATCTTAAATACGTCTCCGTTTTTGGCGAAGAAGAGAACCTCGCTCGAGTTGTTCGCCTCGCATTCCTGAATAATGGCGTCGTCCTCTTTGAGCTTCTGCTCGCCGCTCGAACGCAAAGAGACGAGAGAGATTTTTTTAACATAGCCGTGCTTTGTTCTAAACAGCTTTACGGCGTAATCTTCGATAAACGTTTCCTCTGTCGGAACCTCTATGCTTTCTTCTGCGACTATAGAAGTTCTTCTTTCAGAACCGTATTTTTTAGCGACTTCTTTTAACTGTTTTTCGATCAGCTTGTTAATCTTAGCTTTGCTTGCAAGAGTTGATTTAAGCTGCTCTATCTCATTTTTCAGAGTCTCTATTTCGGCGGTGCGCTTAAGTATATAATCCTTATTGAGGTTTCTGAGCTTGATCTCGGCTACATACTCGGCTTGAAGTTCGGTTATGCCAAAGCCGCTCATAAGGTTAGGAACTACCATAGAGTCGTCTTCGGTCTCGCGAACGATCTTTATCGCCTTGTCTATGTCCAAGAGTATCAGTTCGAGTCCTTCGAGCAGATGTAGTTTGTCGCTCTTTTTTTCAATATCATAGGAGAGCGAACGTTTGATACAGGACGTTCTGAATCTGAGCCATTCGGATATTATGTCGTTTACGCCAAGAACCATGGGAGAGCCTTCGATCAGCACGTTAAAATTACAACCGAAGCTGTCGCAGAGAGAGGTCATCTTAAATAGCTTAGCCATAAGCATTTCGGGATCCGTTCCGCGCTTTAAGTCTATAGTCAGCTTCATACCTTTTAAGTCGGTTTCGTCGCGTATGTCCGATATTTCTTTTATCTTTCCGTTTTTTATAAGATCGACGATCTTTTCTATTATGACTTCGACTGTGGTGGTGTAAGGTATCTCATTAATTTCTATACAGTTGTTTTTCTTATCATATTCGTATTTTGCCCTGACTTTAAACGAACCGCGGCCGGTTTTATAAATCTCACGCATTGTATCGCGGTTGTAGATAAGTTCGCCGCCGGTAGGAAAGTCCGGCGCCTTTAAAATATCGGTTATATCGGTTTCCGGGTCGTGCATCAGAGCTATCGTCGCGTCGCACAGCTCTATTAAATTAAAACTGCATATGTTAGACGCCATACCTACGGCTATACCTTGGTTGGGATTGGCGAGTATGTTGGGGAACGTGGTCGGCAGAAGCGTTGGCTCTTTAGCGCTTCCGTCGTAGTTATCGACAAAATCGATAGTGTTTTTGTCCATGTCCTTGAATATCTCCGAACATACTTTGGCGAGCTTGACCTCGGTGTATCTTGAGGCTGCGTAAGCCATATCGCGGGAATACTGCCGTCCGAAATTGCCTTTGGAATCGACTAACGGCAGCAAAAGAGCCCCGTTTCCTTCTGTGAGCCTGACCATAGTCTCATATATTGCGGCGTCGCCGTGTGGATTAAGTCGCATCGTCTGACCAACCACGTTCGCCGATTTGGTTCTCGCTCCGGTCAAAAGCCCCATTTTATACATGGTGTATAGCAGCTTTCTGTGCGACGGTTTAAAACCGTCGATCTCGGGGATAGCTCTGGAGATTATAACGCTCATCGCATACGGCATATAATTTTGCTCAAGAGTATCCGTGATCTGCTGTTGTTCTATTATTGGTTTTTTCATATTTATCTATTACTCCGTTTAACTTTATTTGACGACCATAAATTATGATACGTCCGTCATATCAAGGAACTTATAGCCTTCGCTCGCTATGTGTTCCTTCCTGCCGCTTAAGTTGTCTCCTAAAAGCAGGTCGAACATTTCCTGCGTTTTAGTAACGTCGTCGGGCATAACGCGTATAAGTCGTCTCGTCTCGGGATTCATCGTCGTCTCCCACATCATGTCCGGCTGATTCTCGCCCAGACCTTTGCTGCGCTGGATCGTGTATTTTTTGCCCTCAAGCCGGTTTAGTATCTGAGTTTTTTCATTTTCGTTGAATGCGAAATAGGTCTTGTTTTTAGTGTTTATCTCATATAACGGGGACTCGGCTATATATACGTAACCTTTGTCGATGAGGGTGGGCATCAGCCTGTAGATCATAGTCAGCACGAGCGTCCTTATCTGGAAGCCGTCCACGTCGGCGTCTGTGCATATTATCACCTTGTTCCATCTGAGATTATTAAGGTCGAAAGAACTCAGGTCTTTGTTGTGTTTGGATTTTATCTCTATGCCGCAGCCCAAAACCTTTAAAAGATCGACGATGACCTCGCTCTTAAAGATCTTATCATATTCCGCTTTAAGACAATTCAGTATCTTTCCCCTTAATGGAATAATGGCCTGAAACTCGCTGTCGCGACCCAGCTTACAAGCGCCGAGCGCCGAGTCGCCCTCGACTATATACACCTCGCGCTTGCTAACGTCCTTACTACGGCAGTCCACGAACTTCTTGACTCTGTTCGTCACGTCGAGATTTCCGCCCAGCTTTTTCTTCGCATTGATTCTGGTGCGCTCGGCCGTTTCTCTGCTGCGTTTATTGACGAGGACCTGGTCGCATATCTTTTCCGCGTCCATTTTGTTCTCGATAAAATATATCCCGAGCTGCGCTCTTAAAAACTCGGTCATCGCGTCCTGAATGAACTTATTGGTTATCGCTTTTTTTGTTTGATTCTCATAGCTTGTAACGGTTGACAGAGAACTGCCGACAAGTATCAAACTATCCTGAATATCGGCGAATTGTACCTTTGATTCGTTCTTATTGTATTTGTTATTCTGCTTTAAGTATTGATCTATTGCGTATACAAACGCGTTTCTGACCGCCTTGTCAGGCGAGCCTCCGTATTCCAAAAAGCTTGAATTGTGATAATATTCGATTACGTTGTTAATATTGTTAAAACAAAATGCGAAGCTCATTTTTACTTTGTAATCTTCCAAATCGTCGCGGTCGCGTCCGACGCGCTCGGCTTCGATATACTGAACCGGGGTGAGCTCCTTCCCGTCCGATAATTCTTTTACATAGTCGGCTATGCCGTTTTCGTAGTAATAATTAAACTCTTCAAATTCGCCGTTTTCAAGCTCGTTTTTAAGTATGAACTCAATTCCCGGATTTACTACGGCTTGTCTTTTAAGAACGCTCTTATAGTGATCAAGCGGAATATCTATTTCGGTGAATACCTCGAGGTCCGGTTTCCATCGAATTTTACTGCCGGTGTGCCTGTGCCGGTACTTCGTCTTCTTTAAGCCGCCTATGTTTTCGCCTTTTTCAAAATGGAGCTCGAATTTGTAACCGTCTCTTAGGATGAGGACGTCCATATATTCAGAGCTGTACTGAGTGGCGCAGGCGCCGAGTCCGTTCAATCCAAGGCTGAATTCATAGTTGCCGCCGCTGTTATTCTTGTATTTTCCGCCTGCGTAAAGCTCGCAGAATACGAGTTCCCAGTTGTATCTGCCTTCTTTTTCGTTATATTCAACAGGAATACCGCGTCCAAAATCCTCTACCTCGATAGAATGATCGCGATATCTCGTCACGTATATCTTAGAACCGAATCCCTCTCTCGCTTCGTCGATCGAGTTAGAAAGTATTTCAAACATAGAGTGTTCGCAGCCCTCTATGCCCTTTGAACCAAATATTACCTCGGGGCGTTTTCTGACCCTGTCCGCGCCTTTGAGCGCGGAAATACTTTCGTTTCCGTATTCTTTGCTCATTCGTTACCTCCGAATAAATATATAAGATCGTTATTGTAACAGCAAAATTTTTAAGCTGTTCAAATTAAGTACATTATAAAATTATATCATAATCATCAATTTTTGTCAAAGTCGTATATTCGTATTTTTGCTGTTTTAATAAGCTCGCTAAAAACTGCGAATATAATAAATCCGCCTTTTTCAAGGCGGAAATATATAATGATTACAGATATTTTATCAACCAAATAGTCCTCTGCGCATTTTTGCGTTTAATATACGTTTAATGCTTTGGTCTATTCTATCCTCTGAGATCGTTCCGTCGGATACCGCGTTAGCGATAGAAGAGTATGCTTCGTCGAGAGAGACCGGCATCAAAAGCATATCCACTCCGGCTTGAACCGCGGAAACGCAGGCGGCGCTGGTCGTATAATTATTGGCGATCGCTCCCATGTTAAGAGCGTCCGTTATAATAACTCCGTTGAAGCCTAAGTCGTACCTTAAGATACCAACCATTCTGCCGGACATCGTACTTGGCAGATCCGAGCCTGTGATAGCCGGCGCGGCTACGTGGGCTACCATGGTAAAATCGACGCCGTTTTCCGCCGCCGCTTCGAACGGCTTAAATTCCATCAGAGACATCTCGTCGTAATTTCTGCTTGTCATGACGAACCCGTCGTGCGTATCGCCGGAAGTCCCGCCATGGCCTGGAAAATGCTTTACCGTCGCGCTGACGCCGCTGTCTTGAAGACCGTTTGCCACGCTTACCGCCATGTTGGATACCAACGTCGGATCCGAGCCGAATGAGCGATCGCCTATCGCGTTGTCAGAAGAGACGAGAACGTCCGCGTCCGGAGCAAAATCAAGATTAAAGCCGTAATCCCTGAGCGACGAGCCTAAGTTTGTTCCAAGCTCATAAGCTGCGTTTAAGTCGCCGGCCGCGCCTATCGTACTCATAGCCGGGAACTGAGGAAATCCGATCCCTGCGTTGCCGAGTCTTGCGACTCGGCCGCCCTCTTCGTCGACTCCTAAAAATAAAGGCGTTTTAGAGTATGTTTTTGTGTTTGCAAGCATGGTCTTTATCTGTGATTCACTCTCGATGTTTTGACTGAAGTATATAAGTCCGCCGACCGGATACTTTTCAAGAGCGGTTTTCGTTATTTCCCCCGCGGCTGTGACGCGGCTGTAGCCGGTTATCGCTTCGGGAGTCGTAAACATCATCTGATATATCTTTTCTTCGAGCGTCATGCTCGAAATTTTAGAGTTAAGCTCGTCCAAATAATTATGCGAGCCTATAAACGCAGTTTTCAGGGCGTCGTCCCAGATGACCTCGTAACCTAAAGCCTGAGAGACGGCTCTAAGAGGCACTAGGGTCCTGTCGTCCTCGAGCGCGGCCGGCACGTCGAGAGCCTCGTCGCGGTCGTTTACTTCCATTATATCGCTGCCTATCGCGATCACTATAGTCGTGTCGTCTTTAACGGCGGTCGCCGTGTATGTTGCCTGATCCCAGGATACGTCCGCTCCCAAAGCTTCGAATACGGCGCGCATCGGAACCAAGGTTCTGCTGTTTTCAATGATCGGATCGGTATCGAACGCGACTTTCGCGTCGTTTACGTATACGCTGACATTATCTTTGGCATATACGTTGGTGAATAAAGTCAATATAGCCGATAACGCGGTTAAGAATACGACTATATTGACGGCGATTTTTCTTTTCATCATATGAATCTCCATTCCTTATTAATATATACATTCCATTTAAATTTTACTATATGTATGTCGTAATTGTCAAATAATAATATTTATAAAATTTAATGTTTTAACGACTTAAATTATGTAGTAATAGATACCGCCGATCTTATCTTGTGGTAAATGCAGACACAATATGGCGAGTTGATATTATCAATATGGGCAAATTGAATAAAAATAAAAAAATTGAAAAAAGTCCTTGACAAAACTAAAGCGTTGCGCTAATATGTACCAGTAAAGCAGAAGCTGCCGCTTCTCCCCTGAGCAGAATAGACGTTAACGTCGGTTCATGTAAAAGGGAAACATTAATATTTTTGATATAAAGTTTCGACCGTGAGAGTTTGCGGGCGATTGTCTTATTCAAATATTATCGTTTCTGAAATAGTAGGGATTATGCGGCGTACTTCAAGTACTCCGCTTTTTTTGCGGAGCTTAACCATATTGGGAGGTGTTTTTTATAGCTAAGAAAGATTTGATGATCAATGAAGAGATCAGGGACAAGGAAGTAAGACTTATCGGTTCGGACGGCGAACAGCTCGGTATTGTTTCTATAGCCGAGGCTCAGAGACGCGCGGACGAAAAGAACCTTGATTTGGTAAAGATTGCGCCGCAGGCAAAACCGCCGGTATGCAAGATTATGGATTACGGTAAGCACAAATTCGAACTTGCTAAGCGCGAAAAGGAGAACCGCAAGAATCAGAGAGTTGTTGCGGTAAAAGAGGTAAGACTTAGTCCCAATATTGATGATCACGACTTTAACACAAAAGTCAAGGCGGCTATCAAGTTTTTGAAGTCGGGAGATAAGGTTAAGGTCACGGTAAGATTCAGAGGACGCGAGATAACGCATTCGTCTCTCGGAAAAGAATTGCTGCTGAGATTCCGCGACGCAGCCCAGGAGTTCGGCGAGGTCGATAAGGGAATAAAGATGGAAGGCAGAAATATGGCTATGTTTATAACACCTAAGAAGAACTGAGTCGTTTAGGCTTAGTATAAAGAGGATTTTTATGCATACTTTGCATTAAAATAACATAACCGGGCTATTTGCCGGGTTTATTCAACTTAGTTTTGATATGCAGGTTGATTTATCAAACCATAAAACGGAAGGAGAAAAGAAAATGCCTAAAATTAAAACACATAGAGGCGCTGCAAAGCGTTTTGGCGTAACAAAGCATGGTAAATTAAAAAGAGGTAAGGCTTACAGGAGCCATATATTGAACAAAAAGACAACTAAGAGAAAAAGGAAACTCAGAAAGATGGGTTATCTCGCAAAGGCTAACGCGGCTACGATAAAGGGTATGATACCTTATAAATAAGAGTTAGCGGGTCGTTTTTTCGTCGGGCGTCGATATTCGACGTGGGCGCATAACGAACTTCGATCGTTCAGTCGGCGGTTAGCGGCCGGCTCGAGTTACGTTCCGCTTTTGATACGCGGATTAAAATTTTATTAAGTTAGAAAGGAATTTACAGATATGGCAAGAGTTAAAGGCGCAGTAAAAACCCGTGCAAGACATAAGAAGATATTAAAGCTTGCAAAAGGTTACAGAGGTGCAAAGAGTAAGTTATTTAGAACGGCTAATCAGGCGGTAATGAAGTCGCTTTCATACGCCTATAGAGACAGAAAGGCTAAGAAGAGAGAGTTCAGACAGCTTTGGATCGCTCGTATAAACGCGGCGGCAAGAATGAACGGCATCAGCTATAGCGTATTTATGAACGGTCTTAAGAAGAACGGTATAGAGATAAACAGAAAAATGCTGGCAGAGATAGCGGTTTCAGATCCCGCGGCTTTTACAAAGCTTGTTGAGAAAGTTAGATAATTAAGGAATAGAAAGTTATACCATTTTATCCGGTATAACTTTTTCCTGTATATTGTATCATGCGGCGTTTAGCCGAAAATGATCGGATGCAAGTAAAAGAAAATTAGCTTTTTATAAAACGATATTTGGACGCGCGGCGGCGATTTAGCGAATAGCGGGATATATTTCCCGCTCTTAAACAGCCGGGCGGCGCGTTCAGTGTTTTTGCGCTTAATGAAAAATCCGTTAAGCGAAAATAATATGCAGAGTAGACGTTTATGCGTGGGAAAGTATCCCGGAGTGTCGGACGAACGGGGAGTTGTCGTCCGAACGAAAAGCCTTGCGCGGCTGCGGTATAGACGTCGCATCCCGCTGTACACGCGAAATATTCCTCGTTTTTTTCGTTGTGCACAGTGCATTACGAACGAGGAGTGTTGAGATATGGATATAAATAATGTTTTAAGCGCTTTTGATGGTATAATGGATAGCTGCAAAGAAGTTTTGTCCAACTTGATTATGCCGCTGAGCGGTTTTTTGGATGTGTTTTCAAATTTCTTTGTAGGACTATTCGTTATAGCGGTCGTCTTTGCAGGACTGCTGATTTACTGTGTTATATCAAATTACCGTGAATTTAAGAATAAGATAAAATTTACAAAGACGCTTGTAATATCTGGACTTTTTATAGCGCTGAACGTTGTGTTGGGATATTTTTCGATACCGCTTAGCAGTTATTTAAGGATCGGATTCGGATTTATAACATTGCCTGTTATATCGGCGCTGTTTGGGCCGCTTATGGCGGGGATGTGCGGAATGGCTCAAGACGTTATTTCTTTTGTGCTGAGACCTACGGGAGGGTATATAATAACATATACGCTTTGCGTTGGAATAAGCGGCATGATACAGGGGCTCATGCTTTATAAAAGAAAGATCACGCTGAGGCGGGTATTCTTAAACGCATTAATAATTATGTTGGTGGTGAATATAATTTTAAACACTATTGCGCTTACTCCTATGGCGGGAAAGTCGATGGCGGCGCTGCTTCCGTCAAGGATAGTTAAGAATATTATCGAACTGCCAATACATACGTTTTTCAATTATATTGTACTTAGATTTATAAAGAATATAATAAAGGCGTAGTTTTTACGAGAGGTATTTTAAGTTTTTGTTGGTAATAAATATGGTTAACGCAGAATATATTGTGGAAAAAGCAAGAGCGTGAAAGTATAAGGCAAGTCGTATTGCGCTGGTTTATTAACGCCGATATGATTACGGTACGGACTAAATTTAAATAGCGGGTAGATATCTATGGTTGAGAGAATAACAGGAAAGACAAACGGAAAATTAAAACTCATACGCGCGCTTTCAACAAAAAAGGGGCGGCAAAAATCAAGAATGTATTTCGTAGAAGGTATTCGGATGGTAAACGAGGCGATCGAGTACAGGAAGGATTATATAAAATTTTTCCTTGCAAGCGAAACATTTTGTGAAAATAATACGGAGTTTGTAAGCTCTCTTGACGAAAAGGGTTTTTCGGTCTATACTGCAAAAGACGATTTATTCAATAAAGTATGCAACACGGTTACGCCTCAAGGCGCGGCCGTCGTTTTAGAGATGCCCGATAATAAAATTGACGTCGAATCCCTTTCTGAAGACGCCGACTTTGTGTTGATACTCGACGGTATTAAGGAGCCGGGGAATTTGGGAACTATAATTAGGACTGCGGAGGCTGCGGGTGTGGACGCCGTATATCTTATAAACGGCTGCGCGGACATATACAATCCGAAAGCGGTTCGCTCCACGATGGGTTCGATTTTCAGGGTTAAGTTTGAATACTTATCGGATCTCGAACCGGTTCTTACGTTGAAACAGCGGGGATTTAAAATCATAGCGTCGTCGCTTAGAGATTCGGTGGACACGGACGAGGTCGGCGGCTTTGAGAAAAAAGCGTTGGTTATCGGAAGCGAGGCGTTCGGCGTTTCAGAAGATATGCTTGAGCTTTCCGATATAAAAGTTAAATTAAAAATGCACGGCAGAGTGGAATCGCTGAACGCGGCTATAGCGGCGGCGGTACTGATGTATACTATAAAATAGCCGGGCGCGGACGCGGATAAATTAGTCTGGGAGTGTTGAAGATGGATATTTCATCTGTTGCGGGATTTGATAATAGCGAAAAGAATAAGATATACTATTTATGGCTGAGTATCGTATGCGGTCATAATCCCGGACGAGTCAATAATTGTATTAAAAGATTCGGCGGCGCGAAGGAGCTTTACTTGAGTCGGCTTAAAGACGAGGCCGACAAAGAATATATTACGAAAATCCTGAGAAGAATTCCAGATAAAAAGTTTTTCGACGGCGGCGAAGCGGTTAAATTATATGAGAAATGTCGCGAAAAGGACATTTCTATTTTGACTATTGAAGATGAGGATTATCCGCAGCTTTTGAAAAATATATCCACGCCTCCCGCGGTATTGTATGTTAGAGGCGAACTTCCGAAGCTTAACCGGTGCGTGACGCTAAGCGTAGTCGGAACGCGCGATTCGACCGACTATTTTCGTAAGTTTGCGTTGGCGACGGCGTCTCGGCTTGCCAAGACCGGCATTGTAATAGTCAGCGGAATGGCGAAGGGAATAGATACGTTCGCGCATTTGGGCGCGCTTTGGGCCGGGCATAAAACCATAGCGGTATTAGCCGGAGGCGTCGACGTAATATATCCAAGCGCAAACGCCGATTTGTATAATGAGATAATAAAAAACGGCGCCGTTATATCAGAGCGTCCACCCGGCTTTAAAGGGCGAGCGTATCATTATCGCGAGAGGAATAGAATAATCGCGGGTTTATCGCATGGAACAATGATAGTCGAGGCGCCCGAGAGGAGCGGAGCTATCATGACGGCTAATTGGGCCCTGGAATTCGACCGCGATGTGTTTTCCGTACCCGGCAGACCTACCGACACGGGTTCTGCCTATACGAACGTACTGATCAAATCCGGAGCCGCGCCGGTCACTTCGGCCGAGGATATCTTAGAGGGATATGTGTATGAGTATCCAACAGAGCTTGAATATGGAATAAGTCTTCTCGATAAACAGCGCGTCAACCGTGAGTTTATAATTTATAAATGCGCGTCGTATACAGACGCAGACGCCGAGTCAAGTGAGAACGCAAAGTCGATTGCGGATCAATATGTAAAAAATAATAGTAAAAATTCTGGAAAAGATGAAACCAAATCAAAACGGAGACAGTCTAAAAGTAACGAAAAGAAAATTTATTCTGAAAAAGATGTTAAAATTAATATAAAAAATAAAACGGATAATAAAGTTAGCGCCAAAAAGAAAAATGTAGATTTACTATTAGACGGGCTCAGCGAGCTGGGTTCCAAAATTGTAAAGTATATATTTGAGCATGGCGATAATATTCATATAGATCAAATAGCCGACGACCTAGGCGTTCAGGCTAGGGAGGCCAATTGCGAAGCGGCGGTTTTGGTCATGTCGGGAAAGTTAGTGCAGCGCGCCGGCAATTTATATTCGATAAAAGAAGAAGATTAAATTGCAAGGTTACGCAAATTTATTGTTGAACGAATATGTCGTTAGCCTCGTTAGACGCGGCGGAAGATATATTTTTATTCAGCGGAGCTTAATCTGAGCCTGCGGACTTATATCCTTGTTATAACGATTTCGCGGCTCTTTATTAAATACCTTGCCCAAGGTATTATAACATTTGAAATTTTAGCGGGCAGAAAGGCTATGTGAGAGAATATGGCTGAAACAAAAAGGACAACAAAAAAGACGGGAAAGACTTCAACGAAGCGGGCGGCCAAGAAAAAGCTGGTAATAGTCGAGTCGCCGACCAAGGTTGACAGCGTAAAGAAGTATTTGGGAAGCGCTTATAATATCGAAGCCACTATGGGACATCTGCGCGATCTTCCAAAGAGTCAGATGGGCGTGGATATTGAACATGATTTTGAACCTAAGTATATAACTATAAGAGGTAAAGGCGAACTGATAGCTAAGCTTAAGAAAAAGGCAAAAGCGGCGGATAAGATATATCTTGCTACCGACCCAGACCGCGAAGGCGAGGCCATATCTTGGCACTTGGCGAATATTTTGAATATCGACCCCGGCAGCGAGTGTAGGATAACCTTTAACGAGGTGACTAAGAACGCAGTGAAGGAAGCTGTG
Organism: Candidatus Roslinia caecavium; assembly: GCA_904419955.1. Lineage (GTDB taxonomy): Bacteria > Bacillota > Clostridia > Monoglobales > Monoglobaceae > Roslinia > Roslinia caecavium. The sequence continues at coordinate 19,137 of CAJFTO010000028.1, read as the reverse complement.
AAAGACGCGAGACCTATCGATATGGATCTCGTAGACGCGCAGCAGGCCAGAAGGGTGCTCGATAGAATAGTCGGATACGAGATCAGTCCGTTGCTTTGGAAAAAGGTGAAAAAAGGGCTTAGCGCAGGTAGAGTTCAGTCGGTGGTAACGAGACTTGTGGTTGACCGCGAACGCGAAATAGAAGCGTTTGATCCCAAGGAATACTGGTCTATCGATCTAAAGCTTACCAACGATAAAGGAAAGCTCCCGTTCGGCGCGTCGTTTTACGGCTCGGCGGCCGGAAAGAAGATAGCGCTCGAGAACGAAGAGGATACTACGAAAATAGCCGAAGCGCTCAAGACCGCCGATTACACTGTTACTAAGATAACCAAGAAAGAGACGAAAAGGCGCAGCGCTCCGCCGTTTACGACGAGTACGATGCAGCAGGAGGCTTCGAGAAAGCTGAATTTTACGACCAGAAGGACTATGGTAGCGGCGCAGCAGCTTTATGAGATGGGATATATAACTTATATGAGAACGGATTCTCTCAGAATCGCGGCAGTCGCTCAAAATGAAGCGAGAGCGTTCATAGCTGATAAATACGGAGATAGCTTTGTTCCGCCCACGCCGAAGGTCTATAGAGCCAAAAAGAGCGCTCAGGACGCCCACGAAGCTATAAGACCGACGTTTGCGGCCAATACGCCGGAATCGCTTAAGGAAAAGTTAAAGGCCGACCACTACAAATTATATAGATTGATATGGATGAGATTTATAGCGAGTCAGATGTCGGATGCAGTACTCGATACTGTGAACGCTGAAATTTGTGCGGACGATTATATGGTCAAAGCGAACGGCAGTTCGATTAAATTCGCCGGCTTTATGACGCTTTATGTGGAAGGTAAGGATGAGGCTGAGGAAAAGGCGGGAAAACTGCCCGAGCTTACGGAGGGTCAAAAACTCAAGCTCAAGGAACTGAATCCGGCGCAGCACTTTACTCAGCCGCCCCCAAGATATACCGAGGCGTCTCTGGTAAAAGCGATGGAAGAAGACGGAATCGGCAGACCGAGCACCTACGCTCCGACGATAGCTACCATTACGGCGAGAGGTTACGTCGCAAGAGAGGGCAAGTCTCTATATCCGACAGAGCTTGGATATATTGTGACAGATTTGATGAAGGAATACTTTAAGGACATAGTAGACGTCGCGTTTACGGCTAACATGGAGGATAAAATAGAGGACGTGGCGGACGGCGACATGAACTGGAAGCAGGTAGTGCGCGAGTTTTACGAGCCGTTTGAAAAAACGTTGAAAGAAGCCGAGGAAAAAATAGGCGATATAGAAATAAAAGATGAAGTGTCGGACGTAAAGTGTGAAAAATGCGGACGTATGATGGTGTACAAGCAGGGTAAATTCGGAAAATTTCTCGCGTGTCCCGGCTTTCCCGAATGCAGGAATACAAAGTCGATCAACGTCGAACTCGACGCGCCTTGTCCGAAATGCGGCGCTAAGGTATATGTGAGAAAGTCTAAGAAAGGAACCGTGTTCTATACCTGCGAGAGGTCGCCCGAATGCGATTTTATATCCTGGGACGAGCCGACTAAGGAGAAATGCCCTAAATGCGGCGGCGTTCTTATGAAAAAGCGAGCGTTTAACAGGAGAGGACCTATTTCGTACGTATGCTTTAACGAGGACTGCGACTATGTGAGGAAACCTGAAAGTAAGTCTAAAAAGAAATAATGCGTTGAATAAAAACGTATTTTAAGGGGGGACGTTATTTGTCCCTCTTTTGTATGTAAAGATAAGATAATTGATATAATACGGAGATTCAAATGGATAATAATAAGAAGATTAAAATAATCGGAGCGGGACTCGCGGGCTGCGAAGCCGCGTGGCAAGCCGCAAAACTGGGGATAAATGTCGAGCTCTATGAGATGAAGCCGCGTAAGTTCTCTCCGGCGCATAAAAGCGAATATTTTGCCGAGCTGGTATGCAGTAATTCGCTTAGGGCGGACGGAATATATAACGCGGTCGGTCTGCTTAAGGAAGAGATGCGCGCTCTTGATTCGCTTATAATGCGGTGCGCGGATATGACGCGGGTTCCGGCTGGCGGCGCTTTGGCCGTAGACAGGGAGGGCTTTTCGAAAGCGGTCACCGACGCGGTCAGAGCCGAGCCGAACATAAATATAATAGAAGAAGAGGTTAGCGTCCTTGATCCGGACGTGTATACGATAGTGGCCGCGGGACCGCTGGTATCGGATAGTCTCGCCGATGAGATAAAACGCGTTTTGGGCGAGGAAGCGGGGGAATATCTCCACTTTTTCGACGCGGCGGCGCCTATAGTGAGCTATGACAGTATCGACATGAATAAGGCCTTTAAGGCGGCCAGATACGGCAAGGGCGGCGACGATTATATTAATTGTCCTATGAACAAAGACGAATACCTCGCCTTTTATAAGGAACTTATAAACGCCGAAACTGCCAAGCTGCACGACGGGGTCGAGGATCCGAAAGTGTTCGAGGGCTGTATGCCGGTAGAAGTGATGGCGAGGCGCGGAGAGGACACGATGAGGTTCGGACCGCTAAAACCGGTCGGTTTGACGAACCCGCACGACGGAAGCAGACCATATGCGATAGTACAACTCAGACAGGATAACGCCGCGGCGGATATGTACAATATAGTTGGGTTTCAGACGCATTTGAAGTTCGGCGAGCAAAAGAGAGTTTTCAGCATGATCCCCGGGCTCGAAAACGCAGTTTTTGTAAGGTACGGCGTTATGCATAGGAATACGTATATAAATTCGCCGAAGATATTGTCTCAGTTCTATAATCTGCGCGATAATCCAAAGCTGTATTTCGCCGGACAGATCAACGGCGTAGAGGGCTACGTCGAGTCCGCATCGTCAGGACTTCTCGCCGGTATATACGCTGCGCGCGGGATACTCGGTATGGAAACTGTTGAATTTGGCGCTGAAACGGCGATCGGAGCTTTGGCGCAGTATGTATCAAATCGGAGTATAACGAATTTTCAGCCGATGAACATAAATTACGGGATAATGAAGCCGCTCGAGAAGCGAATAAGGAACAAGCGGGAGAAGGCGGAAGCGTATGCAAAGCGCAGTAAAATATTTATCGAAGAGTATAAATCGAAGATGTAAGTCTTATTAAACAAATTTACCAAACGCCGCCATAGACCGCCGCGCCGCGGCTTAGGAGGCGTTATAGCTCGCTTTGAGACTTCGTAGGCAAGTTTTTAATATTATATTTGTTAAAATATCGGAGTTGAAAAAATATATAAAAGGCGCTATAATATAGTTTAATATTTATGTACATATGAGGTTTATAAACAGAGGGGATACATATGAAGCTAAAGTTTCGGTATATAAAGCCGAGCGACGGTAAAAAAGCGGCGAGGAACAATAACAAGATTAAACTTAAGGCTGCGGCAGTATGCACTGCCGCGCTTGTGATAACGACCGCGGCGGTCGGCGCAGGTTGGAATCTTGCAAACAGTTCGGTAGACGGGATCGCGTATGCGGAATCAAACGGCGAGATCTCGGTTTACATAAACGACGAACGCGTGATCTTTGAAGACGTAAGGCCTATCAGCGAAAACGACAGGACTTTGGTTCCGATGAGGGCTATCTTCGAGGCTCTCGGCGCGGAAGTCGAGTGGGACGAAGAGACGTCTACCGCGATTGCCGACGACGGCGAAAATGTGATTGAGATCCAGATAGACAATAATATAATGCTGAAAAACGGCGAAGAGATAGAACTCGACGTTCCGGCAAGGCTTATTGACGATTCATGGACCGCCGTTCCGGTCAGGGCGGTGTCGGAGGCGTTTGAATGTTCGGTAAGCTGGAGCGAGTCGGATCAGACGGTCAATATAACCACTAAGGATTACAAGCGCGACGTAATGAAGGACACGCTTGTGACCGACGAGTACAGATACGAATTTCTTGAAGGTACATATAACGGAATAGATATATACGGTAAAGGCGGAGAATATATGGCCGCGGAGCCGGTCGTTATCTCGGATTCAAACGGAACGAGATACGCGGAGGCGGTGAATAAATTCGCGGAGTTGGTTCCGGACGCGAACGTATATAATATACTTACGCCAAACTCGGCTGAGTTTTACGCTCCGTTCGGCAAAAAGCAGGATTGCACATCCGCTATAAGAAAGATATATTCTCAACTATCGAACGACGTCGTTCCCATAAACGTAGTACAGACGCTGATGGATCACGCGGGCGAAAATATATTTTTTAAGACCGACCATCATTGGACGCAGAGAGGCGCGTACTACGCTTATCTTGAATACGCGGACGCGATCGGTCTGAGCGTTCCGGCGCTCGGCGAGTTCGAGAATGAGACGATATACGGATACGAGGGTTCGTTTGTAAACTTCACTTCGGGTACGAACGGAAGCGAACTTCTGAAGGCGAACGCGGACGTGCTGGAAAAGTTTTATCCGATAGTCGAGTATAGCGGAAAAGCGTATAACGATATGTATTTATCGGATTATATCTGCGACGTCAGCGCGGTCATGAGAAATGAAAATTCATACAGCGCGTTTATGAACGGAGACTATCCTATAGGCGTATATGAGACGAACGTTAACAACGGAAGGAGCGTTGTCATAATAAAAGAATCTTATGGCAACGCGTTTGCCGTTTGGGCGCTTAACAATTATGAAAAGGTTTATATGGTCGACAGCAGAATGTTTAACGGATTCGTCTACGGAGAGCAACATAACAATCCGTTTAAGATAAAAGAATTTTACGACGCCGTCGGCGGATTCGACGATCTTGTGATAATAAATTATCCTGTAGCCGCGGCGAACGGAGACCTTATTTCATCGCTTGAGAATATGGTGAATTGATTTTATACTGCCGATCCTGACCGCTTCGGATTTCATATTCGGAGCGGTTTGGTTTGTCGGGCGCCGTCGTTTTGGTATGCGCGGCTTTTTAATGGATCTAAAATTGGGGTGTTGATTTATTAAAAATTAAGTTTAGGCGGTCTAATTATGATTAGTTTAAAAAAGCGATTTAAAGAATATAATAAATTTTTATTTTGCGGGCTATTCGTATTTATTTTTGTTTTTGTTTTTTCCGGAGCCGGCGTTATCGCCGCCGGAGATGAAAACGATTCTTATTCCGGTTATAATATAGAGCTGGAATCCGGTATAAAAGTTGTGATAAACGGAGAACAAATGACTTTTGAAGTAGCGCCGGCGCTCGTGAACGACAGGACTATGCTGCCGATGAGGGCTATATTTGAAGCGCTCAAAGCCGACGTGTATTGGGACGAGGGAACAGAAACTATAACTGCGGTGAAGGGCGATAAGAATGTCGTTTTACAGATCTTGAATACGGTTATGACAATAGACGGCGAGCGAGTTATATTGGACGTTCCGCCGCTTCTGCTGTCGGACAGGACTATGGTTCCGGCGCGGGCGGTTTCAGACGCTTTAGGCTGTTTGGTAGAATGGGAAGAAGATACGCAAACGGTTTACATAGACGCGGTTATATCTTCCGAGCTGGACGATACGGTCATATCCGATGATTACAGATATAGTAATTATAACGGCGAGTATAACACTGTGTCTATTTTTGACAATTACGACGGCGACTATTTCGGAATGGAGCTTTTAAATATACCGAATTACGCCGCAGACGAGTATGTTGCGATGGTGAACGCTACGGCGGAAAATCTTCCGGATGTAAACGTAAGCTGTATGATCGTTCCGACCGCGGCCGAGTTTTATGCGCAGAAAGACTATAAAACGCATTATTTAAAATCAATGCGGTACATATACGACGGTTTCAGCGATAAAATAAACGCCGTAAACGTTGAAAAGACGCTGATGGAGCATGCGGGCGAGGACATTTATTTTAAAACGGATCATCACTGGACGCAGCGAGGCGCGTATTATGCATATAGGGAATTTATCAACAGTATAGGCTTAGATATAGAGCCGCTTTCGGAGTTTAAAGCTAAGTATTACGATTATTATTTGGGATCCTGGTCAAAGGCGACGTTCGGAACGCCAGGATACGATATGATAAGCGCAAACCCGGACGGTTTTGAGGTATTCTATCCCTTGGTTGATTATGAAGGCGTTGGATATATGGATATGGATCTTAAGATAATAGATATATACGACTTAGATGCGGTAAACGACGGAGTCGTAGGCTATAACGCTTTCTTAGAGGGGGATTCTCCGCTTCAGGTATATAGTACGAGCGCCGGGACCGGAAGGAGTATAGCGATCGTAAAGGAATCTTTTGGAAACGCTTTAGCCACATGGGCTTTAAATAACTATTCGTCTGTGTTTGTAATAGATTACAGAATGTTCGACGGTACTTACGGGGATATAGATTTCAGTTTAAGCGAGCTTTGCGATCGGTATAAATTCGACGACGTCTTGATAGTAAGCTACCCTAATACTATACTTGCCGACGATTTAAGAAAAATGCTTGCAACTACGTTAAAATAATAGTATAATGGGCAGGTAAATGTTTAACTGCAAAATAAAGTAATATTGAGAAAAACGAGGTAAGGGAAAGTGTATCTGGCATATTTATTGGCAATACTATTTATTATGGCGTTTTTCGCCTTGCAAACCCAGCTTGACGTTAAATGGGAGAACGTAGGAGGCGCGGCTGCAGAAGAGGGCGGAAAAAAGAAAAAGAAAAAGGCACCCGTTCTTAAAAACGCCGTGACTCAGAAGGATATCAGTATAAACGTATTCATAATAGCGGCCGTAGTTATATTTGTGATAAGGATCCTGTTCGCCGCTTTTACAAAGCCGTATCCTTCGGATATGTCTTGCTGGATGGCGTGGGGAAACAGACTGCTTGAAAACGGTCCGTCCGGATTTTATGAGGAAGGATATTTTTGCGATTATCCGCCGGGCTATATGATAGTTCTGTCTTTATTTGCCGGTTTAGGTAAAGCGATTACGTTCCTGCAAAATAACAGCGAGCTTCTATATAAGCTTCCGCCGGTACTCTGCGACATGGGGCTTATGATAACGGCGTTCGTTATCGGCTCTAAGGAGATAAACAAAAAGAGCGGATTAATACTCGGCATATTGTTTGGCGTGTGTCCGTTGTTCCTGATAAACTCGGCGTTTTGGAGCCAGATCGAGTCGGTTTTGGCGCTGCCGCTTGTTATTTCGTTGTATTTATTATACAAGAAAAAATATATTTCATCCGCGCTATTGTACGCCGTTGCAATACTTTTAAAGCCGCAGGCGTTGATGGTCGGACCGGTATATTTATTCGCGGCTCTGTGGTCTGTTAAAGAAACCAAGAGCGTCAAGGCGCTCCTTCAGATGGTCGTTACCGGGTTCGTTGCCGTATACGTAGTTATGATACCGTTTAATAACGTCTGGGCTACGGACGCAGGATTTTTTTCGAAACTGATAACTTCGCTTAACCCGTCGTGGCTTATAGAGAAGTATATATCGACGCTTTCTTCATACAGATACTTTACGGTTAACGCCTATAATTTCTGGGGTTTAATCGGTTTTAACTGGAGGAGCATAGACGGCGCGGGCGCGCTCAGCTCGTTTGCAAGCGTATTTAACGTACTATCTATAATTATTGCGGTTCTTCTCGGATTGTATATATTCGTTAAAGTAAAGAATCGCGGCAGTAAGCTTTTCCTTACTGGATACTTTATCGTGGCGTTCTTGTTCACTTTTGGATTAAAGATGCACGAGAGATATTTGGTCACCGCGATAATACTGCTGCTGTTTGAATATATGTTTTCCAAGAACAAGCATATTTTATATGCGTTCACGCTTATGGCCGCGGCCAATGTTTTAAATGTGGAGAGCATACTTAGGTATCAGGTAATATTCTCGAGCGTTCAGCCTCCGTATTCGGTTGTCGGACTCGCTTCGTTTATAGAAGTCGCCGCGTTCTTGATTTCGGCGGGAATAATATATTACGACTATATTTTAAAGCCGGAAACGGTCAATTCTCAAAATCCGGGAGTTTCGGTTATCGATAGAATAACCTCGAAGATAAGCGGATGCGCTCTGTCGGCGGTGAATAAGATACAAAACGGCTTTTATAATATAACGAGGAGCGGAAGACCTGAACTTGAACCTGTAAAAAGCGAGAAGATGCTGCGTATGGATTATATAGCGCTCGCTATTATAGTCGTACTGTATTCCATCTTGGCGTATGTGAATTTGGGTTCTGTGCATAATCCGCAGACATTCTATCAGCCGGAGAGAAGCGGAGATTCGTTTACCGTGGAGTTCGATCAAGTTGAGAATGTTGAAAAGATAACCTATTACCTCGGCGTAGGCAACGTCGGAGACGAGCCTACGATGACGCTCGAGTATTCGGTTGACGGAAATACTTGGCATGATTTGAGCGAGGAGTGTAAGCTTGAATCAGTATTTAAGTGGGAAGTTCTGGATTCCGAGTCATTTAGCGCAAAATACGTAAGAGCTAAGGCGGATTCGACTGAGTACAGAATGTTTGAGATAGCATTCTGGAGCGCGAATAACGAGCTCATAAAGATTAGTAATGTAACCGGTACGGGAGACGCCGACTACGGCAACGTTGCGGACGAGCAGGAGTACGCGCAGTATGAGACTTCATATATGAATAGCACGTATTTCGATGAAATATATCATCCGAGAACAGCGTACGAGCATCTGCATATGATGCCATATTATGAGACGACCCATCCGCCGCTTGGCAAGCTGATTATGGCTGTCGGGATCGCTATATTTGGAATGACGCCGTTCGGCTGGAGATTCACGGGCGCTACTTTCGGCATATTGATGCTGCCGCTTTTGTACGTGCTGCTTAAGAAGTTGTTTGGCAGAACGAGATACTCTGTGATTGGAACGGCGCTGTTCGCGTTTGACTTCATGCATTTTTCCTTGACCAGGCTCGGCACGATAGACTCATATCCGGTCACGTTTATCATAGCGATGTATCTGTTTATGTATCTGTTTGGTAAACGAGCCGCGGAGTACGCTAAGGAAAACGCTGCGCAAAACTTTAAAAATCCGAGAATAATGCTTAAGCTGATAGGGATATTGGCTCTTAGCGGTCTTTGTTTTGGTCTTGGAGCGGCGTCAAAGTGGACGAGTATGTATGCGGGAGCCGGACTGGCAGTAGAACTTCTGCTGATACTGATAAATGTTTATATGACTTTGCCTAAGAAGGATAAGAAGCTGTTTATAGGCTTCGTGCTGAAGATATGTTCAAGCTGTCTGGTATCTTTTATATTGATACCCGGACTTATATACCTGCTGTCATATCTTCCGATTTCAATGGTCGATGGATATCCGGATCTATGGCACACAATGCTGAATAACCAGGAGTATATGTTTAATTATCACAGCAATTTGACTGCGACTCATCCATATTCTTCCAAATGGTATCAGTGGCCGATAGACTACAGACCGCTCTGGGCTTACAGCGCGCCTGTTGAAACGGTCGGTTCCGAGAATATAGGTTGTATATCGGTATTTGGAAATCCGCTGATTTGGTGGACGGGTATTGCGGCTGTAATATATTCGGCGATTGTTGGAATAATCAAGAGGGATAAGAGGGTGTTATTCCTGATGGTCGGACTTGCCGCGCAGATAATACCTTGGATGTTTGTGACCAGATGCGTGTTTATATACCATTTCTTCGCGAGCGTGCCGTTTATGATCATACTGATCGTATACGCTATAGCGGATCTGGAGAAACGGTTCGGATGGTTTAAACATTTGACCCATATATTCATCGCTCTATGCGGTCTGCTGTTCGTCGCGTTTTATCCGGTACTGTCCGGAATGACTATCACAAAAGAATATTCGGATACGTGGCTCAGGTGGATGTCGTCTTGGGTGTTCCATAATAGATAAACGCTGATTTTAGACCTCTTCGTTTGTAAAAGCGAAGAGGTCTTCTGTAAATAATAAGTTTGAAATAGAGATGATTTTTGTAAACAAATAGTTTAAAAAGGGCGGTTATTAAACTAAACGCTTGCTATAGAATACTTTTTGTGATATTATAGAAAAAACGGTCGGTGGTGATATAAATGCTTACGCTCGACGTTAGACAGATAAATGTAACGTTGGATCTGTACAGTATTTCAATTTGCTTTATTATCGGCATATATCTATTATTTAACATACGCAAAAATAAGAGTAATAGATATCTGTTTTTTATATGTTTATCTAACATTTTAATGATGTTGGGAGATTTGACGAATTGGTTGTGCGAGGGTTTTGGTAATCCATGGAATCCGATAGCGTTGCGCTGCGGGTCTCTGGTTTATTATTTAAGCGCCGCTCCGCTTTTATTTTCATTTTTCTGTTATATAAATAGCTATCTGTCCGATAACGTTAGAGTGAAAAAGAGATATTGGTATATTTCCGTAACTCTTTGCGCGGTTTTTAGCGTGTTATGTATTTTATCATTATATACAGGATCTTTCTTTTGGATTGATGAAAACAATTTTTACAGGAGAGGAAACTTGTTTATATTATCGCAGGCGATCCCTTTGATCTTGTTGATAGCCGACGGAGCCGTTATAGTTGAATACAGGAAAAACTTAAGCAAAAAAGAGATTGTAGTGTTGTTTGGGTATATCGTTTTACCTATAGCGGCCGAGCTCATACAGGTGTTGAATTATGGAGTAAGTTTACTCAATTCTGCAGTGACGCTGGCGATAATGTTTATCTTTATAGGTATTCAAAATGAGCGCGAGATATTGTTAAAGAATAAGGAAGCCGAGCTGGCCGAATCTCAAATAAGTATTATGTTAAGTCAAATTCAGCCGCATTTTTTGTTTAACGCGCTTACGGCTATACGCTCGCTCTGCGATACTGAACCGCAGCGGGCTAAACTGGCGATAGGCGAATTTTCCAAGTATTTGAGGGTTAATATGGAATCGTTGACCAACCGAAAGCCGATTTCTTTTAACCGCGAGCTT
>CAJFTO010000028.1:0-8178 GCA_904419955.1 Candidatus Roslinia caecavium | reverse complement strand
TTGAGCATACCAAATCCTATTTGAATATAGAAAAGCAACGTTTTGGCGAGAAGCTGAAGATTGTATATAAAATTCAAACGACGGATTTTGTTATACCGCCGCTTACAGTTCAGCCTATAGCCGAAAATGCGGTCAGACACGGCATACTTAAAAATAAAAACGGAGGAACATTAGTTATTGAAACGATGGAGGTGGAAGACGCTTATTTAGTAATAATTTCGGACGACGGAGTCGGATTTTCAATCGACGACGTTATAAGCAACAACGACGGACATGTTGGAATTTATAACGTTAAAAGCCGATTAGACGCGCTTTGCGGAGGGAAGATGCGCATATCTTCGGAGCCTGGGCGAGGAACTCGGGTTACAATAAATATACCTAAAAATCATTTTGGAAGAGATTAAGATTAGAGTAGGCGATAATTATGAGATTTATTTTAGTTGACGACGAGGAGCCGGCGCTCCATGATTTGGAGAACACACTAAAGGAAGCGGCGCCGGACAGTGAAATATTCAGCTTTACTTCACCGTATATGGCTATAGAGCGTTCAAAAAAAGAGAAGATAGATACGGCGTTTTTGGACGTCGAGCTGGGAAATTATTCAGGGATAGCGCTTGCAAAGAAGCTGAAAGATATACAGCCGGATATGCACATTATATTTGTCAGCGCGTATTCTCAGTATGCGATAGACGCATTTTCCGTACACGCTAACGGCTATCTTTTAAAACCAGCCGATAAAGACGACGTGTTAAAAGAACTGACTTTTTTGTATGGGAGATCCAAAGACGATTATAAGAAAACGAGGATACAGACATTCGGCGGATTTGAGGTATTCGTGGACAGCAAACGTATTGAGTTCAGCCGCGGAAAAGCAAAGGAGTTGCTGGCATATCTTGTGGACAGAAAGGGATGCGGAACTACTACGCGCGACGCTTGCGCTATCTTGTGGGAGGACTCTCCTTATAATAACGCGCAGAAGAATTATTTTCAAACTATCGTTTCCGACTTGAGAAAAACGCTGAAAGCGGCGGGCATTGAGGATATATTGAAGAAATCGAGAAACAGCTTAGCTATTATACCAGAGAAGATAGACTGCGACGTTTATAGATTTATGAAAGGGGATCCCGAGGCGGTCAACAGCTACAGACATAATTATATGATTTGCTATAGTTGGGCCGAATTTTCAATGGGAGAAATTGAAAACAATTTTAATCGTAATTAGGACAATGTTAAATTTATATTAAACGACGATATTTGTTGTCCTTTTGTTGTCCTTATATCGGTATAATAATATTATTACTATAAATAAAGAAAGGCAGATGTGATTATGAAAAAGAAGGTAAACAGATTTTTAGCGGTATTCGCATCAATCTGTATTTTAGTCGGATCTTTTCCGGTTATAGCGGCGGCTGAAGGCGATACGACGACCGACGCAATAGTAATAACGCCGGAAGAAAACGAGGCGGCGAGTCAATACGATCCGATCAAAGGAAGCGAATGGACGATTTGTATCTATATGTGCGGAACGGATCTCGAGAGCGGCTCCGGAGCCGCGACAAACGATTTGATCGAGATGATAGAGGCCGATATACCCGACGACGTTACCGTGCTGATAATGACTGGCGGTACGGCGGTATGGAATCCTTATGGAGCGGATGATGAAGCGGTTGAGGCTGGGATGATACCCGCAGATTCGTATGTGGAGCCGGACAGCGAACATACTCAGATTTATTTAATGCGGGACGATGGTATGACCTTGATCCATACATACGGCGAGAATATGAATATGGGCGACGCTAATACTATGGCGGAATTCTTCGAATTTGCGCTGGCATACGCTCCGTCCGAACATCTGATGACATCGGTATGGAATCATGGCGGAGGTCCGCTGAGCGGAGTAGCCGTTGACCAGTACACAGGAGAAATGATATCGATGATCGACGTCGGCAGAGTTGCGGAAGCTGCAGCGGGAGCGAGAGGCGGAGACAATATCGATATATTCGGCTTCGATACATGTCTGACGTCTAATATTGAGACCGCTTATCTCCTTTCGCCGTATGTAGACTATATGGTCGCGTCGGAGGAGACGGAGCCGAGTACCGGCTGGAATTATTTGTGGATGGACGTCTTCAATGAAACGAACGATCCGGTAGAGATCGGTAAGGCGATAGTGGACGCGTATGCAAAGACCGGTAGCGAGAAACTGGAGTGGTCGGACGCAAAGGATATCACTCTTGCGCTCACGGATCTGTCGCAGATACCCGAGCTGTATTCAGCTTTTAACGTTATGGCTGAGGAGCTTTGGCAAAAGATGCAAGATCCTGAAGAATACGCGGATATTTCGCGTGCTGCTGAAAAAGCGCAGGCAATGTATAATGGTCAAATTGGTATGCTTGACCTATATGATTTTGCCAGCTCTACGTTAGACGATCTGGAGTCCGCCGACGACGTTATAGCCGCGCTGGGAACGCCTCCCGGAACAGACGAAGCCAATTATGTAGGAAATATGATAGGAGATTCTCCGGTCGTTATCTACAGAGGCGCTGGAGAATCGTACAGTAACTGTATTGGTCTTGCGTTTTTCCATCCAACGGTGAGCACGCTTATTGGTACTCAGAGCGCTGAGGCGGCGGAACGCTATACGCAGATCTATAGAGATATTAACCTAAGCGATACGTATTCCGATTATTTAAACGAACTTTTGCTTAGAACTGATAAGCTTCAGACTTTTACTGGTAATATGAATATTGGTTATAACAGCGAGACGAATAATTTCTATATGCAGGTTGATAATATTGAGGATTCGTGGGCGCTTAATTCAGTGAGCTTACAGTGTAATTATACAAGGACGAATGAGGACGGTTCCGAGACTGTATTCGAGCTTGGCTCCGACAACGTAATGGAAGATTGGGACAACGCTTACTTCGAGGAGCAGTTTGACGGTCAGTGGTATAGTATCAACGGACAGGTATTCACTGCCAAAGCTGAGGATTACTCGGGGGATGTAAAATTTACTATTCCTGTAGTTGTTGAAGGCGATGAATATTTATCGCTAATGACTGTATATTACTTACAGGAATATGACTGTTCGTTTATATATTGCATATCGGGTATCGCTGCAGACGGAAAAACGGACAGAACTTACGTACCGCAAGGCAATTTTACATTTTCAACCGCATTGATGGAATATGGCAGCGATCATTATGAGCTCAATGATCCCATTACGATATCGGAACCCGATCCGGAAGATCCGGAGACGCTTGGCGGAGCGTATATTCTTCCTATACAGCGAGTAGACCTTACGTCTGGGATGAACGCTTTATATACGCTGTATTTTGCCGCTACTGACATAAAGGGAAATATGTATCTGTCCGATCCGTGCGAATCGGTATTGGTAGAAACGTTCAGCGAGCTTGAGATAGAACCTATCCCCGCGCAAATATATACCGGCGAAGCTGTGGAACCGGAAGTTTATCTGTTATATGGAGACGGCTATTTTTACGACGTACTGGACTATGATATTACCTATGAAAATAACGTAGAGATAGGTACTGCAACTGTGACGCTCACTTCAAACGATCCCGAATTTCCGGGTCAGCTTTCCGCCACGTTTGAGATAATGGACGCGCAGGATATTTTATCGGACGTATATGAAAGCGACTGGTATTTCGACGCGGCGCACTATATGATCGCAAACGGACTTATGACCGGCGTTTCGGATAAGACGTTCGCTCCCAACGATTTAATTACAAGAGGGATGTTCGCTCAAATACTATACAGAATCGCGGGCGAACCTGAAATCGAAACAACTTCAACTTTTACGGACGTATCATCGGCAGAGTACTATACCGACGCCGTAGCGTGGGCGCAGTCGGAGGGAATAATTAACGGCATGACCGAGACGGAGTTTATGCCTGATAATTATATAACCAGAGAAGAAATTGCCGCTATAATTTATAGATTTGCGTCTTACGCGGGATTAGACGTCAGCGCGACAGCGGATCTGAGCATATTTACAGATAACGCGGAGGCGGCCGATTGGGCTAGAGAGAGCTTGAGCTGGAGCGTAGGTTACGGAATTATTTCCGGAAAAGAAAACAATACGCTGGATCCACAAGGAAACGCAACTCGAGCGGAAGCCGCGGCGATGCTTCAAAGATTTTTGGAAGCGTAGACTTATTGAGATGGACGCGGCGGGTTATTGTTACCGCCGCGTCTTTATTTAAATTTTTGATATAGGAGGAACAGATGAAGGCCAAACTTGTTTCACTGTTATTTACCGCCGCGCTTTTGTTTGTCGCTGTAGATGGGCACGCCATGCCGGAAGATATGTTTTCGGATCTCGAGCTGCAAAATGCCGACGGATTCTATACCGTATTGACGGATATTGACGGAGACGAGCATATGTTAGATGGAGTTTTAAGGGCGGATACATTAGAAAGGTATGAAGCGGCTGAATATATCTCGTCGTATGAGACGTATTACAACGGCGACGTCGTGATCGACGTTGTTTTAAACGATATAGTGTCGGACGGGAACGTTATTTTAAGCGCCGACGGAGCGCCTATGCCGAACGGATATTATGCAGTCGAATTTATGCTCTCTGAGACGGAAAACACAAAAGTGTTTTTGACCGGTCTTTCCGATACTAATCTGCAAATGGTACAGGATCAGTTAATAAACGCAAAGATAGAGAATTCCGAGTTTAAATTGGAATCGCTCGATTTTATAGACGCTGAAAAGACGAATAAACCCGACGATGGAGACGATCTGCTGTGTTGGGCGGGTTCCGCAGCCGATATGCTTCAATATACGGGCTGGGCGGCCATGGCCGGAGAAGAGTTTAGTAACGAGGACGACCTATTCGATCTGTTTGTCAATTCCTTTACGGACGCGGCGTCTAATCAGATTTTTGGTATCGAATGGTTTTTTGACGGAACCTGCATATATCAAGGTTTAGATGGATGGTCGCAGGTAAGGGATTATGGAAATTCGGGGAACTATCTTCCGCAATATACTTTTGAAAATCTGACGGATACGATACCTGTTATGGGATCGATAGAAAATATGGACGAGGTAGCCGAAGCGCTTTCATCGGGCTGCGGCGTCGGTCTAATGTTGGGCTGGATGACGGAGGATGGAGTCAGAAACGGCGGACATGCCATTACGACGTGGGGATATATTATGGACGAGGATTATGCTCCGGGCGCGTTCGAACGTTATCTGGCCCTGATAGTATCCGATTCGGATTCAGATATGCCTAGCGAAGGCGACAGACGATCCGCTCCGAATATTTTAAGCGTTTTAAATTTGACTCCGTACGGCGACGGTTTAAGCTGGAAATTGGAGGGTTATTTCGACGGCTCGGGAGTGGTCGAATCGTTTATAACGCTTGAACCTTACAGCGAGGAAGTTCCTTATGAGACTGACCCGGACGCGTCTATGGATAGGAGAAAGAACGCGGATCTAACTCCTGAGATCAATATGGTTTCAAACGATAGTTTGGATATGTCGACCAAATTTAAAACCGTATATTCCGGCGATAAATTATATGTGGACGGTCTTGTTGAAAATTATGGAATAGTAGATTATTATGGTAATATATCGTACAAATATGAGCTTAAACGCTCCGACGGATATGTAGAGCGCGAGACGGAGGGGAATTTGAATTTACCGGCGCTCGAATATCGAAATACGCATATTTTTTATCAACCGGTCGAATTTGATATAAACGGATTAGCGCCCGGAGATTATATTATAAGTTTTGGGATCGCGACCGACGACGGAGCTGCTGAAGCGTATTATTACAATAATTACTGCGAATACGCTTTGAAGATAGTCGACGAGCATATTGACGCTGACGCGCTGGGACTTGCAGTGTCGGCAGAGGCTGGCGAAACGAGTTTTGAAGAAACGACGATAAATCTTGAATATTCCGGACTTGAGGAGCTGGAAAGAGAACTCGGCGGCAGAGAAGCGGAATACGTATTATATCAGGCGTATCTTGAGGGCGGCGAATGGACGATGTGGAGCGAAGCAAACAGGGTAAAAAGCGCGGCCGAGTTGCCCGAGTCATGGTTCGCCTATGCGAACGGATCTCAAACCAAGTTTAAGCTGGCAGTACATATAATAGACGATACTCTGTCTCCTGTGAGCGTTGAATCCAACGCGGTAGACATAATATATTCAAAGCCGCAGGTTATTACGGACGAAAGCAATACCGGGGAATATACAAAAATTTTGCGCGGAGAGAAGAACTTGGCCGACGGCGAGCATTTTGCGTTTAAAATTCAAAATTTATCTTCAAATAACGCGGCGCTTGAAGTTAAAGCGGTAGTTTACGCGAGAAATGTAAACGGAGAAGAGATAGAGTTGTTAAGCAGAGCCGTTACGCTGACGGACATAGGCGAGATTTCTGAGGTAATAAGCTTTGATTCATGGTCGCAGGAACTTAGAGGAACTTATGATGTATACGCTTGCGCTCAGAGTATTGACGGATCGATAAGATACACGGAGTCGCGGCTCGGAACTATACGGATACAGGAGGAAGTATCTTTTATCGTCAGTACGGCAGAGGACGTTACGGACGATTGCGACGGCTTGGTATCGCTTAGAGAGGCGGTAGCTTACTTAAAGGAGTTCGGCGGCGAGGGCGATAAGATAACTGTCGACGAGACTGTTTCCGAGATGGCAGGGATGGAACTAAGCTCGCCTATAATTATAGATTCGGAAGTAGTTATAGAGCTTAGCGGATTAAGTCTACAGGGGTATGCGGATTCGCAGCTTATAAAAGTTACCGAAACCGGACGTCTTAAACTTTATGAGGCTACGCTTAATATGGGATACGCCCAAAACGGCGGCGGGATTGAAAATAACGGCGGGAGCGTTGAAATTGATAATTGCGCCGTATATGCTTGTAGAGCCGACTCGCGCGGCGGAGGTATATACAGCGCCGGCGGAAGCGTGACTGTGAAAAATACCTATTTGGAAGGCAATACCGCGGGTTACGGCGGAGCCGTATGCCTTGATAAGAGCGCTGAGCTGAACGTCTTAAACTGCAGCTTTATGCTGAATTCGTCAAACGGCGGCGCAGTTTATAATAACGGCGGCAAAGCGGTAATAGTTCGCTCGACCTTCGTGAATAATACGGCGTCTTACAGCGGAGGAGGAGGGATAACTTCGTTTGGCGATACGACGCTTATAGGCTGTATAGCGTCGCTGAGCGGTGATATAGATATATACAGAATGAGCGGAAATTTTGACGTTTTAGTATGTTACTTAAGCGGTTATGGAAACGGCGTCTACGTCGATAACACAAGTGTTGTCGGCGCGGGAACGGATATTTTTGTCTGCAACAGCGAACAAAGAGTCGTTTATAAATACGTCTCAGTCGGCGCGATGACTCAGATCTCGCCGAGCGTTTCGCCAGCGGCGCTCAGAGGAATATATCTGAAGAATAGCGAAAGAGACGAAGTGAAATATATATCCTACTCGGCGGATAACAGTAACTGGATCGAGACCGATATACCATCTGCGTTTACCGATGAAGAATACTTAAAGGACGCGTTTGGAAGTATGGTCGGAGAAGGGCTGTTTGGGGCGAACGGACGCGCGGATTATGACGCGAGGATTATAGATTTATCCGAAAATGGAGCGGCAGTTTATGTTCCCGAATATACCGAGAGCTCTCTAATATTAAGAAGTTCGGAATACATAGGAGGAACCGTTGCAGATATTCAAATTTACGAGTGCGAATTAAACGCAGGAACTAATATCATTGAGATTGAAAATATAGAGCCGGGATTTATTTATACTTGTATGCTTTGGAAAAGCATCGAGGATATGTCTCCGCTTTGCGAACCGTATTATCAGTTTTTTTAATCTAATGTTTTCCGATCCGTCTATTTTGTGAGGCGGGTCGTTTTTTATTTTAATCTTGGTAAGAAATTGCATAAGAAATCGGTAAACGTCACGCAAGTACTAATGGATCCATTCGTTCCTGCATTTTGATGCAAAAGCCAATAAAAAACAGAGCTTTTTCAGTGAAAAAAACGAAAAGCTCTGTATAAAATATAAAATTGGAGCGGAAGACGAGATTCGAACTCGCGACGTTCACCTTGGCAAGGTGACGCTCTACCACTGAGCCACTCCCGCAAATTAGAGATTAGCTCTTAACTA
>CAJFTO010000027.1 GCA_904419955.1 Candidatus Roslinia caecavium | reverse complement strand
CGTATCTTGGCGATCCGGATGGGGTTCGAACCCACGACCTCCAGCGTGACAGGCTGGCATTCTAACCAACTGAACTACCGGACCGTTTATACATTAAACCTAGCCATAATTTCTCTTTTGTCTAAGTCATAAAAAATCGGCGCCTTACCTTACGGAAAAATATCTCCGCCGCCGGCTTCGGCGCCTTTTACTTGGTGGGAACAATAGGGCTCGAACCTATGACCCTCTGCTTGTAAGGCAGATGCTCTCCCAGCTGAGCTATGCTCCCAGATTATTGATCGCATCTTGGTGAAAACTGCGACAAAAATTATTATACCAGAATTTTTCACAATGTCAAGTAGTATTTTACATTTTTACATATTTTTATTTTTCTATGAAAAAAGAATTTAAATAAATTTAAAAATATTTTTAATTGTTGTATCAATATTAAAAAGTATAGCAGGTGAAGTATGATAAATAACCGGACAGGAGTAACGTTATTATTCTATACGGCATATGATATCAATGATGGAATGTCCATTAAATTTATATGGGAGGTAAATATATTTGGGAATCACATTTTCAGATAAACAGATCAGCGAAGACAGGATAGACTGCGACGGTTCTCTGAGAGTCACGTTGTCTCTTACCGGGGCGCCGGATATAACCGAAAATCCGGCGGATATAGTACTGGCGCTTGACCGTTCGGGCAGTATGACGGGAACGCCGCTTGCCGATATGAAAATCGGAGCAAAGACTTTTATTGATATAATCGACGAGGCTACGGACGGTTCGCAGGATGGTAATATAGGCTCGGGCAGCCGTATAGGAATAGTCACTTTTGCTGGAACCGCAACGATAGACGAGCAGCTTATCACTTCCGTAGCGGATTTAAAGACGGCGGTCGACGCAATCAGAGCCGGAGGCTCTACAAATCATGCCGACGCGTTTATCAAGGCGGGAGAACTTTTGGAAAGCTCCAGCGGTTCGCAAAAGATAATCGTTATGTTTACCGACGGAAAAACTACCGCCGGCGCGCCGCCGACGCCGATAGCGGAGGAACTCAAGAGCAAAGGTATAATCATATATTGCATAGGCTTGATCGGCGAGGACGGTATAAGCATAGACGACTTAAACGCGTGGGCGACGCCGCCGAGCTCGGCTCACGTAGCAGTAACGCCTGACAGTGCGGATCTTGAACAGCTGTTTGAAGATTTAGCGGAAAACATTTCTAAGCCAGGCGCTACGAATATAGTTATCGACGAAGCTATAAGCGCGGACTTTGAGATAACCGAACTGTTTGATCCGACCCTGGGCCAAGCGACGCAGCTGGACGTCAATACAATAAAGTGGACGATACCGGCGTTAGGGGTCAATGGAAGCGAGAGCGCCGTTATGCAGTTTGATATCAGGCACACGGCAGAAACAGGAGGAGTAAAAGAGGTAAACGATTATATAAACTATACGGACGACGAGAATAACGTCGTTAATTTCCCCTCGCCCGAGGTTGAAGTCGAGTGCGGCGACGCGGTAACTGAGCCATGTCCGGTTCCTGTCGATATGACGGTCGGCGGTTGTAAGGATTCGGTCGTATTCGATTTAGGCGACGTTTATCTGCAGTCTCTGGGACGTATAATACAGATGAACGTCAATATTAAAAACGTTTGCCCGGGAAAGCGCGTTGCGCTCGCCGTTATCCTAACTGAGACGGATCAGTATGGAAACGAACATCAGCGCGGGATGAAAACATTTACTATTCCGGCGCATAATCATCCTACCTGCCGCGACGTACTGGTGAAATGTATAAAGTTCGTTTTGCCGGAGGATTTGAACGTATCGGGCGGATCGACCAATTCGCTGTGCAGCGAGCGTAATCTTAAGGCGAGACTCATCGCCCAGAATATAGACACGGATTTTGTATGCTGCGAAGATAGTACGCTCTAAAAATGGATAGAGAATAGAATTTCATGGTAAAAATATTGCCGCCCGGTCATGGGCGGCAATTTATTAAAAGTTTATTTTCTTATATCGGTATCGGACGTTTAAAACTAAGCCTATAGCGAGCATATTAGTAACTAAAGACGAACCGCCGTAGCTTATAAACGGCAGAGTTATTCCGGTGACAGGGAAAACTCCCAAACACATACCTATATTTTCAAACGATTGAACCAACAGCATAGCGGCGACTCCGGAGCATATATACATACCTTCGCTGTTGCGGGCGTGAAGACCTATAAACAGACATCTTATGATCAATGCGGAGAGAAGAACGATCACCGCTATGCCGCCTATCATACCGAGCTCCTCGCATACGACCGAGTATATAAAATCAGTATGTCTTTCGGGGAGTAAATTGTTATATTGGCTTGCGCCGTTATATAACCCGCTTCCGAATATTTTGCCGCTGCCTATAGCTATTTTGGACTGTATTACATGATAGCCGGCACCGGTCGGATCGTTTTCGGGGTTAAACAAGGTAATTATCCTGTCTTTTTGGTAATCGGCCAGTAAGAAGAACCATGCGAACGGCGCGAACACGGCCAAAGCGCCAAATCCGGCCGCGATATACTTCCAGCTGATTTTTGCCATAAACAGCATACATACCGCCATCATTACAAAAACCATAACCGTGCCGAAATCCGGCTGTAGCAGCATGAGAATACAAAGTATACCGACGTGCGCGAGCAGTTTTAAAACGTTTTTCGGTTTGTTGATCTCGCTTTCTACCATACTGAGATGTTTTGAAAACGTTATCACAAAGCCTATTTTCACGACCTCCGCGGGCTGAAAACTGATAGGCCCGAAATTAAACCAGCTTCTCGCTCCGTTTTGCTCGGAACCGATGCCGGGAATGAGCACCAGAATCAGCAGAGCTATACATATTATATATATATATTTGGAAAGCCGCGCCAGATAATCGTAATCGAGAATGCTTATAACAATTACGCCTATAAGCCCTATAACGAGAGCCGCGGACTGGACCGTCACATATCTCGCCGCATTGCTTCCGCCGGCGCTGGATATCATAACGATTCCAAAAATCGCTGTTGCAAGCGTCAAAGCTATCAGAGGATAATCAATATTTTTAAAAACGTCTTTAAGACGCCGCGTACTGTTAAGCATATCAGTTCTCCAATCATATCGCCAATAAGTATATTTTCTAAAGCGCCGCAGTTACGTTAAGCGCAAAAGCAGTTTTATAATATTAAAAATTTCGACAAAGCTTTTAAAATATATATTTTAGAAGCGGAGCGTACAACAGTTATATTATAATCCTGAGACAAAATATGTCAATACCTAATCGCGCCGGGCGGAAGAGCTTTTGGTAAATATTTGAGAAATTGCCAATTGATAACAGATAAAAATTGGTGTTTTTTATTGTTTAAGTTCGTTTGCATAGGCAAATCTTAAATCTTAAAGCTCACAGCTACTCCGTCTCCAAGCGGAAGCAGCGAGGTATCGAGCCTATCGTCGCGGCACAGCGTTTTTAAGTAATCTCTCAGTCTTTTGACAATCGTTCTTTTTCTGTGCAGCACGAGTTCGTCCGTCGCCGTCATTCCCTTATACAGCACGTTGTCGGATATCAACGCGCCGCCGCTGTTTAAAAGCGTTATGCAGGGCTCGAAGAAATTCCCGTACTGAGCTTTAGCGGCGTCGATGAATATCAGATCGTATTTGTCTATAAGTCCAAAGCTGAAATCCTTTACAAGCAAAGGTAGTATTTCGACGGCGTCGCCCGTGTGAACGTAGATTTTATCCGTGTATCCTGCTTTTTCTATATTAGATTTTGCAAGCTCGGCCATCCGAGGATCGATCTCTATCGTATCGATAGTCTCTGCTCCGGCTCCCGCCATACAAATTGCGGAATAGCCTATAGCGCTGCCTACTTCAAGGATTCTTTTCGCTCGGCTCAGTTTTATCAACACCTCGATAAACTTGATCGTTTCAGGCTGAGAAATTGGAACTTCGTTTTCTTCAGCATATTTCTCAAGCTCGGATAAAAGCCCTTGCTTAGGGCGGATAGTGTCTCTTATATATCGAATTATGTATTCGTGATTAATATTGTCGTCTATCATTGTTATACCTTCCGAATTTCATAGTTTTTACAGATAACGGTTTTGTTATCAAGTTTACTCCAAATCGATAGATAGAATTTAACGCACAAAGCGTAACCCGCCGCCAGACGGCGGCGGGCGTTCGGTCTTAGTCCTCTTAAAAAAATCTATTCGACAGGTTCTCCGTTTTGAAGCCGGGTCTGCTTATCGAGATGTTCCTCGTACGTAGTTGAAAAATAGTTTTTGCCGCCGTTTGGATCGGCTACAAAATACATATATTGCGTATCCGCGGGAGACAACGCCGCCTGCATTGCCGCGGCGCCCGGTGAAGCTATTGGTCCGATTGGCAGACCGCTGTACATATAGGTGTTGTACGGCGAATCTATAGCGGTATCCTCGTTGCTTAAAACGGTTTTTCTCTCTTTTAGAATATATTGCACCGTCGCGCACGACTCGAGTTTCATACCGGCGTACATGCGATTATTAAAGACGGACGAGACGATAGGCATTTCCTCTTCGGTTCCGGCCTCGCGTTCTATAATGGAAGCAAGAATAACCGCCTCGTCAAGGGTGTAATCGGTTTGAGCAGAGTTGTATATCGGGAGGATATTATCCTCAAATCCCTGAAGCATCTTATTTATAATGGCGTGGGCGTCGTCAGCGGTAGAGAATTCATAGGTTGACGGAAAAAGATATCCCTCCAGCTTGTTCTCAGTTCTCGTGATGTCGTTTAAAAAGTCAAAGTCAAAAACGCCGTTTTCCGCTTCTTTGATAAATTCGTCCGCAGATACGAGCCCGTTTTCCTCAACAAGCTCCGCAACCTGTCTTATCTCATATCCCTCCGGGATCGTCAGAGTCAACGTTTCAACGGCTTGCTGCGATTTCCTGATTGCAAATGTTTCGAGGATCTCAGCGTACGACATATCGGAACTAAGCTGGTATCTGCCCGCCTGATAATTGTATCTGTCGCCCGCGTAAAATTTGAACGCGGGTTTGCATGAGATGATCTCTTTTGCGCTCAGCAGGTTTGCGACGCTGTCGGCGTCGGCGTTTTCAGGTATATCGATAGTAAACGATTTGCCGTCGCCGTCCAGACCAGCGAAGTCGCGGTATGCGTAAACAATCGTAAACGCCAGCGCGGCCGCGATCAATAATATTATGGTCGTAGTCAGCGCTATTATTCTTCTTCGGCGGCGTCTCTTGCGGCGCAGTTTGCGCCTTTGCTCAAAATCCGGGATATTAGGGATATTCGCCGCGTCGGATCTATTATTATCGCTCATATGTATATTCTCCTTTAAGTCGTTTCGTTTATTGTTTAAACAGTTTAACAGTAATAAATTTTTCCAAGCTTAATATCATGCTTCTCAGCGGGAACGTTCTCCACAAGACATTCTGAAAAAGCTATCCCAACAGAAAATCCAGTATATCCTTTAAGAAAACGGTCATAGTATCCGCCGCCGTAACCGAGTCTGCCGCCACGCTTGTCAAACCCTAAAACCGGGACGATCGCTAAATCTATATCCGTTTTGTCGCCGATTGTTAAAACGCCGCTTTTAAGGAGCTCTTTTTTAGGTTCCAAAATTCCGTAGTTTCCTAATTCCAGCTGATCGATAGAGCTAATTTTAACCGGAAACATTACTTTCAAATTAACGTCGCACAGGGGGACGAACAAATTCTTTTTATCAGTCAATATTTGTTCTATAAGCGCCAGAGTCTGGACTTCGGAGCCGAAGGAAACGTACGTCATCACCGACTCGGAGCGTAAATACGCTTCGCTGCCGGTAATCGTTTTCGTCAGCTCGAGACTTTTGGCGCGCGCCTCGTATTTAGGTATTAGGTCGCGTATTTTTTTTAATTTTTTCCTTAATTCCTGTTTTTTAAGCGCTAATGAGTCGTCCACGTTAGCCTCCAAAGTCGCGGTGTAAATCGTCTGCTTGCAATTCTAAGACAAGCTTTAAGTAATTTTTATAAATAGATAATTATTATCTTATTTGCATTTTTTTCAAAACTTTAAATCCGCCGGGTCCTTTATCCGTATTTTCGGTGAAATAGTCAACGATCTCGGCGCCGAATTCAAGCGCAACGCCGGCGCCTTTTCCGGTTATAAAATTTTCGTCACGGGCGATACTGTCGTCTACAATATTCGCAGTATCATAGGCGCCGCGCATATCGCGGCGACGAGTTTTTTATTTTGAGCGCAGTAGTCGAGCGCTTTTCCTACAAATTCGTCCTTTTGAAGATTTAGAGTTCCCGGCATTCCTCCCGGCAGGATTATCCCGTCCATATCGTTGAATTTTACGTCTTCGGGGAGTATATCCGCAGTAACGGTCAATCCGTGAGTCGATTGAACAATCTTTCCGGTGATCCCGACTGTTTTTACAGGTATCCCGGCTCGGCGCAGTACGTCAAGAGGCGCCACCGCTTCAGTTTCTTCAAAGCCTTCCGCTAATAATAAATATAACATATACAGTAATCTCCTTTAAATTTATTTTTTATTTCGCGCCACAGGCGTTGGAGCAAAATATATTACGATATTGAAAAGTAACTGCATGAGGAAGCGCGGCTTTATTTATTTTTATCTTTCGCAGACTTTTTGACCGTCAGCATAAACTTCGGTAAAGCCGCGAATCTGCCAAGACGGCTCGGATTTTTACAAAACCTGTAAAGCCATTCCAAGTTGCATTTAATGAATATCTCAGGAGCTCTTTTTACGTTTCCGCTGAAGACGTCGAGCGCGCCGCCGATACCCATGCACAGATTGACGTTGAGCTTATCCTTATTGGCGTATATCCATTTTTCCTGCTTCGGAGCGCCAAGACAAACGAACAGCAAATTGGCGCCCGAGTCGTTTATCTTTTTTATAATAGCGTCGTTATCCTCGTCGCTGAAATATCCGTTTTGAACTCCGGCTACCGTTAGACCGGGATATTTTTCGTACAGCTTATCCCTCGCGGCTTCGGCGATACCCGGTTTGGCGCCGAACAAAAATACGCTTTCCCCGGTTTTGCTGATGCTTTCAAGTAAGCCGCAGGCAAGATCGAAGCCGGCCACGCGTTCGCGAAGCGGCGTTCCGAGTATTTTTGCCGCGTACACGACGCCGATGCCGTCCGGCGTGCACATATCCGCGGAGTTTAGGATCTCTTTAAATTCAGGGTCTTCGTACGCCGCCATAACTATCTCCGGATTAGGCGTAAAAATCATAGACGTCCCGTCTGTTTTTAACATTTGCTTAGCCTTTTCCAGCGCGTATCCAAACGAGATGTTATCGATATTTACTCCTAAAACGTTTATAGTATCTCTCATGATCTGTTACCTCTCTTAATCTACATATAATTTTACATATACACAGATATTTTATCATAGTATATTACATTAAGCAAGAAGTTTGTAGAAATTTATGAGAAATTAAAGAACAAAGTTACTTACCTTATTTATTTTATTTGAATATGATTATATTCAATATATACAAAATTTTCTTGACAGCGTAAAAACGATATGTTAGAATACAACAGTAAGCGCTACATATATTGAGCGTTTGCGGAAATTTTTAGGAGGTATGTCTACATGACAGGAAAAGTTAAATGGTTTAATGCGGAAAAAGGATTTGGTTTTATCGAGACCGAAGCGGGTTCGGACGTCTTTGTACATTTTTCCGCGATTGCCATGGACGGTTATAAGACCCTTGAAGACGGCGCGGAAGTTGAATTCGACGTTATCGAGGGCGCTAAAGGACCGCAAGCTGTCGATGTTAAACGTGTTTAATATATATTTTAATTAATATTTATTTTAACGAAACGATTGACTTATTGACGATGGAAACCATTCGGATTACTTGACGTTTACTGTATGCGGCGTTTGTAATCGAGTGGTTTTTGTTTTGTAATAAGAAAACATAATTATACGGAGGAAATATGATCAGAAGTATAGAGCAAAAAGACAGAGCAGTATTTATTGAGATGGCCCGCGAATTCTATTCGACCGATGCGGTTGAGAGATCTATTCCGCATGAATATCACGAGCGGACGTTCAGAGAGCTTATGGATTCGGACGTGTATGCGTTTTGCTACATGCTGGAGTATAACGGAGCAGCGGCGGGATATGCGTTGATGGCCAAGACTTTCTCTCAGGAGGCGGGCGGATATGTGATCTGGATAGACGAGGTATACGTAAGACCTGAGTTTAGGTCTAAAGGGTTGTTTAAGGAGTTTTTCAGCTATTTGAAGGAGAACATTGGCGGAGAGACCGCCCGTATCAGGCTTGAAGTCGAGAGCGATAACGTCCGCGCTATTTCTCTCTATGAAAGTCTTGGTTTCAGAAAGCTTGATTACGGACAAATGATAATTGATCTTAATTGACGGAAAAGGAGACGGGCGGCAAAAAACGCCGCGCAAATAGTTATGGAAATAAAAAATATTCTTACAACGATCCCGCTCGATGACGACGGGAAAAATAAGTTGAGATCGTGCGGCGACGGTTTTGCGTTTGCGTACTCGTCGCCCAAGTCGGTTACCCGGAAGATGGTAGCGGAGGCCGATGCGATCATAGGTAACGTGCCGCCGCTATTTTTAAAAGACGCGGATAAACTTAAGCTGCTTCAGCTAAGCTCGGCGGGAACCGACGGCTATACGGAACCGGGAGTTATGCCGACCGGCGCTAAGCTCGCCAATTCTTCCGGCGCATACGGGCTTGCGATATCGGAACATATGCTCGCTATGCTGCTGACTCTTATTAAAAAGATAAATCTCTATTGCAAAAATATGGAGAACGGTCTATGGCGAGACGAGGGCAGGGTTACGTCCATCGACGGCTCGACGACGCTTGTGGTGGGACTTGGCGATATAGGCGGAGAGTTTGCCAGAAAGATGAGCGCGCTCGGCGCGCGCGTGATAGGGATCCGCAGAAACAGAACCGCTAAGCCCGAGTATCTGGACGGGCTTTTCACGCCGGATAAGCTGGACGAGCTTTTGCCGAAAGCTGATATCGTCGCGTGTTCGCTGCCCGGAACGAAAGAGACTTACAGGCTCTTTAACAAAGAACGGGTGGAGAGAATGAAAGACGGAGCGATTTTTATGAACGTGGGCAGAGGTAATCTGATTGAAACGGACGTACTCTCAGCCGCTTTAAACAGCGGTAAACTTGGCGGCGCGTGCATAGACGTTACGGATCCGGAGCCTCTTCCCGGGGAATCGGCGTTATGGAAAGCTCCGAATTTGATATTGACCCCGCATATTTCGGGATGGTATCATTTAGATCAGACGCTTGAGCGAATAATTGATATTGCGGCGTATAATTTGAAAGCTGTCGTTGAAGGAACCCCGATCAAAAACGAGGTGGACTTTAACACCGGTTACAGAAAATTTGTTGGAGAGTAAAAGAGAGAAGGTTTATTAACAAACGGTTAACTATATCATTTTCTCTTGAATAATAATTATAATTAGTTTATAATTATTCCGATCTATTATAGCAGAATAAGAGGTAACGTATGGCGAAGTATAACGGAGAAACTATTTTATATTATTCATGCGGAAACGGCGAGAGAGAAACGGAGCTTGAAAAGGTTTCCGCAAGGCAGGGAGTTAAATTTAAAACCGTCGGCAAAGACGACGGCAGAGTTTCGATCGGCGCATTGCTCGGTATAGGCGAATATCCGCAGGACGACGAAGGCAAGGCTGTTGAAGTCGGCGGCGAGGCGAACGAGATCTCTGAAGAGGTCATGGTAATGTATAATTTCGGCAGTAAAAAAATGGACGCGCTTTTGAAAGCTATAAGAAGATCGCCGCTTGGTAAGATCGATTTAAAAGCGGCGGTAACTGAACAAAACGTAGGCTGGACGTTGTTTGAGCTGTATTCGGAGATCAGAAAAGAGCACGAGTTAATGGCGGAAGCAGATGGAAATAATTAATTGTTAAGCAAGAACTGAAAACAAGCGCGACGCTTAGGTTATAAACTTGATTTCATTGTTTTGGAGGTATATAAAAGTGGACTTAAAAAAAATAATAAAGAAAATTACGGCGTTTTCTGTAGCCGCGGCGCTCTGCATTACGGCTCTAAGCGGTTGCAGCAGAGAAACAGAGCAGCCGAGCGGCGCGGTCGAACAGTCTAACGCTTCTTCCGCCGAAGCGCCTCAAAGCGCGGAGACAACGTCGTCTTCTCCGGGTCAACCGGGCGCTGAGAGCGGCGAAGCCGATAATTCCGAGGAGACGATATCCAACGCTTCCGAACTGATCGCCGAAGTTGGAAACGAGGAAATTACGGTGGCGGACTTAGGCTATAATATCTATAATAATGCGATAATCCAAATGCAGAAGGCAGACCCTAATACAACAGGGGATATAGGATCGTTTGATTGGACGGCTACGGATGAAAACGGAGATCTTCTTTCTAACGTGGTCGTAAAGCAAGCTATCGATGATACAATAAACGATTGCTTATTTAGGCAAAGGGCGCAAAGCGCGGGCTATATCATGTCGGACGAGGAAAAAGAACGGGCGTCTAACTTGGTTTCAAACGCGGTCGCAAATCTTGGCGAGGAAGAATTTTTAATAAGAGCCAACTCGATGGGAATACTCAGCGCAGATATTTATCAGACTGTTTATGTGAACTCGATAATATTTCAGGACGTCTCTAACGAAATGTATACCGAACCTGAGAAATATATAGACGATGTTTCGGTATTGGCTGATTATACCGGAGATCGGGGCGCGACTGTTCAGCATATTTTGATAATGGACAACACCGAGAAAGGCGACGCGTATACTATAGCTTCCGAGGTCGCGCAAAGAGCGAAAAACGGCGAGGATTTCGAGGCGCTTATGAATGAGTATAACGAGGACGAGGCGGAGGTAGAGCAGGGCTATACGTTCCCGGTAGGACAAATGGTCGCTTCGTTTGAGGACGCCTCTTTCAATCTTGGAATCGGAGAGATAAGCGATCCGGTACAGTCCGACTATGGATATCATGTTATAAGAAGATATGCCGGGGCGTACGAGCTTATGAATTATTGGAGAGCGAATTCAGACGTCAATATTGTCGATAACGCGGAAGAACTGGTCGATTTCGACGACTTTGTGCAGCTCATCAAGAGCGCTAACGAGAGTTTGAATCAATCCGAATAGTTGTTTAATATTAAGAGGAGCGGCGGCAAGTTTATTTAATGTCTAATGTAATACTTTATATTATGCGTTTTGTTTTGCCCGTAATAAAGCGCTGAAAACTATAAGCGGGCGGAAAGGATTTGGATTTAATTATGGATATTACAAACACTGTGAAAGTAGAAATGGAAAACGGAGGAACATTTACGATCGAACTGGCTCCGGAATTCGCCCCAAAAACTGTGGAGAATTTTCAGAACTTAGTGGCTAAAGGTTTTTACGACGGCTTGACGTTTCATCGGGTAATCGACGGTTTTATGGCGCAGGGCGGCTGCCCGCTCGGAAACGGTACGGGAGGAAGCGGCGAGAACATCGTGGGCGAATTCAGACAGAACGGCTTTCCGGACAACACGCTCAGTCACACGAGAGGCGTGGTCTCGATGGCCCGCGCTATGAATCCGAACTCGGCCAGCAGCCAGTTTTTCATCTGCTACGACGACGCGTCGTTTTTAGACGGTCAGTACGCGGCGTTCGGAAGAGTGACGGACGGTATGGAAACGGTGGACGAGTTTTTAAAGATAAATCGCGTAGGTCCCGAGGGCGGCACGCCTACGGAACCGATCGTTATTAAAAAAATGACTTTTATTTAATATGCCGGCTACGCGATCGGCGCGGTTCCGATCATCTACCAAGCCGGCGGTTTAGAGGAATCGGCGATGAATATTTTTATACCAAGCGAAGTAAATATGATATTGGACAGACTTGAGCGAGCCGGGCATGAGGCGTATATCGTCGGCGGCTGCGTCCGCGACAGTATTATGGGCGCCGAGCCCTCCGATTATGATATAGCGACGAGCGCCAGGCCGGAGCGGGTCAAAGAGGTTTTCTGCGGCGAAAACATAATAGAGACCGGGCTTAAACACGGGACGCTGACATTGAATATCGGCGCAAATAATTATGAAATAACCACGTTCAGAAGCGACGGCGAATATTTAAATAACAGAAGTCCGGAGTCGGTGCGTTTTGAATCGGATATAAGAGAGGACCTGAGCAGAAGAGATTTTACTGTAAACGCAATGGCTTATAATCCGAGCGAAGGCCTGATAGATTTATTCGGAGGCGAAACCGATATAAAGAACGGGATAATCAGGTGCGTCGGTTCGCCGCATAAGCGGTTTGAGGAAGACGCGCTTCGAATACTGCGCGCCTTGCGTTTCGCTTCCGTTTTAGGATTTGAGATCGACGAATCTACCAAACGCGCCGCGATCGAACAAAAAGAGCTGATAAGAGCGCTTTCGTCGGAACGGATATTTTCGGAGTTTAAAAAATTTATTTGCGGCGAGAACGCAGCCTTTATTTTAGACGAGTTTCGGGAAGTTTTTGCAGTATTTATACCGGAGCTTAAACCGACGTTCGGTTTTGATCAGCATAATAAATATCATTGCTTCGACGTTTGGAAACATACTGTGACGGCGGTTTCTAATACTGAACCTGACGTAGAACTGAGGATCGCGGCGCTGTTTCACGATATAGGCAAGCCTGAAACGTTTTTTATGGGCGCCGACGGGAACGGTCATTTTTATAACCACGCCGAAGTAGGATCGGAAATAGCGAGAAGAATATTCAATCGCTTAAAATGCGATAACGATATCAAAGGCGCGGTTTGCACCTTGGTAAAATATCATGGTATTGAAATTATAAATACAAGAAAGATCGTAAAACGCAGACTGAATAAGTTTGGCGTCGAGCTGTTTAATAAGCTAATAAAGCTAAAGATCGCGGACGTATCAGCGCTCAATCCCGAATATACTAAGGGCGCGGAGGATTTTTATCGTGAAACGCAAAGGCTGACCGAGGAAATTATTTTAGACGGCGATTGCTTTTCTCTGTCTGGTTTGGAAATCAACGGTAAGGATTTGATCGAAGCCGGGATCGCCGAAGGCAGAGAGATAGGAGCAATTCTGAAGGCCGCGCTTAAAGCGGTTATAGACGGAAGCGTTTCGAATCAAAAGGACGAGCTTATGAAATTTGCGTTAGCCGCTCATGAAGAATACGACTGCGGAAGCCGATCCGGAAAATGATGTTGATTCATAAGTATAATTTGGATAAATCAATTCTCTTATATAATTTAAAAAATTTTAAAAAATATGGCAAAAAGTTTGTAATTATACTTGATTTTTTGTCATCAATCAGATATAATCAGTTAAGATACATATTTTAACTTAAATATAACTGAAAATCCATTTGTTATTGAAAGCGAGGTTAGTTGTTATGAACAAGAAATATTCCATAGGGGTCGATTTCGGCTCTTTGTCGGGACGAGCAGTGTTGGTTGAAGTAGATACCGGCAAGGAGGTTGCGACTTCTACGTTTGAATATCCGCATGCGGTAATGTACGAGTATTTACCGGACGGCGAGACGAAGCTGGGCGTAGACTGGGCGCTTCAAGATCCTCAGGATTATCTGGACGTGCTCCAAAATACTATTCCTGACGTGATGAATAAAGCGCAGGTATCTCCGGACGACGTTATAGGGGTAGGTATTGATTTTACCGCGTGTACGGTTCTGCCGGTGAAGAGCGACGGAACGCCGCTTTGCTTTCTGCCGAAGTACAAGAGCGAGCCGCACGCTTATGTTAAGCTGTGGAAGCATCACGCCGCGCAGAAATACGCTAACAGACTTAACGAAATCGCGGCGGAGCGGGGAGAGGACTTTTTGGCCAGATACGGCGGAAAGATCTCTTCCGAATGGATGATCCCTAAGGCTTGGCAGATAGCGGAGGAGGCTCCGGAGATATACTGCGAAATGGATAAATTTATTGAGGCGGCGGACTGGGTGATATGGCGCCTTACCGGAGTCGAGACGCGCAACAGCTGTACCGCGGGTTACAAGGCTCTCTGGAATAAGAAGACGGGTTTCCCGCCGAAGGATTTTTTCAAGTCGCTTAATCCTTTGCTTGAAAATTTTGTCGAGGAAAAAATAGGCTGCGATATCACGCCGATAGGCCAAAAGGCGGGCGAAATTGACGAAAGAGCTTCTAAACTTACCGGACTTAACGTAGGAACGGCGGTTGCGATAGCGAATGTCGACGCTCATGTCGCGTTGCCAGCGGTAGGCGTTACCGAACCCGGAAAGATGCTGATGATAATAGGAACGTCTACCTGCGACGTACTCTTGGGAGAGAGCGAGAATATAGTACCGGGAATGTGCGGAGTCGTAGAGGACGGCATAATACCCGGCTATATGGGATACGAAGCGGGGCAGTCCTGCGTGGGCGATCATTTCGACTGGTTTGTAAAGAACTGCGTGCCGGAGAGCTATTACCGCGAGGCTAAGGCTTTTGGCATGAATATCCACCAGCTTTTAAGAACCAAAGCTGAAAAACAGAATCCGGGCGAGAGCGGACTGCTTGCGCTGGATTGGTGGAACGGAAACAGGAGCGTATTGGTCGACGTCGACTTAACGGGCGTTATGCTGGGTCTGAACCTTTTGACAAGACCGGAAGAGGTATACAGAGCGCTTTTGGAGGCTACGGCGTACGGCGCTCGAATGATAATCGAGACTTTCAGAGAGAACGGAGTTCCGATAAACGAGTTATACGCAGCAGGCGGGATAGCTGAGAAGGACGCTTTTATGATGCAGATATACGCGGACGTTACGAATATGGAAATAAAGATATCGGCGTCGTCTCAGACTCCGGCTCTTGGCTCCGCGATGTTCGGCGCGGTCGCGGCCGGAAGCGGGAAAGGCGGATATGATAATATAAAAGACTGCGCTAAAATAATGGGCAAGGTCAAGGCTCACACATATAAGCCTATTCCTGAAAACGTCGAAATATACGATAAGCTTTTTAAGGAGTACAAAATACTTCACGATTATTTTGGCCGCGGAGATAACGACGTTATGAAACGTTTAAAAGAAATTAAACGCGAGGCGAAGGCTAAGAATTAATTTTATTTGAATGGACGGCGACGTCTTAATATCATTATAAAATATATGTTTTTTAAGGATGGTGTTTCTGATATGCTGGAGGAACTAAAGCAAAAGGTATATGAAGCTAATATGCTACTTCCGAAGTATGGTTTAGTAACGTTCACGTGGGGGAACGTTTCGGGGATCGACAGGGAAAAGGGTCTTGTTGTGATCAAACCTTCGGGCGTTGAGTACGACGAAATGAAAGCGTCGGATATGGTTGTCGTAGATCTTAATGGGAAAGTCGTCGAGGGCGATTTGAATCCGTCGTCGGACACGCCGACGCATGTGGAGCTATATAAGGCTTTCAAAGATATAGGCGGAGTTGTGCATACGCATTCGTCATATGCTACGTCGTGGGCGCAGGCGGGCAGAAATATTATAGCCTACGGAACGACGCACGCCGACTATTTTTACGGAGATATTCCGTGTACAAGAGCGCTTACCAAGCAGGAAATAACAGAAAACTACGAATTAAACACCGGCAAGGTCATAATCGAAACTTTTAACGGAGAGACGCCGTTTAGAGACGACGAGATTCCGGGAAAGGCGATAGATCCGAACGCGGTTCCTGGAGTGATTGTATTTAATCACGCTCCGTTTACATGGGGAAAAGACCCGAAAGACGCGGTGCATAACGCCGTAGTCCTTGAGGAAGTGGCTAAAATGGCGTATAGATGCGAGGTCATTAATCCGGATATAACCAAGATGGGTAAATACATATTAGATAAGCATTACCTTAGAAAACATGGAGCTAACGCCTATTACGGTCAAATAAAGAAGAAATGATTTGATATTTAAACTAATCGAAAAACATATCGCTCAACGCATGCCTAACGTTATTACCGCCTGCGTTGGGCGTTTTAATTAATCTCTGTAGCGTATAAGGGGTTAGAGAAATCTTAGAATCGCTTGTCTTTGACGTATGCGTTAAAATTTTATCGAAAGCGATTATGATTTGGATGAATAGGTATGAGCGAATCTGCAAATTATTGTATTTGTAAAAATTTTAAATATCAGCGACATACGGCGAATCATGATAAGACACGCGCGCCTTGTATTAGAAAAAATATTATGGGCAGAGAGGTTTCGAAGCGCTTCTTTATTTGCGTGAAGGCGCGGAGGACAGAGCCGGCGATATGTTGACTTTGCCGATATTATTTTGAAGCAGAAATAGTATTGCGTTTTTGTCTGTAAATATGAAGCAAAGTAATTTGAAATATGAAAGCAAAAATTGAAGTAAGGAGATAAAAATGCGTGAAATAAGTATTAAGGATATAGAAAACATAAAAATAGGCGCCGCTGAAAATCTTGAGGGCGGAACGGGCTGTACGGTTATAATCTGCGAAAATGGAGCGCCAGTCGGGCTGGACGTGCGCGGCGGAGGACCCGCGTCGAGAGAGAGCGAGTTGCTTAAGCCGACCGCCGCGGCGGATCGCGTTCACGCGGTATTACTTAGCGGAGGAAGCGCATTCGGCCTCGACGCCGCCGGAGGAGTAATGAAATATCTGGAGGAACGAGGCATAGGTTTCGACGTTGGTATTACTAAGGTTCCATTGGTTTGCGAGTCCTGCCTTTTCGATTTGACGGTTGGAGATAAAGATATAAGGCCGGATAAAGAAATGGGATACGCGGCCTGCGTAAATGCCGAAGTCGGAAATTATCGCGACGGCAGCGTCGGAGCGGGCGTTGGGGCTACCGTTGGAAAGCTATACGGTATGGACTATTGTATGAAGTCCGGAATAGGAAGTTACGCGGTTCAGACGGGCGAACTTCAGGTAGGAGCGATAGTCGCGGTCAACGCGCTGGGCGATATTTTCGATTACAAGACCGGAAAAAAGATTGCCGGTTTGCTGAATGAGGAAAAGAACGGTTTTAGATCGACAACCGACGAGATGCTGAGGAATTACTCGGTGAAGGAAAATAAATTTGTCGGCAATACTACGATAGGGACAGTTATAACGAACGCGCGGTTTAATAAGACCGAACTTAGTAAGATAGCGTCCATGGCGCATAACGGCTACGCGAGGGCTATAGATCCCGTGCACACGAGCGCGGACGGAGACAGTATTTACGCTATGTCCGTAGGCGAAGTGAGAGCCGATATGGATATGTTAGGAACTCTTGCGGCGAGGGTAATGGCCGAAGCGGTCGTCAAGGCGGTGAAGAATGCGGAATCAATGTACGGATATAAGTCGGCGAAAGATCTGGATTTTGCTGAGGAATGATCTGTTATAATCGGAGATCGATCGGCGCGGCCAAACGGCCGCGTTTTATTTTAAAGTAAAATAATATACGAGATTTATCTGTAAGGAAATATTTGATTAAAATTTGGATATTCTCTATTGACAATCCTTAATTAAAGCGCTATACTATTTCGTGGTTAGCGATAGCTAACCTGGATTTATATAAAACTATTTTTGTATATAGTAACATGTATTTTAACCGATCTGAAACAAAATGATATTATTGTTATGTTGTGTAGATGAGGCGGCTGAGTTTTAATGAAGGAGCGGGAAAAATGATACCATTGACGCTTGCTCCGGTAGGCGAGGAGCTAATAATAAAAAAGGTCGGATGTCTGCCCGAGCTTAAATCGCATCTTGAGGATATGGGCTTTGTAACAGGCGGCGCCGTGACGGTGATATCGACGATAGGCGGAAATCTTATCGTAAGCGTAAAGGATTCACGCATAGCCGTAAGCCGCGAAATGGCGGGACGGATCATGGTTATGCGAAGGACTTTCGGTTAATTTGTTATTAAAGCGATAGCGCGGTTTAGTTAACCGAATTTTTATATAAAATACTCCGCGGATACTAAGCTTGAGTTTGCCGAAGCGGAGCGGCGGAATGGAGGTTTTACATTATGGGAAACGTTTGGTCGACAGTATTGATCTGCGCTGTTTTGGTTGTGATATGCGTTTTCGGAGTCAGATCGTATATTAAGAAACTAAAAAGCGGCTGCTGCGGCGGAGGCGGCGACGAGGTTAAAAAGGTTCGCCCGAGCGACGGCGACGTTTCGCATTATAACTATTCGTATAAGATCGGGATAGACGGCATGAGCTGTAAAAACTGCGTCAGAAAAGTTGAAAACGCTTTTAACGAGCGAGAAGGATTCTACGCGGTCGTGGATCTAAAGCAAAACGACGCTATGGTCAGGACGAAGGAGCCCGTTTCGGAGACTGAGCTGAGACGGATAGTACAAAGCGCGGGGTACGGAGCGGCGGACGTTGAGACCGTTAGGGCTTAGTTTTAAAAAGCGGCGGCGTTCTAATTTCATAGAGAATTAATATCGAAAGAGGGTGTATTAAGCATGAAGAAACATCGTTTTTGGGCTTTTGCGGCGGTTGTTTGCTTTATAATGCTTTTTTATACAGGTTATAAACATAAATAGAGATTAGGAGGAAACATAATGTTTAAGGAAGATCATATCAAGGTTTTAGGAGTGTTTTTGGGAGGGGTTCTCTTCGGCACGGCCGGGATCAAGCTGTTGTCGAGCAAGGATGCAAAAAAGGCGTACGTTAATTGTACCGCCGCGGCGCTCAGAGCTAAGGACAGCGTTATGAAGACGGCCGCTACTATTCAGGAGAACGCCGAGGACGTTTTAGCCGAGGCGAAGCAGATAAATGAGAAAAGAGCTGAAGAAGAAGCCGCGGCGGTTGTAGACGGCGAATCGACAGACGCGGAATAATCGTTGTTTCGGGGCTGTTTATACAGTCCCTTTTGCTTATTATTAAGGAATATTCGACATGTTATGGAGGAGTCTGCGTGAAATTTATTATTAAACATGAAATAGAAGGGCGTATCCGAGTGCATTTTGCGCAAAATAGAATGACCTACGTCGAGGCGGACACTCTGCTCTACTATCTTGAAAACTTAGAGTTTGTAAAAAAGGCTAAAGTCTATGAGCAGACAGCGGACGCCGCTATTGTATACGTTGGGGAAAGAGATAATGTGATAACGGCTTTGCGCGAGTTTAAATACGAAAAAGTTGCAGTCCCAAAGGGAATTATAGAAAGCTCCGGCCGCGCGCTGAACGCCGAGTACAAGGAGAAGTTGATACGAAAAGTGGCGTTTCGGGCGCTGAGCAGGCTTTTTGTACCGAGTCCGCTTAGGAGCCTATACGCCGTGTTTAAGTCCGTGGGTTACTTTAAACAAGGGCTCAAACGTCTGATAAAAGGAAAGCTGGAGGTTCCTGTTTTGGACGCTGCGGCGATAGGCGCGTCTATGCTGAAAGGCGATTTTAAAACCTCCGCGTCTATAATGTTCTTATTGGGAATCGGCGAATTGCTGGAAGAGTGGACTCACAAGAAGTCGGTCGGAGATCTGGCGAGAAGTATGTCGCTGGGCGTTGGAAAGGTTTGGCGCGTCCGCGGCGATAAGGAGGAGCTTGTCGAAGTATACGACATTAGACCCGGCGACGAGGTGGCGGTTCATATGGGCGCCGTGATACCGTTTGACGGGATTGTAATAAGCGGCGAAGCTATGGTAAATCAGTCCTCGCTTACCGGCGAGAGCGTTCCGGTCAAAAAAGAGGCCGACGGATACGCGTACGCGGGAACGGCGATAGAAGAGGGCGAGCTCGTAATCAGAGTAAAAGAGACCGCCGGTTCGACAAAGTATGAAAAGATCGTCGAAATGATCGAAGGTACGGAAAAGCTTAAATCAGCTGTGGAAAGCAAGGCGGAGCATCTTGCGGATAGGCTTGTTCCTTATACGCTTATGGGAACGGTAGTTTCCTATCTCGTTACCCGCAATATAACAAGAGCTTTGTCGGCGCTTATGGTCGATTTTTCCTGCGCGCTTAAATTGGCCATCCCTATAACGGTCTTGTCGGCTATAAGAGAGGCGGGAACTCATAAGATAACCGTAAAAGGCGGAAAATATTTAGAGGCGCTGGAGGAAGCCGACGTCGTAGTTTTTGATAAAACGGGAACGCTGACAAAGGCGCGGCCCACAGTGGTCGACGTGATTCCGTTCGGAGACGAGAGCGCGGACGAGTCGCTTAGAATAGCGGCGTGCTTGGAGGAGCATTTTCCACATTCGATGGCAAAGGCCGTTGTAAAGGCGGCGAAGGACAAAAATTTGGAGCATGAGGAAATGCATTCGAAGGTCGATTATATCGTAGCGCACGGTATAGCTTCGTACATAGGCGAGAAGAGAGTGATAATAGGCAGTTATCATTTTGTGTTCGAGGACGAGGAATGCGCAGTTCGAAAGGAATATGCCGAACGTTTTGAAAATTTACCCGGAGAGTATTCGCATTTATATTTGGCGGTCGATAGCGAACTTACGGCGGTAATATGTATAGCGGATCCGCTGCGCGAAGAGGCGAAAGAGGCTATTGAAAGCCTGAAGAGAGAGGGCTTTAAAAAAGTGGTCATGATGACCGGAGACAACGAGCGCACGGCCTCGGCTATAGCCGATAGACTCGGACTCGACGAGTATTATTCGGAGGTTCTCCCCGAGGACAAGGCGAATTTTATATTAAAGGCGAAGGAAAACGGCTCAAAAGTCGTTATGGTCGGCGACGGGATAAACGATTCGCCCGCGCTGTCGGCGTCCGACGTCGGAATAGCTATAAGCGACGGCGCGGAGCTTGCCCGAGAGATAGCGGATATAACTATCGCGGCGGACGATCTGAGGGAGCTTATTATTTTGAAGCGAATCGCTAAGGCGATGATGCGAAGGATCGACTGTAATTATAAGTCGATATTGGGGATCAACGGCGCCCTGATAGCTTTGGGCGTCGGCGGAGTTATTCAGCCTACGACTTCCGCTATGCTGCACAACGCTTCTACCTTGGCCATAGGACTTAGAAGTATGAAAAATCTGCTTCCTTAAAAATATTATAATATAATAAAAGCCTCTTTACGCGTTCGCGGCGTAGGAGGCTTAATTTTTTACGCTGTTTTATATTTCCGCCTCTGATTCAAAAAATCCAGCGAATTCTTTATAGAAAGTCTCTTCGGTGTTTCGGCCGAACATTGTCGCTCCTCCGCCGGAGAAGGAAAACTGAAAGAATACCTTGCCGAGCTGTTCGCCGATAAGATTGCAGCGCACGACAAGCGTGGTTTCGTCGGTCCATGCCGCAGAATTCAGAGACGGACATTCATAGCCGGGGAAGACGGTTTCTTTGTTGGAACCGAAGTTGAATTTGACGTCGTACGTCCCCTCGGAGTTCGTTATCTTGATATACCCGTCTACGCGGCTTGAGAATACCTCGATCTCTTTTATATTCTTATCGTTTTTACGCATCTTAAACCGTTTATGAAAATCTATATGAATATCGTTTTCCAGAGGCGCTACGGTCAGCTTTTCGGAACGTTCCTTAAGCGCTGAAAAATTTTCAACCTTTTCAAGCAGCGACGCGGATGTTTTGACGGTTATATATGGGAGAAGTTCTTCGGCGAACGCGTCGTAGATCTGCTGCACTCCGCCTTTCCTGTCCGTCTCGTCCGCCGTAGTGACGATTACCAGATCAAGTTCCGGATAGCAGAGCGCGAGCTGTCCGGCCATTCCGTAAAGCATAAAGCCGTTGTTCTCAAGCCGCCAGAAATAGTACCCGTAACCGTTCATTTCGGCTAAGAATCCGCCTTTTACAAACGTGGGAACATGATACGCTACCGCGTCTTTTATATATTCCGAAGGAAAGCCTTTGGGCGTCGGCCTGACGTTTGCCGCGTCGACCAATAAGACGGCCGTTATCATTAGATCGAGCGGTCTCGCTATCATTCCGGAGCCGCCTTGGGACACGCCCCGTCCGTCCGTCAGACAGTACGCTTCTTTTGAGAAACCGGTATCCTTCAAAATACCGTTTCTCAGAAAATCGAGCAGAGACTCGCCGCTTATTTTTTCGACCAAGCCCGATAACACGTGTGAAGCGGAGCTGTCGTATGAGAATATCGTTCCGGGTCTGTGCGACGGAGACGCGGTAAAGAAGGATTTTACCCAATCGTCAAAGACGTCTTTCTTATAAGTCGTAGAGCCGTAGGGCGTCTGCATTCTAAGCATGTCGCGGATCGTCGTTTGTTTTAAAAAATCGCTGAAACCGTCGCGCGGCATATATTCCGGAAAATAATCGGTAATAGGATCGCTGAGGCTTAGTTTGCCTTCATCGGCCAGACAGCCTATCGCGAGCGAGACAAAGCTCTTTGTGCAGGAGAAAAGCCTGTGCGGCGTCTCTCGCGTAAACGGCGCGTAATACGCTTCGTAAATCAATTTACTGTTCTTGCTTATCAATACGCTGTGCATGTCTACTTTGTCAGAGGCGAGCTTATCCAGTACGTTGATTATATATTTTGAGTCTATTCCCTGGCTCTCGGGTGAAAACGCCGTGTTATATTCGAGCATAATAAGAGGGCTCCTTTCAAAAAATGTAATAATATTATACCGCAGTATGATATCCGGGTCAAGATTTCCGGGGTAATATAGAGCGCTCGTTTCGTATAATATTTGCTCTCTAAGTCCTATTATTTACAGATTACCTTCGGTAAATGTATATTAGGCGTCGTATCTGCTGTTTGGAAGAAGAGTTTTATTTTGCCGCGCCGGCAGCTTTATATCCGTCAGCATCCTTGCGGGAAGAACCGAGTTTTTGCCGAATCTTTCGTTTATGCTGTCTATGGTTCGCTCTAAAGTATCGATTTTTACAAAACGATTGTGGTTATAGCTCAAGTCGAGCTGTATAGGTTCGGAGTCGGGCAGGAGCGATATCGCGCGTATGGTCAGAGCGCGCACGTCTTTTTCCCAATCGTATCTTTTGCGAAACAGTTCGAAACCCGCCTCGGCTAAGGCTTTGCCGCTGTGGGTGGGTTTTATCGGAGTTTGATATTGTTTGACTGTAAGGTTCGTATCCTTTACGGCTATCTGAACTCCGCCGGCGTTGAAGTTGTTTTGTCTCAGTTTGTAGGCGACCTGCCTTGAAAGCTCCGAGAGCACGTACCATACCTCGTTATCTTCGGCGAGATCAAGGCGGCATGTGATCCCGCGTCCGATTGATTTGATGGGCGCCGTATATGAAAAAAGCTTGACCGCGGAGTTTTCAAGTCCGTTGGCGTAGCGCCAGAGAGTCTCGCCTGATACGCCAAGCCTTCGTTTTAAAAAGGCGGAGTCGGCGTTCGCTATGTCGCCTATTGTGTTTATGTGATATTTGCCGAGAGTTTTAGCGGTGGAACGTCCCACGCCCAACATCTTGTCTGCGGAAAGTCCCCATATTTTTTCCTTGAATGAAGATTTTTTGATTTCAGTTACCGCGTCCGGCTTTTTTAGATCGCTGCCCAATTTGGCGAACACTTTGTTAAACGATACGCCAACGGAAACGGTGAGTCCCATTTCCTTCTTTACCGTCTTTCTTATGTTATCGGCTATAGCCGTTCCATCGCCGTAGATCAGTCCGCTGCCGGTAACGTCGAGCCAGGCCTCGTCTATCCCGAAAGGCTCTACCATATCCGTGTAGCGGCAATATATTTCCATGACCTGCTTCGAGTATTTTATATAATTATCAAAATTCGGCGGAACGATTATCAGCTTCGGACACTTTTGCTTGGCCTTCCATATAACCTCGCCGGTTTTAACTCCCATTGCCTTCGCGGCTTCGTTTTTCGCAAGGACTATCCCGTGCCTGTCGCTCGTATTTCCGCAGACTGCGACGTATTTTCCTCTCAGCTCGGGATTTAGCATACATTCCACCGAGGCGTAAAAATTGTTTAGATCGCTGTGCAATATTACGCGTTCCATTTTAATCGCCCTCCAATTTAATCGATTTAATATAGATAGAACGTTTGCGTAAAAACGCAATTTAACTCTAAATGGCGTCCGGAGCCGACGGTGAAATGTGACCGCGGCGCGTTACTAAAACTCGATCCTAATCGGCTCTAATTTATTTCAGCTTGTTTCTTGACTTTGCGGCGCGGTTATGTTATATTAAGCGTGTGAGGAATGTTTGTTCCTGTTAAATATATAATATAGGAACATTTGTTCCTTGTCAAGAGGAAGTTAAAGTAAATATTAAAAAGCCGGACGAAGCGCCGGAGATTATTATAAAAGGGGAGATCGATATGACGCTGTCCGAAAAATTAAAGGAACTTAGGTTAAAGAAAAATTTATCTCAGTACGAGCTTGCAAAAGAGCTTGGAATAACGTCTAGGGCGATCAGAAATTATGAAAGCGGCGAGCGCGCGCCGAGGACGGACGTTCTAAAAAAATACGGCGAATATTTTAAAATATCCTACGATTACTTTTTCGACGAGAATGAAGGCGACGCGGACGAGATCGAGGATATAATACTCAGACTTAACACGCTGTTTGCCGGAGGTAATCTTGATAAAGAGAGCAAGGAAAAGGTTATGATCGCTATCAAAGAGATATATGAGGAATCGCTTGATTAGCTTCGGTCGAAGAGAGGATTTATAATGGAGTATATTATTGAGCTTGTACGCAAGACGATTGAAAAATATAATACCCGGGATCCCTTTGAGATTTGCCGCGAGGCCGGAATAAGAGTAAAGTTTAAGGATATTGGAAATTTAAAGGGGTTTTACAGCGTAATTAATAAGAGGACGTATATAGTTATAAACGATTCGCTTTCGGAGAAGGAGGCGGAGCTTGTTTGCGCGCATGAGCTTGGGCATCATCTGCTGCACGATTATCTTGCCGATAACCCTGTAATCAGAGAGATTTCCTTTTACGATCCTCAGACGCGTCCGGAGCTGGAAGCCAACGTATTTGCGGCAGAGCTTTTGATAACGGACGACGAGATATTCGAGCTGGTAAGTTCGGATTATACGATAAAGCAGATCGCGGCTATTTTAGGATACGATCTAAACATAGTTGGGATCAAGTTAAAATATATGGGGATAAACGGGGCGTACAAACCGGATATGTAGAAGTCGCCGACGCTCGGCTTTTGTCCGGAGACAGTTTTTAATATGGTTTAGTTTACATATAATTTCTTGCTATTTTACAAGACGGATCGCTAATGCGGGAGAATGTAAAACAGCGTAGTATTTATTTTAGCGTCGCATAGATTTATATATTGACGCGTCTTTTAATTATGTAATAAAAACGGTTATTTTGTAGAAAAGATGTTTACTTTTTAATTAATATAAATTATAATGTATTAGTAATTTTGACGTAAAATTGACGAGGCGCTTGTTATGATACAGAATTTATCTATTGATTACGCGTCAGGTATAGAATAGGTTGGGCGTTCGGAAAGAATCCGCAGTAGCGGGCGCAATGGGTATATATAGCGAAAATACAGCATTTTCGAGTATGATGCGAGGTCACATCCTTGAGCTAAGGAAATGGAAGCGGAGAGAAAAAGGATAAACTTTGAGCTTCAGGCGTGTTTGAATGAAAGCGAAGGGGATAAGTGACGCAAGATCGGTTGTTGTAAGTATATTGAACGGTATACGGAATACGCGTGCGCGACGGGC
Source organism: Candidatus Roslinia caecavium (assembly GCA_904419955.1). Classification (GTDB taxonomy): domain Bacteria; phylum Bacillota; class Clostridia; order Monoglobales; family Monoglobaceae; genus Roslinia; species Roslinia caecavium. Next base: position 15,448 of record CAJFTO010000027.1, on the reverse strand, counting down.
TGTTTCAGAAACATAGAGTCGTTTATACAAAGACAGCGGCTGTTGTAAAAGACGCGACGTACGACCCGATGTTAAGGGAGAGATATAATGTCAGGATGGGCAGAGAGCCGGTTTCTAAAGAACTTCAAAGGGATATTACGGACGGCTGGAATATATGTTCTTGATAGATTTAAACGATTTTAAACGTATAAACGACGCTTTCGGACATCACAAAAAGCAGACGAAGTCTTAGTGAAGTTTGCCGAGGTTATAAAATGCACGTTCAGAAAGAGTGGTGTCGTCTACAGATCGGGAGGCGACGAATTCATAAATGCCGCGCGGCGATATTTTTAACCAATAAAAGGGGTTGGTATAATGATTTTTATGAAATATCCAATACGGATTTGTATAAAGCGAAAAGAGATGGAAAAAATAGGTACAGCGTTATATATAGAACAGTAAATTTATTGTAAGGAGAGGCGAACAATGAAAGAATACGAGCCTTTAAAACAAAAATCAGTTGTACCCGATACGATTTTAATCGCCGACGACGATGAGATCAACAGAGCGATACTCAACGAGATATTTAAAGATACCTACCGGATCGAAGAGGCTGAAAACGGAGAGGAATGTCTTAAAAAGCTTTTGGCGCAGAAGGAGCGTATATGCGCGTTGTTGCTCGACGTGGTGATGCCCGTTATGGATGGACTCCAACTTTTGAAGGAGTTAAAGGATAGAAATTTGCTCGAGATCATCCCCGTGTTTTTGATCACTGCGGAGGCTAATGAACGGATCATAAAAGAGGGGTACGATCTGGGAGTTATGGACGTTGTCTTAAAACCTGTTACGCCGCATATTGTACGTAGGCGCGTCGATTCGATAGTGGAATTGTTTGTTTCAAGAAGAAAAATGCGCCGGATTGTGCAGCGTCAAAATATGGAGTTGATCGATAAAGACGTTGAAATCATGCGTCTTAATATGGGAATGGTAGAAGCTCTTGCCACCGCTATAGAGTTTAGAAGCGGAGAGTCGGGAGAACACGTTCAAAGAATAAGCGGCATAACCAGATATTTGTTGAAGACCACGCGCTTAGGCGACGGGATCTCGGACGACGCCGTCGAGCTGATATCTATGGCGTCCATAATGCACGATATTGGAAAGATAGCGATTGACGACGCTATTTTAAATAAGCCGGGACGTCTTACGCCTGAGGAATACGATATTATGAAGACGCATACTACTCAGGGTGCCCGTCTTCTGGAGAAGATCCCTCAGCTTAGGGATCATAAGATCTTCGATTACGCTTACGATATAGCGCTGCATCATCATGAACGCTGGGACGGTCGAGGTTATCCCGAAGGACTCAAGGGAAACGATATATCTATATGGTCTCAGGTAGTTTCATTAGCCGACGTTTACGATGCGTTGGTCAGTAAGAGGGTATATAAAGACGCGTACAGTCCAGAAAAGACGCTTAAGATGATTTGCGGCGGCGAATGCGGCGAATTTAATCCTAAGCTTCTTAAAGAGTTTATTGATTCGGAAAACGAGATCAGGGAGCTTTTTTATTAGATCGAGCTATTAGACAGACGTATATATGAGGTAAGTAGATATGAATAAAGAAATAATCAAAAAGCTGAGACGGATCGGAGTAGATACGGAAAGCGCTATCGAGCGGTTTATGGGTAACGAGGCGCTGTATACTAAGTTCGCGTTTAGGTTTATAGACGATAAGAATTATGAAGAGCTTGTTAACGCGGTGGAGACCGGCGATGGGAAAAAGGCGTTCGCAGCGGCTCATGCGTTAAAAGGGATCTGCGGTAATCTGTCGTTTGTTAGCTTATACCATGCGGCGTCGGAGCTGGTCGAACCGCTGCGCGGCGGGAGTATGGAGTCGGCGCGAAAAAGATTGCCGGAGTTTGTAAGGCGCTACGACGAATTAATAGAGATTCTCAGGGAGTGGAAAGATGAAGAAGAAAGGGCGCGGGTATAAGGCGACGCTGAATAAGCTGAAAAGAAACGCCATAATTTTGGCGGTTATAGCGGTTATGGCCGTATGCAGCGTGATAGTGGTGCGCGGTATACTGCTCGATAACGCCAAAAGAATGGGCAGCGAAATGGCGAACAGCTATTCATTGGAGAGCGAAAGAAGCATGATCGCTTACGAAGCGATGATGATGCTCAGCTGCGAGTACATAAACAGTCAGTTACAAACGAGCGACGTTCCGGAAGAGTGGATACGGTCGTTTTTAGAAACGGTGAGTTCTGCATTGGGCGCGAACGTTATAGATCCTTACGCAGTGATAGACGGTAAAATAATAGCCGCTAATCCATGGGATGGCGACGGTGATTTTGCGGTAGAGGATGCGGAGTGGTATAATAAAGCGGTTGAGGCGAATGGAGAAGTGATTTTTACCGACGGATATATTGACGCTATTTCTGGAATGACGGTGGTAACGATCGCTCAGGAGTTAAGCGTTCCGGGCGACGTAGTGGCTTTTGATATATTTCCGGAGCAGTTCCGTATAGACTCAAGAGCGCACAGTCTGCCTGACGGCAGCGCTTATTTTTTGTGCGACTCGTCGGGAAATCTTTTATACGGAGATACTGAACTTGACTTCTCCGGAGAACAACTGCAGCAATATATCGACGAGATTGTATCTAAGATCGAGGATGGAAGTTTTGACCGTTTTGACGCGTATATTCACAGTCCAGGAGGCGAAAAGTTCGCGGCTTACTATGATATCGCAGAAAACGGCTGGATATCGATTATTACGATACCGTATAATTCTCTGCTCGGAGGCGTTAGAACGATTTCTATATGGTATATAGGGATTATTTTGATATTCTTAGCTATATTTATAGCTATGAGTATAAGAGAGAATCATATGAATAGAAATATTGTAAGGACGAACGAGACAGTCCGAGTATTGGGCAATTCGTACTACGCAATTTACAGGATGGATTTTTCAAACGAAAGGTATGAGATGATCAAGGGCTCGGACTATATGCGTTCAAAAATTCCCGCCGAGGGCGATTATAACTTGCTTTTGAGTACGATGGGAGAACTTATGCGTTCCGAGGTGTTCGAGGAATTTAGGCGAAGTTTTTCAATTGAAAATGTCCGTAGGTTGGTTTCGCAGCGAACGAGAGATTACGGCGGCGATTTTCAGAGACTTTTTGGGGACGAATACAGATGGGTGAACGTCCGTCTGCTTTTCGACGAGTCGCTGAATCCGGAGGAAGCTGTGTTGTGTTTTAAAGAGGTGGATGAGGAAAAACGAGCGCAGCTTAGACAGATACAGCTTTTGAAGGAATCGATCAAAGCGGCCAGAGAGAGCGAGGAGTCTAAGAATTCATTCTTCTCAAGAATGTCGCACGATATGAGAACGCCTCTCAACGCCATTATCGGATTGTCGGAGCTGGCCGAGTTGCATACGGATAATCCGGAAAGTCTCAAAGACGATCTGAAGAAGATCAATTATTCGAGTCAGCAACTTTTAGAGTTGATAAATGACATTTTAGAGATGTCGAGACTTGAAAACGGTAAAATTGTTTTAGAAAACAAGCATTTTAATTTAAGGCAGTGCGTAAGCGACTGCGCGGATATTTTCAGGACGCGGGCGGAGAAAGAAGGAAAGAACGTTTCGGTCGGTTTTGAGATCGAGACGGAGAACGTATACGGAGATTCTTTCCGTCTTACGCAAATACTTAACAATCTTATGTCAAACGCGGTAAAATTTTCGTCGGCGGGCGATAGCGTCAGCCTTTGCGTTAAGGAGCTTGAGCGAAGCGAGTATACAAAATACCGGTTTATAGTCAAGGATGCCGGAGCGGGAATGTCTCGGGAGTTTATGGAGAAACTTTTTACGCCGTACGAGAGAGAGACCAGGTTCGGAGCGAAGAATATTTCGGGAACCGGTCTCGGTATGCCGATAGTAAAAAGCTTAGTTTCTCAGATGAACGGGGAAATCTCGGTAGAGAGCGAGCTCGGAAAGGGGAGCGTCTTTACGGTGACCATTCCTTTTAAAGGCGTGAATCAGGAGAACGATAGCGCCGAAAGCGAGGAGCGCGGCGAAAAAGATACTGAGCTACTGAGAGGAAAAAAGATACTGCTCGCCGAGGATAACGAGATCAATATGGATATTGCGTGCGAGCTTTTGGCGATGTACGGCTGCGAAGCGGTAAAGGCGTGGAACGGCAGAGAGGCCGTAGATATCTTTGAAAAGTCGGCCGAGTTTGAGTTCGACGCTATTTTGATGGATATGCAGATGCCTGAGATGGACGGCTGCGAGGCCGCGCAGACGATTAGGAAGACGAGGCGCGGCGACGCTAAAACGATACCGATAATAGCGGTTACGGCTAACGCTTTCGCGGAGGATCTTGCCGCAACCGCCGCCGCCGGAATGGACGCGCATATTTCAAAACCGATCGATTTTAAGGTTCTTTGCAAAACTCTTGCGGAGCTGACGAGAAATAAATAGCAAATTTTTTCGCGTATATAATTTGCGGAGCTCTGAGCGCTATAGAGAGTAAGGAGTGATTATGAAGAATTGGTTTACCGTAGATAAAATAGATAACGACACTTACATTATCAGCGAATACCGTCACTGGGAGGAGACGCACTGTTATCTCTTAAACGGAGCCAAACGCAGTTTGCTGATAGATACCGGACTCGGGATATGCGATATCTATAACGAGGTAGTGAAGCTTACGGATAGACCGGTAGAAGCGGTCGCTACGCATATCCACTGGGATCATATAGGCGGACATAAATATTTCCCGGACTTTTACGCTCATAAAGAAGAGCTAAGCTGGCTGAGCGGCGGTTTTCCGCTGCCTATAGAGGCCGTAAAGCGCATGATCGTCGATAGATGCGACCTGCCGGACGGCTACGACGTCGATACGTACGAGATTTTTCAGGGAACGCCCTCAAGGGTTTTATCAGGCGGCGAAAGTATCGATATAGGCGGAAGAAGACTTGGAGTATTGCATACGCCTGGACATTCGCCGGGGCATATGTGTTTTTGGGAAGAGGAGAGGGGATACCTTTTCACAGGCGATCTGGTCTATAAGGGAGAACTGCTCGCGTACTATCCTTCTACGGATCCGAAGGCGTATCTCGCGTCGCTTAAAAAGATATCGTATCTTCCTGCCGAAAGAGTGTTTCCGGCGCATCATTCGCTCGATATTAAGCCCGAGATCATAATTCGTATGCGGAACGCGCTCGAACGTATCGATCGATACGGCGACCTGCGTTTCGGCGCCGGAATATTTGATTACGGCGATTGGTCTATACGGCTCTGAGCCAAGATGTTATAAAATGCGAAAAACGCCGTCGACGCAGATGAGTTTTAAAACGGCGAATAAAAAGGCGCGAAAGCCTTTATGCGTTTCGCGCCATAAAATCGGATAAAAATTATTTACATCCAGAACGCTATCAAATATTGCATTTTTTGATACAACGTTATATTTGATTTAATTATCCCCCAGCCGCCTGAGTCCACGAAGATTTCCAGGCCATGGAAAGCCGCTGCTATTACAAAGCAGACGATAAGTATATTTATAAATCTTCTTGTGCGCGCGGTTATCATAAAGGTGTTTTTATTTAAATATTTGTATATCGCAAAACATGACGCCGCGGCTCCCAGATACATTATCCAGAGAAAATCGCCGAAATACCTTCTGAGCAGTCCCGCCATTTGCGTATCTAATATCACAAGCGCGATCGATATGGCGAACGAGAGGCAGGTAAAGGCGTATAAGCGTTTATCTTTAAACAGTTTTTTAGAAAATATACCTATTACGCCAACCCAAAGCAAAGGTTCGGTAGCCATAACTCCGCCGAAGAATTTCTCGCTTTGCGTCAGTCCTTGATAAGCCGATTCAACGCTTATTATGTTCAAAAATGGGAACGTAGCTTTTATCTGCGGAATTTGGAGAAGGTAGGTAAACAGTCCCAAACTTATTCGACCGAACACGAAGCCGCGTTTCGTCATGTCGTTGGAGGTCAGGTTATAGTTGGCGCCAAAGTCAAATGGCGATCCAAACCTTGCATAGTTATACCACATTACAAGCGCGCCTATTATTAAATAGGGAAGGCATACCGCAACGGTATTTTTAAGCCCATTTTTTGAAAACAGCAGCCTGTCTTTAAATACTTCGTTCCAGAATATCGGGATTGCAAATAACGACGTAAGAAGTATTTGCGGCCTCGACGCAGCTACTGCGGCCATTAACAGGCTTCCGAAAAATAATTTCGCGGGCGACAGCGTTTTTTCGCCGTTGTTGTAAACCCTTACCGCGGACAACCATAACCCGAGTCCGAACATCGCAAACATAGCCGCGGTTATTATAGGCAGCGGATAGAAGTCCGGACGTTTGACCGTGAAAATAATGCCTTCTCCTATTATACAAATAAGCGAAACAATCAGATACACGCCGAACGGAGTGTTTTTGAACCAGCGCCGCGCAAGTTGATACAGCGCGAACAGGGTCGCCGCGGCGGCCAGAACGCAGGATATGTAAACGGCTGTAGAGGTTGTCATTGGCTCGCCGGTCGCAATATAGTACGGCAGATAATAAAGAAGCGCCGGGGCGATCCCAAAGTAGACGTAATATTTGCCTTCATAATAAGCTGTGTCCCATCTACCGAGGCTCCCTCTTGCGGTCGAGTCGTACGGATTTTCTAAGTTTAACATTTTGGGATCCGTTTCTTCGGCTATATGAACCTCTCCGCGCGTAAATGCTTCGGCAAGCATTTGGTACTGAACGGTCTCTTCGGTTTTTCTGTCGCACCAAGGATCCAGTTTTGACAGCGGCCAAAAACCGGCGGCGATCGCCGCGATCAAAACAAGCAATACCGCGCTTTGCCAGCGTATTTTTGCGTCCGTTTTATATTTATACAAAAAAGAACCCGGACGAAATAGGAATATTAGCGACAGGATTATCCAAACAAAAAGCGCGCGCCCGAGAGAAAACATTAGGGGTACGTTGGGGTTAAGCGCAAGGCTCTTTATATCAAACGTTTTATCTTCCGCAACTTTGAATTTAACGCTCAATTCGCTCACGTCCCCGCTGAAATGAAGTCGCGGATAATGACTTCTTTGAACGTCGTTGGTTATATTTAATGAAGGAGCCTCGAGCCAATTGTTGTTCGCTTCATCTTTTGCGCAAATCGTAACAGGGACAGACTCTTCGTCTTCTACGGCGATGTTGAATTCGAGAAAGGACAGCGGTTTATCTATATCTTTTATGACAAGCCTCATCTCGTCTCCGTTAGATTTATATTTACCGTCGCTTTGTTTTACTGCGTTCGCGATCGTGTATTCTGGATATTCCGGATTATTCATACTTGAGACGACCCACTTATAGTTAAACAGAAATAGTTCTGCAAGCAAAGATACTGCTAATATCAAGCTGAAAATTCCAATGTATTTTTTTGGAGATTCGTCGCTAAATACGGATTTGAATAAAGTTCTAAATGAAGAGTGCGATATTTTGTTCTTGGAATTTTTAATATTATTTTCATCAGTCGTATTAAAAAGCGTATTTTTCATAAAAGCCCTCCTGTTTATATGGCAACAAAAGTATATATAAATCAATTAACTTTATACCTCGTATAATTTTAAATAACATACATATATTTGTCAAGTATTATATATAGTAAAATCAAAATAATATTACAGATTGTTAAAGAAAAAATATTATCAATAAAAATAGTTGTTTTTTGTCAAGGAATATGATATAATTTTACAAATGTATTGTGCTTTGCAATGATTATTATAAACAGAAAGGTGGTTAGTTGTTCTGTGAGATGTCCGAAATGCGATGCAAAATTAGTCGACGGAGCCGAGCGTTGCCCTTATTGCAAAACTGTTTTAAAACAAGAGTCTGCAGGTAAGCCGAATCAGAGCGCGGCGGGCGGTTCTGCGGCTAAAAAAAATAACGCTTATCATAATAAAAATAGAAAGAACAACAGAAATAAACCTAATAGGTCTAATAATAAGCCCGAGGGCGCGGTTCGTTCAGGCGCGCAGGAGACGAATGATTCAAAAAAAGACAGAGCAAATTCTCCGTCGGATACGGTAGTTATTCCGAATATCAATCTAACCGACACCGCGGATGGCTCAAACGTAAAAAGCGATGAAAAAGTTTCTCCGAAGAGTTCGGAGGCCGCGGGCGGAGAGACGGTTAGATTTGAAGCTATCAAGCCGGAGAAGTTATCTGAGAAGCTATCTAATGAAAATAAAGGCGACGTTAAAAGAGATATTTCTGATAAAACTCAGAATTCTCAGGCGAACAACGAAACCGGCAGCGAATTGTACGATTTTGATATGCAGTACAGCCTGACGTTTAAAAATGCCGACGCTATAAGGGAGGCCGCGGCGGAGTTCGACGCGAACAAGGGCGAAGATAAAAGCCGAGAGAGTTCTCATCGCAGGAGTTCCAGAAACCGCTCTAACTACAGAGGAGAAGCGTTTGAAAGCCTTAGCGACGAGGAGAAACTTCAGGCGCTCGAAGCCGCAAGACTTGAGAGAAAGGCTAAGCGCGAGAGAAAACATCAAGGCAAGCACGGCGTTTCCAAGCCCTCGTCTGTTTCAGGAATGAAGGAAGCGGATAGGAAACAAGGCGGTTTTAGATCCAAGAAATCCGGCGAAATTATTTCGGGAATGAATGGAAAAAGAAACGGCGAAAACGCCGAAAAGCCGGCGAGTTTGTCTGAGAGAAGTCAGCGTGCGAGAAGTTCGTCAAGATCCGATTCGTCGGAAAGGAAAAAGACTTCCGGAAACGCGCCGAGACTGAGCGCTAAGGTCGGATTGGCCGTAGGAGCGCTCGCTGTGTGCGTTGTGGTTGCGGTCGTTATAGCGTCCGTTAATATGTTCTCGAACGTAGTGGAGTCCGCTCCTGAAACGCCTACGACTTATTTAAAGGACAACGCGCTGTATTCATATTACGACGGCGAGGTCGCTCAGTTGAGCGGTAACTTTATAAGCGCGGAATATGTCGAGCCGGAGCCGTCCGCTACTCCTAGTTCAAGCAGGGACGACGATTCAGACGAGGATTCGCGCAGTACTCCGGAGCCTACTATAGAGCCTATTGAAGACAGAGATCTGATCAATTATACTGCCGACGGTCTGGGAACCTATTATATCGATTCCGCCGACATGAACACGAAGACCGGTACTCTGAAGTATTATGCAAGCGACGGCAAAAGCGATGTAAGAGAAATAGCGCAGAACGTCTATTACGATATCGATATCTCTCCGGACGGATCGGGCGTTTTATATCTTACAAACGTATCGGGCGACGGAAAATACGGCGAATTGAATTACTGGTCGACGGCGACGAATGCGTCGGAGACGGTCGCGTCCGATGTAAACAGGGATAATTTTATGTTTTCTCAGGACGGCAAGTCGGTTTTATATGTGACAAGGTATAATGACGAATACTTTGTAGGCGATCTATATGTTAAGAGTTATGGAGAGAACTCGCCGACTGAGCCGGTCATGATCGATTCAGACGTTTATAAAGCGTATGGAACCAATCCGTCCGGATCGACGGTCGTTTACGCTAAGAATTACAGCGAAGACGACGAAACACATACTGTGTTTGTTTCGAATGTGTCTGAGCCAAGTCCGGCTCAGGTGGTTGAGAATTCTAAGTGCGATCCGGTGCTTTTGACCAAATCTGATAATATGTTCGTAGCCGGAAACTTTGAGAACTATTATCAGACGTTGTATTACGCGAGCCTGACGAGCGGACAGACTCAGGTAATGGCTTCCGGCTTTACGGAATTTGTTAAGACGAGCGCGGATGAACAGGCTGTAATATTTAGGAGCGCAAGTTCGGAAGGCACGTATTTTGAATATTACTATGCAAGTACGCAGGCGAATACCGCGCAGCGTATTTCAGGTAATATAACAGTTCTCGACGATCCGGAACACGAGCGCGTGGTTCAGCTTGACGTAAACGATGATTTTACGCGTTGCGTCTATATAGAAGGGTATAATCCGGAGACGGAGTCGGGAGCCTTGTACGAGTGTCAGATAAGTAATTTTACGTTGGGAGCTCCTGTAAAAATATCCGAGAGGGCCTATTCGTGCGACGTATCCAAGGACGGTACGATCGTAAGATACGCCGACGATTACGATACCACATGGAATTTGGTCGATTTGAAGATGTATGAAAACGGAAATAACGTCACAGTTGCCGAGGACGTGAGCGCCGGAGCTTTCACATATGATGAAAACGGCGTAGCGACGGTATATGCGAAGAACTACAGTATAGAGACGAGAACCGGCGACGTGTACGTCGCGGACGAGAAGGGCAGATCGACCGAGGTTGGACTTGGAGTTAATTCGTACGGTCTTAAGCAGGATGGACAGATAATTTTCCATGACAATATGGATAACGCCGAAAATAAGTTTGAGTTGTATTATGCTAAGCCGTCCGGTAAAGGCGCAAAAGCTGTGGACGATTCCATTTCCGAAATATTGGCGTATTAGTAAGATTGAAAGATAAGAGGCGGATATATTGGAGAGAGTAGGAATTATGGGCGGAACCTTTAATCCGCCCCATATTGGTCATTTTATTATCGCAGAGACGGTCAGGCAGGAAATAAGCCTGGATAAGATAATATTTATACCTACCGGCAGGATCGGATATAAGGACTCGTCCAACGTCGCAAGCGCGGAGCATAGATGCAATATGCTTAATATGGTTATACATGAGAATCCCGCGTTTGAGCTGTCTGATATCGAGATAAAAGATAGCAGGAATTATTCATATACCGCCAATACGCTTTTGGCTCTTAAAGACATAAATAAAAATCGCGACTATTATTTTATAGTAGGCGCGGATTCTTTGGATTATATGGACGATTGGTACAAGCCTGAGATAATATTTAGTAATTGCAGGGTAGTGTGCGCCAATCGCCCGGGGATAAGCGCATTGCGTCTCAAGAGTAAAAAAGAAAAGCTTGAACGGGAGTTCGGAGCAGATATTACGTTTGTGGATATCCCTCAGGTGGGAATATCTTCGTCGCTTATCAGGAATAGAGTGGCCGAAGGAAAATCTATAAAGTATTTGACTGATGCAAGAATTGAGGAATATATACTTTTAAACGGATTGTACAGGTCTTGAGCGACGATTGAGATGAAACGCGTCAACTAAATCAATGCGGCTGAGTAGCGGTTTGCGGATCATGGTTTGACTATTGTGCCGCGCCGCTTTGGATACGGGGTGATATTAAATGATGAGCATTGAAAAAATTAAGGAGATTTTAGAGGATACTCTGAGCGAGGCGCGGTATAAACATTCGCTGGGCGTCGCAGACGAGGCTAAAAAGCTGGCAGGGGTATATCATGTAGACGAGGAACAGGCTTATATAGCGGGACTTGTTCACGACTGCGCAAAAGAGATACCGCCTGAGAAATCGGTCGAGATCTTGCGCGAGAAGTACGGTGTGTCGGTCGATTCGATCACTCTTTTGATGCCCAAGATACTGCACGGACCGCTCGGCGCCTGTATGGCGCAAAAGGAGTTTGGATTGAGCGATCCTGTGGCGCTCGACGCGATAAGCTGCCACACCACGGGAAAGGCGAATATGTCGACGATGGCGAAGATAATATATATAGCCGATTATATCGAGCCTAACCGCGATTTTGAAAACGTAGACGTTTTGAGAAAATTGGCTTATGAAGATATCGATGCTGCGATCATAACAGGCATAGATTATACCATATCCGATCTTTTGAGCAGAGGTTTGGTGATCCATCCGGATACCGTTCACGCCAGAAACGATTTGATTATAAAAAAGATGGAAGATAAGGATTAAAAAATTGGGTTATAAGTTGTAAAAAAGTTGGTAGTAAAAATCGTTGCGGTATACAGACAAAATAGAGACGTTTTCGCGTCTGTTATTATAGGCGGACAGAGCTGACGTTGTTACCAAGGAGAATGTAGTTTTTTATGAAGAAGAGAAAATCCGTATTAAAAACAATCGTATGTATCGCGGTACTGGTTTTGTTTGTATACGTAGGCGTCAATATAGGAAATATGTTTATAGGCGGCGACGAGTCGAGGCTTACAGACGTGACCAATATCCTTGTCGCGGGCGTCGACGTCGACGGTTATAGGACGGATCTAATATTGATGTGTCAGATAAATAATATCGACAAGCAAATCAACATATTGCAAATACCGAGAGATACGAAAGTTCAGAATAAAAGAAACGATAAAAAAATAAACTCCGCGTATTTTTCGGGTATAGAAACGCTTGCTTCGGAGGTCAAACAGGTCACCGGACTCGAGACCGATTTTTTCGCTACTATTACTTTCGACGCATTTAAAGAGATAGTTGACGCCGTCGGGGGAGTGACGATAGACGTTCCGATAGCCATGAACTATCACGACCCGGTTCAGGGGCTAGTTATAGAGCTCGAGCCCGGCGTGCAGAAGCTGGACGGCGAGCACGCGATGATGTTTATGCGCTTTAGAAAAAACGACGACGGGACGGGTTATCCTATGGGAGATATCGATCGAAACGCCGCTCAGAAGCAGTTCTATTCGGCGATAGCCGATAAGGTCTTAAGCCCTATCGGCGTCATAAAATCACCATGGATATTCAACGCGGTCATGGATAATACGACCACGGACCTAAATAAAACGGAAGTGCGTAAACTTATGTTCGAGGTTTTCATGATAGGTAAGAATAACATGCAGGTTCACGCGCTGCCCGGCGAGTCGCAATATATCAATAATATTTCGTATTTTGTGAGCGATAAGGCGGAGACGCAGAAGATCGTCGCCGAATATTTTACTCCGTCGCGTGCCGACACGGCAAGCTCCGGCGGCGCCGTTAAGGTCAAACTGGTCGACGCTTCCGGAAAATCAAAATTATCTTCCGTCAAAAGCGAGCTGGAGGAGAATGGATTCAGCGTAGTAAGCGCCATTACGTGGTCGGAGCTGAGGAGTAACTCAAGTTTAATTGATTATAATAAGAGTAAGGGTTCGAGCGGGATCATAAAGTTGTTCGGAGATATAGCCGTCGCGACCGACGAGGGCGGAGACGACGAATGCGACGTAATGATGATAATAGGAAAAGATTTCGACAATTAGATTTATGAAAGGAAAATGTTGATGGATCAGCAAAATAGCGTTGTAGAAAAAATTGTTAAGGTTTTGGACAGCAAAAAAGGGATGGATATCCGGGTTTTAGACATACGCGGACTGTCGGTATTAGCCGATTATTTTGTTATAGTTACCGGTTCTTCCGACAGGCAGGTTCAGGCGCTAGCCGATAATGTAGAGGAGGAGCTTGATAAAGAAGGGGTATACCCGATAAATAAGGAGGGGTATAATACGGCCGAATGGGTGTTGCTTGGTTACGACGACGTGATCGTGCATATTTTTCAGAGAGAGACCAGAGAGTTTTACGGTTTGGAGCATGTTTGGCAGGACGCGCCGGAGGTCGATATAACCGGTTTGCTGGTTTAATTTAAAAAATTGATTTAAAAATTGATTTATTGACTAAGTTTGGTTTTCGCGCGCTGGCGCGGCGGATCAAATTGATAATAATAATTATAGACTTGATAAGCGAGGGATATAGCAGATGAGATATGATTTTGATAGGATCGAGAAGAAGTGGCAGAAGATATGGGAAGAGAGAGACGAGTTCAAGACGACCGAGGACAGCGGAAAACCTAAGTACTATGCGCTTGAGATGTTTCCGTACCCTTCGGGAAACCTGCATATGGGACATGTGAGAAACTATTCCATAGGCGACGTCGTCGCCCGCTATAAGAGGATGCAGGGCTTTAACGTCCTTCACCCTATGGGCTGGGATTCGTTCGGTCTTCCGGCTGAAAATGCGGCGATCAAACATTCGGTGGCGCCGTCCGACTGGACCTGGTCGAATATCGACAATATGCGCGGACAGCTGAAGAGACTCGGATTTAGCTATGACTGGGACAGGGAAGTGGCTACGGCTAAACCGGATTACTATAAATTCACGCAGTGGATGTTCTTGCAGCTTTATAAGCACGGGCTCGCCTATAAGAAAAAATCATATGTCAACTGGTGTCCGTCCTGTCAGACGGTGCTTGCGAACGAGCAGGTGGTAGGCGGAAAGTGCGAGCGCTGTAAGAGCGAGGTGGGAAAGAAGGACCTTGAGCAGTGGTTCTTTAAAATAACCGATTACGCACAGAGACTTCTCGACGACATCGATAAGCTCAAAGGATGGCCGGATAAAGTAAAATCCATGCAGTCGAATTGGATAGGAAGGAGCGAGGGTGCGGAGATCAAATTTAAGATCAGCGGCTCTGATAAAGAATTGACCGTGTACACGACCCGCCCGGACACCATCTACGGAGTCAGCTATATGGTAATAGCCCCCGAGCATCCGATAGTCGAGGAGCTGATAAAAGGTACTGAGTACGAGGCCGAGTGCAGGGAATTTATAAAAAAGGTTCAGACGCAGAGCGAGATCGTGCGCTCCGCTACGGACACCGAAAAGGAAGGCGTATTCACGGGTACGTATGTAGTGAACCCGTTAACGGGCGAGGACGTGCCGCTGTATCTGGCGAACTATGTATTTTTAGACTACGGTACGGGTATCGTTATGGCGGTTCCGGCTCACGACCAGAGAGACTTTGAGTTTGCTAAAAAATACGATCTTCCGATCAAGATCGTTATCCAGCCCGAGGGTCAGAACATGAAGTCTGAGGATATGACCGAGGCGTTCGCGGCCGAAGGCATAATGGAAAATTCGGGTAAATTCGATGGGATGAATAACAAAGAAGCCCTGTCAGCAATCATAGATTATATAGAAGAACAGCATATCGGAAAGAGAACTGTCAATTTCAGACTCAGAGACTGGCTGATATCGAGGCAGAGATACTGGGGAGCACCTATCCCGATCGTATACTGCGATAAATGCGGAACGGTCGAGGTACCGGAGGAGGAACTTCCGGTTATGCTGCCCGAGAACGTAAAGTTTACCGGTCAGGGACAGTCGCCTCTCAGCGAGTGCGCAGACTTCGTAAATACGACCTGTCCCAAGTGCGGGGGACCGGCGAAACGGGAGACGGATACGATGGACACGTTCGTATGTTCTTCGTGGTATTTCTTAAGATACTGCGATCCGCATAATAGAGAGGAGCCGTTCTCGAAGGAAAAAGCCGATTACTGGATGAATGTAGATCAGTATATAGGCGGAGTCGAGCATGCGATTTTACATCTTTTGTATGCAAGATTCTTCACCAAAGCGCTGCATGATTTCGGCTATCTGGACGCTGAAGAGCCGTTTGAAAACCTTTTAACTCAAGGCATGGTCTTAAAGGACGGCGGCAAAATGTCCAAGTCGGTCGGAAACGTAGTTAGTCCGGAGGAAATAATTGAAAAATTCGGAGCCGATACGGCGAGATTATTCATTCTCTTCGCAGCTCCGCCGGAGAGGGATCTGGAT
>CAJFTO010000026.1 GCA_904419955.1 Candidatus Roslinia caecavium | reverse complement strand
AAACTAAGCTATAAAACTTAGAAAACAGCGTAAAAATGTTGTTTGCGATATACAAAAATACGCAGTAAAACACACTCAAATACTTAGTATAATTCCTGTTGTCTCCACCAAAACGACCGCCGTATAAAACGGCGGTTTTTTCTTATACGATTTTATTCAAAAGATCGACCGTCCGCTCCTCTTCGAGGGAGGTATATACGCGACGGGATCAGAACGCCCCAAACGTCGGACTGCGAAGATAGTTAAAGATAATGCGGTCGCTGCGCGGCTCTTTCGTCTCGCCGTCTTTTATTTTTTTTAATCGGCCTTCCCAATTTGATCCCACTTTGATTATAAACGCCTATGCCGTACGCATCAGTATATTTTGGCGGTCGTTTGTCATGCCCTATCGGTATAATTCAGCATACAATATAAGTATTTGCTATTTCTAAAACGCTGCGTTAAAATTATATTATGAAAATAAAAAAATATATTGACCTTAAGTTAAGTCAATACTTTATAATGATCGTATCCACAAGATACGGGAAACGGAGGAACGCGAAATGACTATCAAAGAGGCTTCAAGGATCACCGGCGTTTCGACGGACAATCTCCGCTATTACGAACGGATCGGTTTGATCCCGAAAATCAAGAGAAACGACTCGGGTATAAGAGACTACGACGCCGCCGATATCGGCATGATAGAACTTGTCCTGCGCTTTAAGAGCGCCGGCATGAAACTCGGCACTATACGCAAATACGTCGATCTCGCCATGAGCGGCGAGGACACCGCAGAGGCGAGAAGAAAAATACTTATTGAAGCGAGGAACGACCTTGCCGAACAACTCGAAGAGATCGAGAGAAGCATCGATCTAATGAATTATAAGATAGATACCTACAATCAAAAATGCGCGCCCGTAACCGACGAGATAGTGAAGGCGTGGAAACAAAGTGGAAATGCCCAAAAGACATCACAGGAGATTTAATATAAGCATTAGACATCACAAACGCATTATGATAACATAGTTATTGGGAATTAGGAAGTAGGGGGCGGAAATCGCTCATATAACGCTGAAAAGAAAAGTATGCGATTGGAATATTCCGTTTTCTATCGCGTTACAGACGCCGTTTTCACATTTTACGAAAGCGGTTTCACCACCTATTCGCTGTTTGCCGATCTCTAATCGTTATGTTGTTGGAGTTGATAAATCATGAAAGCAAGATCAGTACTTAGAATAACCGTAGATTTAGCCATGACCGCGATACTTCTTTTGCTCATGGCTTACGAATTCACCGGTTCCGGGCGGCATACGTCGCTGGGGATAGCGGAATTTGTACTTTTTATTATTCACTGTTTCTTAAACCGCAAATGGTACGCGGCGCTTTTTAAGGGTCGCTACAACTTGTCGAGAGTTATGCGGACGCTTATAAATTTGGGGGTCTTGGCCTCGATGGTCGGGCTTATGATAAGCGCCGCGATCCTCTCCGACGGGTTCGGACTGATAGATATCCGCGCGGGCGTGTTCTTTGCCAGACGGCTGCATATGCTGTCCTCGCATTGGGGCTTCATATTTATGTCGCTGCACCTCGGTCTGCATTGGAGGGCGGTCCTCAAAACGCTTAGAAAACGATTCGGCGCCAAAAAAAAGACTGCGGAGACGGCGCTGAAGATCGCCGCGGCGGCGATAGCGGTTTTCGGGGTATACGCCTTCATAAACGACGATATACTCTCGTATATGCTGCTGACCCGGGAATTTGCGGGCTTTGACGACCCGAAAGGGTTTGCCGGTATTATCGCGGACTACGTCTCGATAATGGGGGCCTGCGTATTTATCTCACACTACGCGGCACCCGTATTTGATCGGATATTCAAAAGACCGAAGAAAACAGGCGCGGCGCATTTTGCCGCGGAAAGCCGGCGGTATGGTTAAATAAACAGATACAGATACAAATAAAAATACTAATACAGATACAAATCAAACTAAACTATATTATATCAGGAGGTACAACTATCATGGAAAACAAGGTAAAACAAACTGCGGGAAGAGACAGTCTTGGCGAGTTCGCGCCCAAGTTCGCGGAGCTGAACGACGACGTGTTGTTCGGCGAGGTATGGTCGAGAACGGATAAGCTCCCGCTCAAGCTGAGGTCGATCCTTACGGTCAGCGCTCTCGTCTGCAAGGGCATGGTGGACAGTTCTTTCGCGTACCATGCGGAGACCGCGAAGAAGAACGGAGTTACCAAAACGGAGATGGCGGAGATACTGACCCATCTTGCGTTCTATGCGGGCTGGCCTAACGCGTGGGCGGCGTTTAGGGTAGTTAAGGACGTTTATGAAAAAGACGGCGGCGAGAGCGAGACCCACGGCGGCATGTTCGGCCTTGGCGAGGCGAACGACGCTTACGCTCAGTTCTTTATCGGAAACAGCTATCTAAACCCGCTGACCGATCCTAAAGAGACGGTGTTCGTCGCCAACGTGACCTTCGAGCCGGGCTGCCGTAACAACTGGCATATCCACCACGCTACCAAGGGCGGAGGTCAGCTGCTGCTCTGCGTAGACGGCGAGGGCTGGTATCAGGAAGAGGGCAAGCCCGCAAGGAGCCTCGAGGCCGGAGACGTCGTTACCATTCCGGCCGGTGTCAAGCATTGGCACGGCGCGAAGGCCGATAGCTGGTTCAGCCATTTGGCGGTAGAATGTCCGGGCGAGGATACCTCCAACGAATGGCTCGAGCCGGTGGACGACGAGACATACTCTAATTTATAAAGGAGCGCGAACAATGAATATTTTAGTTATCGAAAGCAGTCCGCACAAACACGGTTCCTCCAACATGCTCGCCGAGAACTTTATCCGCGCCGCCGAGGAAAGCGGGCATAAAATCACGGTATTCGACGCGGCGCGCGCCGATATCCGCCCCTGCAAGGGCTGCGACTTCTGCGGAATGAACGGGCCTTGCAGTCAGAAGGACGATATGGCCGAGCTGAGCGAGCTTTTGCTCAAGACCGACATGGCGGTATTCGTCACGCCGCTGTACTATTTCGGTTTCTCCGCGCAGATGAAGGCTGTCGTAGACCGGTTCTACAGCTTCACCGGCAGGCTGAGTTCGAGGGGACTTAAAACAGCGCTGATAGTCGCGGCCTGGGACAGTAACGACTGGACGATGAAGGACGTCAAGGCTCACTACGAGACCCTTTGCAAGTATATGCATTTTAAGGATCAGGGTCAAATACTCGGGGTCGGCTGCGGAACGGTATCCATGACGGCTCGGACTGAGTTCCCGCAGAAGGCTTACGAGCTTGGAAAGGCGCTGTAGAGACGGATTAATTATTTTGCCGTAAATACGGACTGATTATTTTAATAAAAGCGCCGCGGGCGAATAAGTTCGAATATGCTTTATCTTATACCAAGTACCGAGCGGCGCGTTTTTAACAATATAACTCTAAGAAGGAGGATACTGATCATGGAATACGTAAAATTAGGGAACACGGATATCGAGGTCTCGAAGCTTTGCGTCGGCTGTATGAGTTTCGGCAAGGCGGGATCCATGCACGACTGGACTTTGGACGAAGAAAAGAGCGAAGAGGTGATAAAACGCGCGCTTGAGCTTGGGATAAACTTCTTCGACACCGCCAACGGATATTCGGCGGGGACCAGCGAGGAATACTTAGGACGGGCGCTTAAGAAAAACATAGCCAGGGACAAAGTCGTTATCGCTTCTAAGGTCTACTTCAACGAAGGACGGCTCTCTCGCGCGGCGATCATGCGGGAGATAGACGGTTCGCTCAAGAGGCTCGGTACGGATTATCTAGATCTTTATATAATCCACCGCTTCGATTACGACACGCCTATAGAGGAGACGATGGAGGCACTGCACGATCTGGTCAAGGCCGGAAAGGTCCGGGCGCTCGGCGCGTCGGCTATGTACGGCTACCAGTTCCACAACATGCAGATCGCGGCCAGAGACAACGGCTGGACGCAGTTTTCGGCAATGGAGAACCACTATAACCTGCTTTACAGAGAGGACGAGCGGGAGCTGATCCCCATATGCAGACAGACTAACGCGTCGCTTATGCCGTACAGTCCGCTCGCGTCCGGACATCTGGCGAGAGCCGAGTGGAAGTCCGACTCGCTCAGGAGCAAGACCGACCGCGTAGCCATGGGCAAATACGACCGGATGGAGGAGCATGATATCCGAATAGTGGACCGCGTCCGCGAGCTTTCGGAAAAACACGGCTGCAAGATGAGCCAGATAGCGATAGCGTGGCTTTGGGCGAAGGGCGTAGCGTCGCCGATTATCGGCGCGACTAAACCCTCTTATTTAGACGACGCCGCGGGGGCTTTGGACGTAAAACTCTCAGACGAGGATATAGCCTACCTCGAAGAACTGTACGTTCCGCATCCGATCGTCGGCGCTATAGATAAGAACCCCTATCAGGGCGTGGTTCTCTTGGACGAGAAGAAATAAGCAAAAGCGAGGTATTTTATATGAAGAAGATAATAGCTCTTATAATGTGCGGACTGCTCGCGGTCAGTACGATGACCGGCTGCGCCGCGGACGGCGATCCCGAACAGACGGACGCTGCGGTTACGACGGAGCCGGATTCAGGCGGCGTTACCATAACGCTCAGGATAGGCGATCCCATGATGACGGTAAACGGCGTAGAAACGGAGATAGACCCCGGAGTCGGAACGGCTCCGGTCATAGCGGGCGACCGCACTCTGCTCCCGGTCAGAGCCGTAGTCGAAAATCTCGGCGGCACAGTCGGCTGGGACGAGGCGGCGAACGAGGTATCGCTGAGTTATAACAACAACGAGATAACTCTGACCATCGACAGCCAAACGGCCTACCTAAACGGCTCGGCGCGGACCCTGGACGTAGCTCCTACGATAATGAACGACAGGACTATGCTGCCGATACGGTTTATAGCCGAGGGCTTCGGGCTCGACGTAGAGTGGAACGAAGCCGATCAGGAGGTCTTGATAACCTCGACCGGCGCGTCGGTAATATCCGGCATGGCTTTGATACAGGGCGGAACGTTCACAATGGGCAGTCCTGAGAGCGAACCCGAGCGCGATGCAGACGAGGTCCGGCGCCAGACGACCGTAGGCGGGTTCTATATGTCCACGACCGAAGTATCTCAGGCCGAGTACAGCGCGCTCATGGGCGAGAATCCGAGCGACAGGCAGGGCGACACTCTCCCGGTCGAAAACGTAACCTGGTACGACGCGATAGAGTACTGCAACGCTCTGAGCGAAGCCGAGGGATTTACCCCCTGCTATACCGTATCGGGCGATACGGTGACCTGGGACAGGAGCGCGAACGGCTACCGTCTGCCTACCGAGGCGGAATGGGAATACGCCTGCCGAGCGGGTTCGGATACCCCGTTTAACTTCGGCGACTACGTAAACGACGACGACGCGAACTGCTATAACGCCTACGGCTACAACAACGACGCGAGCGGCGTCTGGGTAAACGGCTACCTCGAGCGCACGGTAGACGTGAACGAATACGGCGTAAACGGCTACGGCCTGTATAACATGCACGGCAACGTCGCGGAATGGGTTTGGGACTGGTATAGCGAGTACGACCAGACCGCGGCCGACGACCCGACCGGACCCGAGAGCGGAAACTACAAGATAGCTCGAGGCGGAGGCTGGAACGATATGCCGAAGCACATCCGCTCCGCGTACAGGAGCGCTTATCCCGCCGACGCCCCGCTCTACAGCATAGGCTTTAGAGTCGTAAGAAACTCCGGCGAAAGACAGGGTACGGTCTCAAGCGTAAACAACGCGAACGCGGAGCCGCAGGGCAACACCCTTATCGTCTACTTCTCCCAGACCGGCAACACGCAGGGATTCGCCGAGATAATACAGGAGATGACGGGAGCCGACGTATTCCGCTTAGAAAGAGCGGAGCCGTACTCCGAGCAGACCAATTCGGCGCCCTTATACGGCGAAGCGCTGGACGAACTGAGATCGAGCGCGACCCCGGAGCTTAGGGTATATCCCGAAGACGAGGGGATAGACGTTGAAAGCTACGATACGATACTGCTCGGCTACAGCAACTGGTGGGCGTCGATACCCGCGTCGGTACGCACTTTCCTCCTCCGCTACGACCTGTCCGGCAAGACGATAATACCGTTTTGCAGCATGGGCGGCGGCCGCTTCGGTCAGAGCATAAGCGCGGTCGCAAAGCTCGCGCCTAACAGTACGATAAAAGAGGGACTGTGCGTGACCTACGCGTCGTACGACAGGAGCGAGATAGAGCAGTGGCTCAGAAACAGTTCCCTGCTCGCGGACTGATCCGGCGGCGGGTTTAGAATATTGAAATAAAAATCAGAAAAGGAGACCGACTATGAAAAAATTATTATCGATCTTAACGTTATGCTTTGTACTTCTGACGCTGACGGCCTGCGGGAGCGCTAACACCGCGACCGCTCCCACCGAAGCGGAATCCAAGAGCGCAGCGACCGAAACGGAGAGCGCTCCGACCGAAACGGAGAACGGCGCGGCGGAGTCAAGCGACGATCAAACTTCGAACAATCGCGCGCTCGTGGTATATTTTTCGGCCACCGGCAACACTAAGGCTTTGGCCGAGACGATAGCGGAAACTACCGGCGCGGAGCTTTATGAGATAGTCCCCGAGGAGCCTTATACAGAAGAGGACCTTAACTACAACAACGACGACTGCCGGGCGAACCGGGAGATGGACGACGAAAACGCCCGTCCCGCTATCTCCGGGAGCGTGGAGAACATGGACGATTACGACACGATCTATCTCGGCTACCCGATCTGGTGGGGAGATATGCCGAGGATCATAAACACCTTCTTAGAATCCTACGACATGTCCGGGAAAACTATCATGCCGTTTTGCACGAGCGGCGGGAGCGGCATAACGAGTTCGGTCTCGAATATCAGAGCCGCCTGCCCGGACTCGAACGTGACCGACGGCTTTAGAGGAAGCGCTTCAAGCGGCGCGGACGAGATCGAGGAGTGGCTGAGCGCAAACGCTTAAAAACCGGAGCGGCGCGTATATTATCAAGGAAACCCGCTCGGCGCCGCTCGATCCGCAAACTAAAGTTTTGCGTTATTTATATTTATAAAGATATTACGACTTTACAAAAACCCTTTTTCCATCCTATAATAGAAACGGACGTCCGCAAGAAGCGATTGCTTTCATGGACGTCCGTAAATTTTTGTTTATTTATATCCGCGCTCTTTACGCCGGACCTTCAAAATAATTGCTTTAAATAATTATTTCAAATATTCGTTGAAAAACTCCGTCATTTTATCAAACGGTATAACGTCGGTCTTATCGTAAAGATCGGTATGCACCGCGCCCGGTATTATCATAAGCTCTTTATTGTCTGCGTAAGCGCTGTCCTTCGTCATATCGGCGAACGCGTCGCGGCTGAAATAGCACGAGTGAGCCTTTTCGCCGTGAATAACCAAAGCCGCGCCTCTGATCTCATTACTGTACTTAAGGATCGGCTGATTCATAAAAGACATACAGCCGGTTACGTTCCAGCCCCCGTTTGAGTTTAAAGACCGCTTATGATATCCGCGCTCCGTCTTATAGTAATCGTGATAGTCCTTCACAAAGAACGGCGCGTCTTCCGGCACGGTCTCTACAACTCCGCCGCCGAGCGCGTACGTCCCGTTTTTGTAATCCTCTATCCTTTGAGCGTTCAGCGCCCTGCGCTTCTCATAACGCGCTTCCTCGCTGTCCTCGGCGTCGAAATAACCATTTGCGTTCACGCGGGTCATGTCGTACATAGTGGACGCCACGGTCGCCTTTATCCTCGTATCTATCGCCGCGGCGTTTAGCGCCATTCCGCCCCAGCCGCAGATACCTATGATTCCGATCCTCTCCGGATCGACGTTATCCTGAACTGAGAGAAAGTCCACGGCGGCCTGGAAGTCCTCGGTGTTTATATCCGGAGACGCCATATATCTCGGTTCGCCCCCGCTCTCGCCCGTAAACGACGGGTCGAAGGCTATCGTTAAGAATCCTCTCTCCGCCATAGTCTGAGCGTAAAGCCCGGCCGCCTGTTCCTTTACCGCGCCGAACGGTCCGCACACCGCTATAGCCGCCAGTTTCCCGGCCGCGTTCTTAGGCGCGTAAAGATCCGCCGCAAGCGTTATCCCATAGCGATTATGAAAGGTTACCTTGCGATGATCTACCTTGTCGCTTTTGGGGAAGGTCTTATCCCACTCTTCAGTTAAAGTCAATTTCTCTTCCATCTTTATATCCTCCATTCATTTTATAGCCCGGATCGTCATTGCGATACTCTATCGCCACCGGGCGTCGGTTTTCATGATTTTCTTTAAAACGCGGTCTCCCCGGAAAGGGAGATCCAGCGATACGCGGCCGCGTATCGCCTCTTACTCCGACAGCCGCTTTGTCATGCGAGCGGCTCGAAGCTTTATCCTCCGCCATATCGTATTTATTATAACATCCGTAAGATAAAATAACAAATACTTAGTTTCTATATTTAATATGCTTTCAAGCTATGCGTGGCAAACGTTTGTCAAAATGATCTGATGAAACTTCAAACGATTCGGCAAAATTCCGCGGTCGCTATTTAAGCTTGCCGCTTAAGCGGTATAATCTATACAGCCGAGGTGCATTTCGTTATTTTCTCGCGGCGGCTGGAAAGGCGAATATTAAACGTTATTACTTCGTTACTCCGAATACTCCCGACATGGGTATCCTATCCAGCGCCTCGTCGAGCTTCTTCACTTCCCGCTCGGAGAGCTTGATATCCGCGGCGCCGGCGTTTTCTATCATACGCTCCTCCTTGCGCGTTCCGGGTATCGGAACGATCCATGGCTTTTTGCATAACATCCACGCCATCGAGATCTGCGCCGAAGTCGCGTTCTTAGCCTCGGCAAGGTCGCTCAGCAATTGTAAAAGCTCGCGGTTCCGCTCGGCCGCCTCGTCGGTAAACTGCGGCATCAAAGCGCGGTAGTCGTATTTCGGGTCGAACTTCGTCCCCTTACCGTACTTTCCGGTCAGGAAGCAGTTAGCCATCGGCGAAAACGCTACCAGACCTATTCCCAGCTCCTCGAGCGCCGGGAAGAGCGATTCGCAGCCCCGCGCCATCATGGAGTAACGATTCTGCACTGCGGTCACCGGGCAGACGGCGTGAGCGCGGCGAAGATATTCCTCGTTCGTCTCGGATATTCCCCAATGCATGATCTTCCCCTCGCGGATCAGATCGGACATCGCGCCCGCTACTTCCTCCGGCTCTACATTCGGATCTATCCTGTGCTGAAAATACAGGTCTATGCGGTCCGTCTTGAGCCGCCTCAGCGAACCCTCGACCGATCTTCTGATCGTCTCCGGTCTGGAGTCCGGGATCAGCGGGTAGGGAATCTTTCCGCTCTCGGTATCGAAACTCAGCCCGAACTTTGTGGCTATAACGACCTCGTCTCTGATCCCTGAAAGCGCCTCGCCTACCAGTTCTTCGTTTATGTGCGGATCCTCCTGAGTACCGTAGACCTCGGCGGTGTCGAAGAAAGTATATCCTATCTCGACCGCGCGGCGGATCAAACGAACCGCTTCTTTATCCTCCGTCGGCGCTCCGTAAGCGTGGGAAAAACCCATACAGCCGAGACCCACCGCGGATACCTGCAGATCCTTGCCCAATATTCTTTTATCCATCGGACTTTCATCTCCTTTAAGTTTTATCTATTTGTATAGTAAGCTCTGCTTATTGCTAATCTATAGTTTAAAAGCGCTAAAGACGATCGTCCTATACGCTTTCTCCTTTACTATTTTTATTATAAATCATTCCGTCCTCTCGCGGAAGTCAAAAAAAGTTTGTCGGCTATAACCTAAGACTTAAAACAAAAAAGCCCGACACGGGAAACCGATTCCCATATCGAGCCGCGTAACTCGCTCTATTTGTCCATTTCTATTACTTTTGACGCCGTATCGAGCAGAAGCTCGACCGATTCCGAAGGGGTCGGCGAATGCAGTATCCCAAACGGCACGCTGCATTCCCAGCGCACGGGGATATTTTTAAGCATAGGATGGATATTCTCAAGCGGGCGCATTATCGCCAGCGCCGCGCCTTCCTGCTCGCATTGATTGAACACGTTCACATTGAAAAACGCGAAATCTTCCAACTGGATCTGCGGATGATTCTCCCATAGCTCGTCTCTGAGCGCGTCGATATACTTATTCCAGCCTCGGGCGATCATCATAAGCGTTCTGCCGTACAGATCGTCTATATTGAGAACGTCCTTTGCCGCGAGCGGATCGTTTACCGACACCGCGCAGTATACGGGTTCGTCGGAGAGTTTAAGCGCCGAACACGCCCTCGACTTTAAAAACTCGTCGTCGTATGTTCCGGCGACAATATCGATGTTCTCGCCCAAATTCCTCAGTATATCCCGGGCGTTTTCCGGAGTGTTCTCAAACGATACGATCTGAAACTTCAGATCCGGACACATGTCGGATATCTTCGGCCACAGATCGATAATAAACTTGCTCGGCGTCATAAGCGACGTTCCGATCCTGATCACGCGTTCGTTCTTTTTCATAGCGTTTTTCGCGCGATTGATAGAATCCCTTGAATAGCGTATAATATATTTCGCGTCTTTATACAGCGACTTTCCCGCCTCGGTCAAGGAGATCCCGCGGTTGGTTCTCACAAACAGCGGAAAACCCAACTCGTTTTCCAAGAGATTGACCTGTTTTAAAACCGCGGTCGGAGAGATGAACAAAACCTCGGCCGCCTTTGAAAAACTGCCGTGATCCGCAACCTGTATAAAAGTATCGAGCTGTCTGTTGTACATACGCGCCTCCTTTTAGCTTGCGCGGCCGCCGGAGAAGACCAAAATCGGCCGCTCCGCTTCGCCGCTTCCGAGTAAATACTGCGCCGCCGCTATTTTAATATCTCGTCCTTCTTCTCAAGGATCGCCGCGCAGGCCGCGCAGGCCGGACAATCGCAGTACTTCTCGCCCGCCGCCTTAAGTTCCTTGGCGTGATCTACGATCCCCTTAGCCTTATCCGCTCCGAAATAGTTCGCTCCCTGCTCGGATCCGGCAAAGGCTATCAGATTGTCGAGCGGCATAATATCAGCCTCGAGCTCGGCTATGTATTTCCTGGTCTCCTCCGCCTCGTTCTCGGTTCCGACCGCGGCCAGCCACGCCTGAGCCGCCGCTTTAGCCTCGGCGCTGCAGCTGAACGCGTTTATAAGATCGTTAGTCTTTTCGGTAACGTAATCCAAAATCTTTTTTTCCATAACAAAAACCCCTTTATATTTATCGTTTTCATATATTTTACTATTTTAATCGGAGCTTGTCAACGCGGAAATATGTATTTCCTCGACGTTTATCAGCCCGTATTCGAGAAACGACGTATGCAACCGTTTACAGTATATTTTCACATTTTTGTTGACAATGTTTCACATTTAGTGTATTCTTATTTTATTGGATTAAACGTTTTTATCGCCGTTTAAACCGGATTTAGACGGCTGAGCGAGGTGAAGATCATGACGATAAGAGAAATAGCCGAAATGGCCGGAGTATCTAACGCCGCGGTATCCAGATACCTTAACAACGGATACCTCAGCGACGAGAAAAGGGAGAAGATCAAAAAGGTTATCGAGGAGACCGGCTACTCGCCCTCGCATAACGCCAGGACGCTGAGGACGAAGCGCACGAAGCTGATAGGCGTGGCTCTGCCGAAGATCGATTCGGAGACGATAAGCAAGATAGTGGCCGGGATAGGCATGGAGCTTTCCAAATACGGGTACTATTTGATCCTGGCAAATACCGACAACACGGTCAAAAAGGAATACGAATACATCCGCGTGTTCAAGAACAACCTTGTGGACGGGATGATCATAATCGGCACAATGATGGATAAGACCCACAAAAAGCTCATAAAATCGCTCGACTGTCCGGCGGTCGTCGTAGGACAGCAGGTAGACTACTGCCAGTGCGTGTACCACGACGACTTCGAAGCGGCGAGACAGCTCACGGAGCTTATGATCGAGGCGGGGCGCAGGAATATCGGTTATATAGGGGCGCCGAAAACGGACGTCGCGGCCGGACTCAGAAGGTTTGAAGGCTACTCCGCCGCGCTCAAAAAGCACGGGCTGAAACCCATGGATGGCGGAGTTTTAGAGGGCGCTTTCACCTCCGAATCCGGTTATCTCTCGGCCTCCAAACTGCTCAAGGCGCGCCCCGATACCGACGGCATATTCTGCGCGACCGACAATATCGCGCTCGGCGTATACGAATATCTCGAACAGACAGGCAGAAAGATCGGCGACAACATATCCGTAGTCGGAACAGGGCACACAAGGCTTTCCACCATCGTCCGCCCAAAGCTGACCACGGTTCATTTCCAATACAAGACCAGCGGCATAGAAGCCGCGAAAATGCTGCTCGGCGAACTCGAGTCTGGCTCCCCGTCCGTCCGCAGACACGTCGAGATAAAACTCGAAGTTCAGCTTATCAAACACGATTCTGTATAAACGTAGAGATTAGCGATTAGACCAGCTATAAAAAGTCAAGGGGAATTTAAGAAAAAAATAAAAATTTTCTTAAAAGAAAAAATGGCAGCAAAAATAGGCCTCGGAGATTATCCCAAGCCACGGAATTAAATATAAGCGAAGTTATCGTTTAGGCATAGGTTCGTACGGCTTGTCATCGCGTAACACAGCGAAGATAATGTTGCAGAGTTTCCTCGAAACAGCTCCAATCGCTGTTAAATGATGTTTTCCTCTTGCTCTTAGCGATTGATAATATTCAGAAAGAACAGGATCGGAAAACGCCGCTACGGTTGCCGCCATCCAAATGGCGCGTCTCAGATATGAAGATCCTCTCTTAGAAATTTTCATCTGAGTACCGGTAAACTGTCCTGATTGACTTACGCGCACGTCAAGCCCTGCATACGCAACAAGCTTGGGCGCTGATTCAAATCTGGATATATCTCCGATTTCGCCTATGATTACGCCGCCTAAAACGTTTCCGATACCGGGAATGGTCGTAATCACTTGATTGGTCTGTACGAGAAGCTCCGTTATCTCTTTTTCAAGCTCTTTAAGATGATTTTCGATGAATTTAATTTGTTCTATCATTTGCTTGATCTGAAAAGAAAAAGCGTTTGAGGCAAATTTAATCCCGAAAGAGCTTTTTGCGGCGCTTTGAATTTCCTCGGCTTTTGATCTGCCGTATCTTCCGCGGCTGCACTTGGAAATGAAGTTGGAAAGCTTCGTGGCGCTAACCGAAAGCATATCCTCCGGAGTTGGATATTTTAAAAGCAATTCCTTGGAGGTAACGCCAAATATATCGGAAAACAAACTGCTGTACTCAGGAAACACTTGGTCTAATAAACAAATAACCTTGCGTTTCAAATCGGAACAGTCGTCAACCAAACAAAATCTGTATCTTGAAAGCTGGCGAAGAGCCATGATATTTTCATCAGATAATGAAGAGGACGAAAACTGACCGAAACGCATAATTTGAGCGATAACAAACGAATCTTTGGAGTCGTTATTTGTTTGACGGATATACATTTTTCTAAAAGCGTCAGACTGAATGGGATTGATAACCTTCAAATCAAATCCCAATTCAAAAAGATAAGAATATATCGAAAGCCAATAATGGCCGGTAGCTTCCATACCGACGATACAGTTGTCCGGGTCAACAGAGAAGCGCTCAAGTAAAGCGATGAGTTTTTCACAGCCTTTTTGAGAATTGGAAAAGGAAATACTTTCGCATAACAAAGAACCGTCGGAATCGATAATAGAAGCTTCATGGTTATGTTTTGCAATATCAATGCCAATGTAGAACATAAAATCACCTGCTTTTATTGATAAAATTGTGCAGATAAAGACTAAAACCTCTAAACTTTACAGGATACAACCTCGTTAGATATACAGCGACAAAGCGCTATCCAGCTCATACGTATAAGCCCGTAAAGAAGAGGCGCAATCCTAATTCACGAAGACAAAGCTTCAAGGGATTAACCTGCGACCTCTATCTGTACTAAGCCTATTATCTCATATGGCTTATGAGATAACAAGTTTTATGTGATTTTCTTGAAAATTAATCACAACTATATTATACGAGGGATTAGAGATTAGGAAATAGGAGGTAAAATTTGTTTCTTTAACGCTTGACGCAAACATATACGGAAATGGAATACTTTGTTTTCCGTTTGCGGCTCGGAAACCGTTTTCACGCCACGACAACGTTTTGGGCTCCTATTCGCTATTCGCTAATCCCTAATCTCTACGTTGTTATTTTGCATAAAAATTTCCCTCTTTTTTTGTCTTATATATCAATTTACAAATCCCGATTTTGATTGTATATTATAAATATAAGTGAAAACGTTTACATAAATGTTTCACATTATTTCATATATTAAAATAATTAACAGAAAGGACGGAGTTTTTATGGATTACAAAAAGACGGCGGAAGAGATATACCGGCTGCTGGGCGGGAAGGAGAATTTGGTCTCCGCGGCGCATTGCGCGACGAGGCTCAGGATCGTGCTGGCCGATACCAAAAAATGCGACAACGACGCGATCGAGAACGTAGACGGGGTGAAGGGGACCTTCTTCGCGTCGGGACAGCTTCAGGTCATACTCGGCACGGGCGTGGTCAACAAGGTGTACGACGAGTTTATCAAGATCGCCGGGATAAGCGAGGCGACCAAGGAAGAGGTCAAGCAGGTCGCGGCGGAGAAGACCAACTGGTTCCAAAAGGCGATCAAGACGATAGGCGATATCTTTGTGCCTATCATACCCGCGATCGTGGCCAGCGGTTTCCTGATGGGTATAATGGAAGCCCTGAACTTTATGGTAAACAACGGCTTTATCCAGATCGATACCTCGAGCTCGATCTACGTGTTCGCTCAGCTGTTCAGCAACGTGGCGTATACGTTCCTGCCGATACTGATCGGATTCTCGGCGGCTAAGGTGTTCGGCGGCAACCCGTTTTTGGGCGCGGTCATCGGTATGATAATGATCCATCCCGACCTGCAGAACGCGTGGACGGTAGCGAGCGAAGGCGTTCAGAAAACGCAGGAAGTTTTCTTCGGGCTATACAGCATAGACATGGTCGGCTATCAGGGACACGTTATCCCGATCATGATCTCGGTCTGGGTGATGAGCTTTTTGGAAAAGAAACTGCATAAGTACGTTCCGGCGATGTTAGACCTGTTCGTGACCCCGCTCGTCAGCGTATTCGTCGCGGGCTACCTCGCCCTCGCGGTCATAGGCCCCGTCTTCGTGGTCATAGAAAACGCGATAATCAACGGCGTTCAATGGCTCATCGCTATCCCGTTCGGAATAGGCAGTTTCATAATGGGCGGACTCTACGCGACCACGGTCGTATCCGGGATACACCACATGTACACCGTTATAGATATAGGACAGCTCGCCCAGTACGGACTAACGTTCTGGCTCCCTCTCGCGTCCGCGGCGAACGTCGGACAGGGCGGAGCGGCCTTAGCCGTAGCGTTTAGGAGCAAGAACAAAAAGACCAAATCCGTAGCTCTCCCCGCCGCGCTCAGCGCGTGTATGGGTATAACCGAACCGGCCATCTTCGGTATCAACCTGAGATTTCTAAAGCCGTTTATAGCGGGTTCGATAGGCGGCGCCTGCGGCGCGCTGTACGCGTCGATAGTCCATCTCGGCGCGACCGGAACCGGCGTGACCGGTATCTTCGGGATACTGCTCCACCTCCACAGCCCTGTGCACTACATAATAACCGTTTTGATCGCGTTCGTCGTAGCGTTTGTAGTCGCGTGGATACTCGGCATAAAGGAAGACGTTAAAGAGGAAAAGGAGCCCGCTCCCTCGGCGACAACCGTTTCGTCCGGCACGGTCGCTTCGTCGGCGACGGCTGAATCCGCAAACGTCTCCTCCGCTGAGCCGAACACGGTATACAGCCCGCTCGATGGCGAGTCGGTTCCGCTGAGCTCGGTAAACGACCAGACCTTCGCGTCCGGCATACTCGGAAACGGCGTCGCGGTCAAACCGAGCGCCGGCAGGGTAGTCGCCCCGTTTAGCGGCGAAGTATCCACCTTATTCGACACAAAGCACGCGATAGGTCTGACCGGCGACGACGGCGTAGAGCTGTTGATACACGTCGGATTAAACACCGTGGAGCTCGGCGGACGGTACTACGACGCCAAGGTTAAGATGGGCGACAGGGTCGAGCGCGGACAGACGCTTATAGAATTCGACAAGGACGAGATCGAAAAGGCCGGATACGAGACCGTAACTCCGGTGATAATATCCAATATCGATTCCTACAAAAGCATGGACGAAACTCTGGGCGGCGTGAAATTCGGAGACGTCTTGATAAAACTGTCAAAAGAATAAAGCCGTCGCTTATCCAAATCGAGGAGCGTGATAAAATGGACGTAATCAAACCGCATACCAAGACATATTTCAAAGGCGGACTGCGCAATATACGCCGAAAGGAGCTGGACTCTATCGCAAAGATCGGCGCCGATAAGACGAGACTCGCCCTGCACCTGACTCCGCCGGTCGGCTGGCTCAACGACCCGAACGGGTTGTGCTTCTCAAACGGTTACTACCACGTTTTCTTCCAGTACTCGCCCGAGGACGTAAACGGGGGCAGGAAGTATTGGGGGCATTACAGGAGCGCCGATCTGATCGACTGGGAATATCTCGGCGTCGCGATCCGACCGGATACCGAATTCGACCGGGACGGGGTATATTCCGGCTCCGCGGTCGCGGAGGACGGCGCGATAAGCATATTCTACACCGGGAACGTCAAGTTCGAGGGCGACTACGACTATATAAATAACGGGCGCGGCTCGTATACGATATACGCGGTCTGCGAGGACGGCGTGAACGTCAAAGACAAGACGGTCGCGCTCCGAAACTCCGACTACCCGCCCGATCTGACCTGCCACGTCCGGGATCCCAAGGTCTGGAAGGCGGACGGAAAATACTATATGGTATTGGGGGCGCGAACCAAATCGGACGTCGGCGAGGTATTGGTCTACGAATCCGAAGACAAGCTGAACTGGCGGCTGATAAACCGGCTCGGGAGCGAGAACAGGCTCGGCTATATGTGGGAGTGTCCGGATCTGTTCGAGGTCGGCGGGCTGACTCTGCTCTCGGTATCGCCTCAGGGCGTCGAGGCGGACGGGTACGACTTCAACAATATCTACCAAAGCGGATATATGCCGATAAACGGCGACTTTAGAGGCGAATACTCGCTCGGAAAATTCAAGGAATGGGACAGGGGCTTCGACTTCTACGCGCCCCAGACATTCGAGGACGGCTCGGGCAGGCGTTTGCTTATCGGCTGGATGGGCATGGCCGACTGCGGGGACGAATATACCAATCCCACCGAATACGGCTGGCAGCACGCGCTCACCATTCCAAGGGAGATAACCGTATCCGGCGGAAAAATATTGCAGAATCCCGCGCGGGAGATAGAGACGCTGAGACGCGAAAGGCTGAGTATCCGCCCGGGCGCCGAAACGGAGCTGAAACCGCCGTACGAGGTTATCGCGAAGGTTTCTGGAAAACGGTTCAAAGCCGCGATCTCAAAAGAACTTATCCTCGAGTATAAAGACGGCGTATTCGCAATGAGATTCGACGGAGATATCGGCGGAGGCCGAAGTTCCCGCAGCGTAAAACTGGATCGGCTGGACTGCGTCAGGATCGTCGCCGACGCTACCGCGCTCGAGGTATATCTAAACGACGGAGAAGAGGTCTTTACTACCAGGTATTATCCGAACCGCGACTGTATAGAGCTGTTCGAATGCGGCGCCGACGCGTACAAGCTGAGGCCGATAAACGTGGACTATAACGGAGCGGAAATACTTAAAAATAAATTATACGGAGAGGATGAGCTTTAATGAAAAAACTTTTGGCGATCGGCGAGGCGCTGATCGATTTTATCCCCGGGCAAACGGGCTGCAGGCTCAAAGAGGTCGAGTCGTTCAGCCCCAACGTAGGCGGCGCTCCGGCGAACGTCTGCGGGGTCTTTAGCAAGCTCGGCGGCGAGTCGGAAATGATAACCCAGCTCGGAGACGACGCCTTCGGCGACAAGATAGTAGGCGAGCTCGAAAAGTACGGGATAGGCTGCGATAAAATACTCAGAACCGACAAGGCCAACACCTGTCTCGCGTTCGTATCGCTCAGAGAGGACGGCGGCCGGGACTTCTCGTTCTACAGAAAGCCGAGCGCGGATATGCTCTACGACCCCGCCAATATCCGGCCGGAGTGGTTTGAAAACTGTTTCGCGCTCCACTTCTGCTCGGTGTCCCTGGGCGAATACCCGATGAAAGAGGCGCACCTCCGCGCGATCGACTGCGCGGCTAAGAGCGGCGCGCTCATCAGCTTCGACCCGAATATCCGGCTTCAGCTCTGGGATGACAAAGAGCTTTTGAAGCGAACTGTAAACGAGTTTCTCCCATACGCGAATATCCTCAAGATCTCCGATGAGGAACTGGAGTTTATAACGGGTACGAACGATATAGAAAAGGCTAAGGATATCCTGCTAAGAGGCGCTACGGAACTTTTGATATACACCAAAGGATCGGGCGGCGCGGAAGCGTATACAAAGACCGCCTCCGCCGCAAGCCCCTGCGCCGACGCGGCCGCGATAGACACCACCGGAGCGGGAGACGCGTTTATCGGCGCTTGTCTGCACAAACTCGCGGCTTGGGATACGACTCCCGAAAACGTCGCGGAACTTGATCAGGCTCGGCTCAAGGAGATCCTCGACTTCGCCAACGCCTACTGCGGGATAAGTGTGACCCGCCACGGCGCGCTGCCCTCGTACCCAGATCTTGCCGAACTAAGCTCGCGCTAAAGCTGATTAAGCGGCGGAGAGACTCCGCCGCTGCGTATATTAAAACTTAGTTTAAAACAGAATAAAAAGTTGTCTCGATAAAAATCATGGTTTAATTTCTAAAATAACATGAAAGGCCGCTCTAATTTCCGCTTATCAAATATTTGCTAGCGCCGTTTATCCCGCGCCCGCTCGCCTAAATATTAACCGGCCGCGCCGCATAGCCCGGCGATCAAAAACTATTCCATTCGCGCGTCAAATAATTGAAAAATATCAAAACGATCATCGCCGGGGCAGCTCGATCTGCTTATTCTCTTTCGACTCCTTATACAGCACGAACTTATTCCCGATGACCTGAACTATATCGGCTCCGACCATCTCCGCCAGCTCCGCCGCGGCCTCTCTCGCCGTAAGCAGAGCGTTGTCCAGCACGTGCGCTTTGATGAGCTCGTTCGCCTCCAGCGCGTCCGATATCAGCGCCGCCGTGTTCTCTCCGACTCCGTCCTTTCCCACCTGATACAGCGCGGGTATGCCGTTCGCCAAACCTCTTAAGTACGCGCGTTGTTTGCTTGTTATCATAATCGAATTTCTCCTCTTTAAACTTTTATTCTATACTTATACATTTACAGTTTATATTATATAAAAATACTCATTGTTTTCAAACGCTTATAAAATTGATTCTACACAGGATCGCAGCTATTATCAAGCGTCCGAACCCGTATTATTCAAATCGAACTCCCGACCCGTCAGCCTCAAAAGCTCATTCGTCAGGCTCGTGTATACCTCTTTCGCCAGAATATCCGTCTCGCCGTCGCCGAAACATTCGATATGCTTCCGCACCGTCTCAAAGTCGCCCCGCGCCACCGGTCCGGTCAGCGCCTCGGGGATCCCCAGCCGCGCCATGTTCTCAGCGTTTCCCATAAACAACGGAATCAGCGCGAGGTAGGCGCTCTCCTCGCTGAACCCGCATTCCTTTAGCAACTGAGCCGCAAGCCCCACAAGTCCGACCGCAAGATTGCTCGCCATAACCGCGGCCGCGTGGTACTTGGTCTTGACGTCCGCGTCTATGATCTCAACCCTGTTTCCCGCCGCCAACGCTATCTTCTTCAAAACGTTCGCCGCCGGGCCCTCGGCTGAGAATACCGAATCCTCGAGCAGTTTAAAGCTTTCGAACTTATCCCCGACCGCTGTCAGCATATGAAAGCTCCCGGTCTTTACGCCCAGCTCCTCCGAAGCGTCGAATACGCCGGACGACAGCGCGCCGCTGCAATGGCAGACTATCTTTCCTTTAATGTCGGCCTCCGATTTAAGCGAATCCCATACGCTCTTTATGTTTCGGTCGTTTACTGTTATAAAGATCGCGTCCGAACTTTCGGCAAGCTCCGCCATGCCGCTGTACGCCTTAGCGCCGACGAAATCCGCCGCTTCCTCCGCGGATGAAAACGTCCTCGAACAGTAACCGCTTATCTCAAAGCCGCGGTCTTTGAGGTATTTGCCGAGCGAGGTCCCGACCTTACCCGCGCCGATAAAGCCCAACCTCAAACTCTTTACCGAATCAATTTCCACCTAAGATCAACTCCTCAAGCTCCTCGACCGTATCCACGATATAGTCCGGCTCCTCCGCCTCCAGCTCGTTAGGCTCCGCATATCCGAAACGCACGCCGACCGAGGCTACGCCGCATTTCTTCGCGCCGATTATATCCTGTTTCCTGTCTCCTACCATCAAAACGTCCTTCGGATCGGGATTGCCGAAAAGCCTTAAGACCTCGGCTATTACCTCGTCCTTGTTGTTCCTGACGCCGTTTAGCTCGGCGCCCATAACTACGTCGAAATATCTCTCCAGATCGTAATATTTCAGGATCCGCTTCGCGAAAACGAGGGGCTTAGACGTCGCGAGCGCGATCTTCCTGCCGCTCTCCTTTATCCTGCCGAGCGCTTCGGGGATCCCGTCGTAAACGGCGTTCTCGTATATCCCTATATCGGAAAACCGCTCCCGGTACTTCTCCACCGCCGCTTTGGCTTTTTCGCCTTTGAGACCGTAGAACTCGATAAACGAATCTATCAGCGGCGGCCCGATCACCTTGTTAAGATTCTCAAGCTCCTCCTCGATCCCGAAATGTTTCAGCGCGTACTGAAAGCATTTGGTTATCCCCTCTTTGGGATCTGTCAGCGTCCCGTCCAGGTCGAATAATATATATTTGTACGTCTTTTTTTCCATATATACGCTCCTAAGGCTCCGCGGCTGAAACGCCGGAAGCCGGTTTGTTTTTCTTATATTTGTCTTATTTGCCGTATTTACGTCGTTTGCCGCGTTCGCCGCGATCTATCGCGATACCACGTTTATAAACTCGATATTTATATCTTCGGTACCGGTCATAAAGCAGCCCTTTTCCTTGGCGTAGGCGATGTAGTCGAGTATCTCTTTGGTTATCCTCTCGCCGGGCGCGAGTATCGGTATTCCCGGCGGATAGCACATCACAAACTCGCTGCATACCATGCCGGCGCTCTTCTCTATGGGTACTGAACGCTTGGGCGAATAGAACGCCTCTTTGGGCGTAGTCACCACCTCGGGCGATATATATTCGTGGTCGAACATTCCCGCCGACGGCCGGCTATGGAGTCTTTTTATCTCGCTCAGCGAGGAGATCAGCCTCTCTATCATCAAATTTGTGTCGCCGACCGAGATTATCGCGAGGATATTCCCTATATCCCCGAACTCTATCTGTATGTCGTAGTCGTCGCGCAGCATGTCGTAGACCTCGATGCCCGCAAGCCCCACGTCCCTAGTATGCACGGACAGCTTAGCCGAGTCGAAGTCGTATATATCCTCCCCGTTTATCAGCTCTTTTCCGAAGGCGTAGTAACCGCCGATATTGTTGATCTCGCTCCGCGCGTACTCGGCGAGTTTTAACACCTTTTTATATATCTCGTACCCGTTTAGGGCGAGGTTCTTCCTCGAAAGATCGAGCGAGGACATCAAAAGGTACGATCCGCTCGTGGTCTGGGTCAGGTTTATCACCTGCCGGGTATACCCCGCGCTCACGTCGTTGTTTATGAGCAGAAACGAGCTCTGGGTGAGCGAGCCGCCGTTTTTGTGCATGCTCACCGCCGCCATATCCGCTCCCGCTTCCATAGCCGAGACGGGCAGACCCGCGCCGAAATAGAAATGCGTGCCGTGCGCCTCGTCGGCGAGTACGAGCATCCCCGCCTTGTGCGCTATCTTTACGATCTCCCTAAGATCGCTGCATATCCCGTAATAGGTGGGGTTGTTGACGAACACCGCCTTGGCGTCGGGATGGCGCTCTATCGCTTCCTTTACGTTCCTCGCGCTCATTCCGAGCGGTATCCCGAGCCGGTTGTCCACGCCCGGGTTAACGTAGACCGGAACCGCGCCGTTTACTACCATCGCGTTGATCGCGCTCCTGTGAACGTTTCGCGGCATTATTATCTTCTCCCCGTCCTTGACCGACGCGAAAACCATCGCCTGGACCGCCGATGTAGTGCCGTTTACCATAAAAAAAGCGTGAGCCGCGCCGAACGCCTCGGCGGCCAGCTCCTCCGCCTCCTTTATTACCGAAACCGGGTGACAGAGATTGTCCAGCGGCTTCATCGAGTTGACGTCGGTCTCCATGCACTGTCTGCCCAAAAAGGCGGTAAGCTCCGGATTCCCGCGTCCCCGCTTATGTCCCGGTACGTCGAAAGGTACCACCCGCATCGCCTTAAACCTCTTGAGCGCCTCGTATATAGGCGCCCTGTTTTGATCCAAATCGTAACTTCTCATATCCGTCAGCCCTCTCTTTTTGTCCTAATTACTCCGCGGCCGGCCGTCCGCATATGTAAAGTTTCACCCGCTCAATCGTAGATATTCTGGCCGCTGAATATCTCTATCATCTCCCGCCTCAGACGGTTGCTTATATCCAAACGCGTCTTCGGCTCCAGCTCGTACACGTCCGTTTTGAACAGGTAGTTCTGCAAATCTATATCCTTTATAAGTAGTTTCGTGTGGAATATGTTCGATTGATACACATTCACATCGATAGCGTCGTATTTCTCTAAAGTCTTCTCGTCTATAAAATCCTGTATAGACGTTATATCATGGTCGATAAACAGCTTCTTGCCGTCCACGTCGCGGGTAAAGCCCCTCACGCGGTAATCGGCGGTTATTATATCAGAATCGAAACTGCCTATCAGATAATCCAGCGCGTTCAGCGGCGATATTTTGCCGCAGGTCGAGACGCAGATATCCACTCTGAACGTAGATATATCGTTGTCCGGGTGATATTCCGGATAAGTATGCACGGTCACATGGCTCTTATCGAGATGGAACATGATCTCCTCGCTCTGAGGCTCGGTCACAAGCGACTCGGTCGGCGAAGACGGCTTCATCGCCTCGTCTGCTATAAGCAGATTCACGCTCGCCCCCTGCGGCTCGTAGTCCTGCCGAGATATGCTGAGCACGTTCGCGCCGATTATATCGGTTACGTCGCACAAAATTTTAGTAAGACGCTCGGAGTTATACTGTTCGTCTATATAGGCGATATAATCCTTCTGCTCCCTCTCGGTCTTAGCGTAACAAATATCATATATATTAAAGCTGAGCGTTTTCGTCAGGTTATTAAACGCATAAAGCTTGAGTTTACCATTCGTCTGTTTCAATCGAGGCTCTCCCCTTTCACGCTGTTATATAAGTCCCGCCGCGCGCCGCTTGGGCGCGTAAGCCAAACCAGTTTAATTATACTATATGCTTTATGTAATTTCAATATAAAAATGCGGGCGATGAGATTTTATCTGAAACGTATAGAGTCAAGCGCGGCACGCTCTTAATCAGCTCTTAATCATTACTTATTAATAATACTAAAATTTAAATAAATATCATTCGATATATAATTGACATAATATTAATCGTTGTGTTAAACTTATATTAATATCAATACAAGGAGAGGATTATATGTTAAAAAAACTCGTTTATTCCATTCCGATCTGGGTCTTGGTCCTAACTTCTATGTTCGCTTTTGCGGCGGGCGTGGGCGACAAGGTCGGAGAAGTGGTCTACACCGACATCGCGGGCTATATAAACCATTACCCGATATCCACCTACGCCTACGACGGAGGTTCGGTCGTGGTCGCCGAAGATCTGGTAAACTACGGCTTCAGCGTATCCTATGACGAAAATGCAAGACGACTCGGCATCAACCCGGATCGGTCTATCTCGACAATTTCCGGCATGGACGGCGTATACAGAAACGCAACGCTGATAAACAGGCGCTTCGCGGACGCGCTGAGCACGGACATAACCGTCTCGCTCGGCAATAAGATCATACCCGCCTACGCCATAAACGGCTATATGACCGTAAAACTTGAAGACCTGGCCGACGAGTCGCTGGGGATCGAATTTAACTGGGACGAGAGTACCCGGAGCGCCAAGCTCTGGATCGACTGGGCGGGGATACAAAACTATGTAGACGTTCCCGAAAATCCGGTCTATACCACGGTTATCGACACATGTTACATGGCGGGCTTTGCTCAGACCGCATATTTTCGCTCCTCGCCCTCTGACGACGGCGGCAACATAATAGGGGAGATCCCGTACGGTGCGCAAGTCGGCTATATCGCTCAGAGCGGATACGATCCCGCGTATACAAGAATAAACTATAACGGGACCGTTGGTTATGTCCGAAGCGAGTTTTTATCCACGACTCAGCCGACCAACTTCGTAAGCCGCGTCATGTACATATCCGGCGTTGAAGACAGCGTGTATCTGAGGAGTACTCCCTACGAAGCGGATAACGTGATAACTACGATACCCCTCGCCGACGCAGTCGGGTATATAGACGTAACAAACGAATATTTCACCCGCGTCGAATATAACGGTCTCTACGGTTATGTTAAGACTCAGTATCTGTCCGATACAAAACCAGCGCCAAAAGACGCGGTTATCGACACATGTTACATGGCGGGCTTCGCTCAGACCGCATACTTCCGCTCCTCGCCCTCGGACGATAGCGGCAACATAATAGGAGAGATACCATACGGCGCCCTGGTCGGCTATATCGAACAATACGCTTACGACTCCGCATATACAAAGATCAACTATAACGGGACCGTAGGCTATGTGAGGAGCGAATTCTTATCGACGACTCAGCCGACCAACTTCGTAAGCCGCGTTATGTATATCTCGGGCGTTGAAAACAGCGTATATCTGAGGAGTACTCCCTACGAAGCGGACAACGTGATCACGACCATCCCGGTAAACAACGCGGTCGGGTATATCGACACTGTCAATTTCGAGTTTACCCGCGTTGAATATCACGGACTTTACGGCTACGTCAAGACTCAGTA
Source organism: Candidatus Roslinia caecavium (assembly GCA_904419955.1). Classification (GTDB taxonomy): domain Bacteria; phylum Bacillota; class Clostridia; order Monoglobales; family Monoglobaceae; genus Roslinia; species Roslinia caecavium. Next base: position 11,233 of record CAJFTO010000026.1, on the reverse strand, counting down.
CTTATCAAACAGCGCCTACAATCCGGACTATCAAACCCGACCAAACTCAGGCGGGAGCGCCGTCTATCGCACGCCATACGGCAAAAGATACCATTTCGATCCCGACTGCGGAGGTCCGAACAGCTATCAAATCACAATGCAACAAGCGTTAGACGCCGGTTTGACTCCTTGTCAAAAATGCGCTCGATAATATATCTTAACACATAAAACAGCGGCCTCGCAAAAAACGAGGCCGTTATTTCCGCCGTCATAAAAAAACATAAAACTATCAATATCTATACAGTCCAAAAACTCCATAAAATCACTTAACGGAGTTTTTAGAAACGTAGAGATTAGCAAATAGCGAATAGCGAATAGAAGATAAAATTCGCCCGCGTAACGCCTGACGCAGGCGGAGGCGAAAAAAATACTTTGTTTTCCCATAACGTTACGGAGGCCGTTTTTCACATTACAGCAACGTTTTCACCGCCTAATCGATGATCCCTAATTTCTGTGTTGACTTTACGCTTCTTTAGAATTATAATATCCCTTGCCGACTAAAATAAATAACGGCGGCGCATTGGAGGCAGACTAATGAAGAAAAAACATAACGTAAAAACCAACGCAATGCGTTTCTTAGATACCCATAAGGCGGATTACAAAGTATACGAGTACGAAAGCGACGGATTTTCGGACGGGCTGACGGTCGCAAAAAAACTCGGTCAGGATCCCGAGCAAGTGTTCAAGACCCTGGTCGCGGTCGGGAAATCCAAAGAACATTACGTCTTCGTTATACCGGTGGCGGAGGAACTCGACCTCAAAAAGGCGGCCGCGGCCGTCGGAGAGAAGTCGGTCGAGATGATCCACGTCAAGGATATAAACGCGGTCACCGGCTATATAAGGGGCGGCTGCAGCCCTATAGGCATGAAAAAACATTTTAAAACGATCATCCACCTGTCCGCCGAGAACCAGAATACCATAATATTCAGCGGCGGTAAGATCGGACTTCAGATAGAAATGGATCCTAAGGTCCTCGCGTCGCTGATAGGCGCGGAGTTTAAAGATATTACTTTCGGCCGATCTTAAACATCGTCCGTTATTCTAAATTATATTTATAACATTACAACCAAATTTTAGGAGGAGATACAAATGAGTGAAGAGACAAACTGCACGCACGACTGTTCAACCTGCGGCGCCGACTGCTCGAGCCGAACCGAGCCACAGAGCTTGATAGAGGAGACGAACAAGTTCAGTAAGATCGATAAGGTTATAGGCGTAGTCAGCGGCAAGGGCGGGGTCGGCAAATCGCTGGTCACCTCGCTGCTCGCTTCGGCGCTCCAAAAATCCGGCAAGAAGACGGCTATACTCGACGCCGATATAACGGGGCCTTCGATACCCAAAGCGTTCGGCGTCAAAGAAAATGCGCAGGGCTGCGAGTTTGGTATCCTGCCATGCAAAACCAAGTCGGGAATCGAGATAATGTCTATAAACCTTCTGCTTGAAAACGACACAGAACCGGTCGTCTGGCGCGGCCCGGTAATTGCCGGGACCGTTAAACAGTTCTGGACGGACGTTATCTGGGAAGAGATAGACTATATGTTAGTCGATATGCCCCCGGGTACCGGCGACGTTCCGCTGACGGTGTTCCAGTCGATACCGGTCGACGGGATAATCATCGTCGCTTCGCCCCAGGAACTCGTTTCCATGATCGTCACAAAGGCTGTAAACATGGCTAAAATGATGAATATTCCCATACTCGGCATCGTTGAAAACATGAGCTATGTGGAATGTCCAGACTGCGGCAAGAAAATAAACGTCTTCGGCGAGAGCCATATAGACGCCGCCGCAAAGGAACACGGCCTCGAAGTCCTGGCCAAACTGCCGATAAAACCCGAATTCGCCAAAGCAGTGGATATGGGTCAAGTCGAACTTATCGAGCCGGAATATATCGACGACGTATGTAAAAAGATCGAGACGCTGTAACCGATACGCAGTATTATTGTATTATTTTTATTATATTATTATTGAAGGAACTCGCTGAAACGCGCGAGTTCCTTTTTATATTGCGAGTTTATATTGCGAGGCGGACGCCCGATCCCGTCATTCTGCAAAAAATATGCGCGGACTGCTTGCCGCGCAAACTGAGGCGAACGTATGTCGCTGTCGGCTACGCTTTCAAAAGCGACTGTTTCCTCTATACGTTTTATATATTATATTATTTATATTCGCTAACCTCTGCGTTCTATCAGTTCGATCGCAAGCGAGGCGTTCTCGTTCGCAAGATCTATGGCCTTGTCGCCGGCCTCGCTCAGCTCGTCTACTATTTGAGCTTTGTTTCGCACGACCTCGTCTACAAAGTCCTCGAGCGTGACCGGATTGAGCTCCTCGACGCTGAGCGCGTATTTTTGACCCATGCTCTTCATTATAGATTCGACTTTGGGGTCGTATATCAGACCGATCACCGGCGTGCGCATCTTCGCGGCGTATATCAGCGTATGCAGCCTCATCCCCATGATGAACTCCGCGCGGGCTACGACTCCGAGTATCTCCGCCGGCGTCGGCGAATCGCTCAGGATATAGCCGGTGTTGGGTATCATAGCGCTTATCCTTTCGGATATCCCCATATCCTTGGGGCTTTGCATAGGTATGAACACCGCCTCGTAGCCGTACTCGTCCTTGACGTACTTCGCGGCGATCGCGAGGTTCTTCTCAAACTCCGCGTCCAGTCTCTTCCACGGCCTCACGGCTATGCAAAAATATTTCGCGTTATCCGGGAGCTTAGCTTTAGACAGCAAGCCGTCCACTATATCGTCGTCCACGGGCGCCAGCGTAAACGCCGGGTCCGCCGTAACTATCACGTTGGGATTTACTACCCCTATCGCCTCTAGCTCCTTCTTGGAAGATTCCTCGCGCAGGGTGATCAGATCGACCTTGTCGAGGACCTTTCTTATCCGCTTATAGTTCCGCTTGTTGTTTATGGGTCCTATCCCGTTGGCGTAGAGCATGACCTTGACGCCGCAAAGCTTAGCGAGCCTGATTATCCCGAGGTAATAGGTCAGAGACTTCTCGCTCGTTATGTCCTGGATAAGACTGCCCCCGCCGCTTATCAGCAGTTTGGTCCTGAACGCCTTTATGAATATCCCCGGCAGATTAAAGCGGTGGATCGAGTTTACTCCGTATACGCATCTCGTCTCCTTCGGCTTGTTCGAGAGCGCGAGGATATTTATGTCCGGCTTTATATAGCTGAGCTGTTCGATAATCGCCCTTAATATCGAGTCGTCGCCGCTGTTGTGGAAACCGTAATATCCTGAGATCATCGCGTCTATATCGCCCTTTTTCCTGATCGCCGGCCTTGCCAAATACTCGTCTATCCCCTCGAACTCGTCTATAGATATATCGTTGATAGGCTTATACTTTATGATCGAGATATACATCTTGATCGCGTCGTCCGCCATCGTCCTCAGCGAATAATATTTCTCGACGGTCGCCTTGGCGTAACTCCCGAGCCGCTCCAGCTCCTCTTTTGAGGAATTAAACAGGGTCAGCAGATCTTTTAGCAGCTTATCCCCGGTCGTCTGTTCGCAGCCGCGGCAGCAGAGGTTTGTGTCTATCGAGACCTTAAGCTTGTCCTCGTCGAATATGCCTATATACCCCTCGTTTCCGGCTATAATAGACGGCTTCTCCGCGGCCATCGCCTCAAGCGCCGCCCGGCTGACGCCTACGAACACGTCTCCGCTCGCGACGAATTTATTCACGTCCGTCCTCGCGCCCGCGATCTTGACTACCTCGCGGCCTATCGCCGAATTCGCGGCTTCCGCTTCGGCTTTTATATTTTCAAGATCGTTCCCGCCGCCGACTATCACCATCTCGTAGTCGCCGATACTGTTATACAGCCGCGGCGCTATCTCGATCAGCTTGTGCGCCGCGAAGCTCCTGTCGGTATCCATACGGCTCACGTAGACTATCCGGCGCTTGCCGGGTTCTAAGCCGAACTCCTCAGCTATGTCGCCGTAGTCGGTGTCTTTGGAGAACTTATCGGTGTCGATCCCGTTGATCGTAACTCTTATATTTCCGGGATTTATGCCGTAGTTATCAATAAGATATTTCTTGATGTCGTCGCTGACCGCAAGCGAGCGGTCGCCCCAGTTGGTCAGGAGATTATACGGGAACTTGGTCGAGAACACCCAGTGCGCGGTGGTCACGAACCTAAAGTCCACCGTCTTCTTTATCAGACCGCATATATACGCGGGTATCCTCGCGTGCGCGTGGACTACGTCTATTTTCTCGTTTACTATTATATCCTTGAGTATTCTGTACGATCTAAACGCGTCGATCGGGTTTTTGGTCGAGAGCGGCGCGGTAAAATGCTTTATCCCCGCGTCCTCCAGCTCCTTTTGATACGCGCCCCCGGCCGACGCCACGCAGACGTCCACGCCCCTCTTTTTAAGCGCCTTGGACAGCTCCACTATATGCGTCTCGGCTCCGCCTATATCCAGTTTCATCGTCGCCATTAAAACCTTCATAACTGATCTCCTTGCAAGCTCTTATATAAGAATATTATAACGCTTGGGCGCCGCCGGTAAGCTAATATCAAAGCCGCGTAAACCGACGCGCTCAAACGGGTATACTTCTGCGTTAGATTATATTTTATCTTAGTTGTCTCCAAAAGTCAACATTATATATCCCGCCCCATATATCCCGCCCCCTCTCCGTCGAAAACGCCGGCATATATCCGGCGCGGCGACGAATATGCCAAATTTTAATAGGCAAAATAAACATATTTTTCGACTTTTTTTAGCCATTTTTGCTATATACATAAAATTATTTTTGTTTGACAAAAATTTAACACGCATGATATTGACATTTGAAACAAACATGATAAAATTTTAACGGTAGGAATAAAAACATATCAAATTATCAATCATAGGAGGATTGCAAATGTCTAACGCAAACAACGAATGTATTGAGAAGCAGCCTCTTACTCAAGAGTACCTTGAGAAGATGGACGCTTACTGGCGCGCGGCCAACTACCTCGCGGCGGGACAGCTCTACCTGCTCGACAACCCGCTTCTTAAAGAGCCGCTTACGATGGACCACGTTAAGAAGAAGATAGTGGGACACTGGGGAACGGTGCCGGGTCAGAACTTCGTATACGTGCACTTAAACCGCGTTATCAAGAAGTACGACCTGGACATGATCTATATCTCCGGTCCCGGACACGGCGGCAACTTCATGGTCGCAAATACATATCTTGAAGGCTCGTACAGCGAGGTGTATCCCAACATCAGCCGCGACGAAGAGGGTATGAAGAAACTGTTTAAGCAGTTCTCGTTCCCGGGCGGTATCTCGAGCCACGTAGCTCCCGAGACTCCCGGTTCGATCAACGAGGGCGGCGAGCTTGGTTATTCGCTGGCGCACAGTTTCGGCGCGGTATTCGACAACCCCGACCTCATAACCGCCTGCGTGATAGGCGACGGCGAGGCTGAGACCGGACCGCTCGCGACCGCTTGGCACTCGAATAAATTCTTGAACCCGGTAACGGACGGCGCAGTCCTGCCTATACTCGATCTAAACGGATATAAGATCAGCAACCCGACGATATTCTCGCGTATCTCGAAAGAAGAAGTAACCAAATTCTTCGAGGGCTGCGGCTGGAAGCCGTATTTCGTCGAGGGCGACGACCCGATGACGATGCACAAACTGATGGCCGAGACTTTGGACACGGTAATAGAGGAGATCAAGGCTATTCAGAAGAACGCAAGAGAGAATAACGTATCCGAGCGTCCGATCTGGCCGATGATAGTTCTCAGAACGCCCAAGGGCTGGACGGGTCCGAAAGTAGTGGACGGCAAGCAGATAGAGGGCACGTTCCGCGCTCACCAGGTCCCGATGACCATGGAAGAGCCCGAACATCTCGACATGCTCAAAGACTGGCTGCTCAGCTACAAACCCGAAGAACTGTTCGACGAAAACGGACGCCTTATCCCCGAACTCGAGGCTCTCGCTCCGGAAGGCGACCATAGAATGGGCGCTAACCCGCACGCAAACGGCGGCCTGCTGCTCAGAGACTTAAGACTTCCGGACTTCCGCGACTACGCGGTAGACGTTCCGGCTCCGGGCGCGGTAGAGGCTCAGGATATGATCGAGCTCGGCGGCTTCGTACGCGATATATTCAAACTCAACAAAGAGAGCAGAAACTTCAGGATCTTCGGTCCCGACGAGACCATGTCCAACAGACTCGGCAAGGTCTTCGAGGAGACGAACCGCGACTGGAACGCGGAGCTTAAGGATAACGACGAGTTCCTCGCTCACGACGGCCGCGTAATGGACGGCATGCTCAGCGAGCATATGTGCGAGGGCTGGCTCGAGGGCTACCTGCTCACAGGCCGTCACGGTTTCTTCGCGAGCTACGAGGCGTTTATCCGTATCGTTGACTCGATGTTCAGCCAGCACGCAAAATGGCTCAAGGTAACGTCCGAACTTCCGTGGAGACAGAAGATAGCTTCGCTCAACTATATATTATCATCCAACGTATGGCAGCAGGATCACAACGGCTTCACGCATCAGGATCCGGGATTCCTCGACCACGTCGCAAACAAGAAGGCCGACGTAGTCCGCATGTACCTCCCGCCCGACGCTAACTGCCTCCTCTCCTGCTTCGATCACTGCATACGCAGCAGAAACTACGTAAACGTTATGGTTACGTCCAAGCACCCGCGTCCGCAGTGGCTGACGATGGAACAGGCGGTTAAGCACTGCACCCAGGGCATAGGCATCTGGGAATGGGCGAGCAACGACCAGGGCGAAGAGCCGGACGTAGTGCTCGCTTGCTGCGGCGATACCCCGACCCTCGAGGCGCTCGCGGCGGTCACGATACTCCGCAAGGAAATGCCCGAGATAAAGATCAGATTCATCAACGTCGTCGATCTTATGAAGCTCGAGCCGCATACCAAGCACCCGCACGGTCTGACGGATACCGAGTTCGACGCGCTGTTTACCAAGGATAAGCCGATCATATTCGCTTTCCACGGCTATCCCACGCTGATACACGAGCTCCTGTATCACAGAAGAAACCGCGACCTCTACGTTGCGGGCTATCAGGAAGAGGGTACCATCACCACCCCGTTCGATATGAGAGTTCAGAACGAGATCGACAGATTCCATCTCGTTCAGCAGGTCATCAACCACCTGCCCCAGCTCGGCAACAGAGGCGCTTATCTCCTCCAGAAGATGAGAGACAAGCTGGTAGAACACAAGCAGTACATCGCAGAGTACGGCTTGGACATGCCCGAGATCAGAGACTGGAAATGGGAAGCGTAAGCTTTCGATATATTTTAGGATCGCCCCCGCGGCGGTCCTTTTTTATTCGCATTATTGATATCGCAGCCTAAAGCGATTGCAACCGCCGCGCGTCTGTGCTATACTTGTTTCGTAAGTTATATTAAAAATTATCTGCGCGTTTACGTCGGCATGATAATCTTATTTGAAATATGAATAATTTGGGGCTTTTGGGGGAACCAAACGGCGGTATAAACGTCTAATAAATATAAACTAAAAATATCCGCATAAAAATCAAGGGAGGTAAATACTATGAAAAAACTAATATCAACCATACTTGCGGTATGCATTTTAGCGTCAACGTCCGCGGCGTCGGTATTCGCGGCGGACTACACAGTCTCCGACTGGGCGGCGGAGAGCGTGGAAAGAGCCTGGGATCTGAGACTTCCGGACAAAGAGCTAACCGGCAAAGACCTGACTCAGCCGATAAACCGCGAAGATTTCTGCTCGTCGGTCTTTAATCTCATGTCGCATATAGCCGACGGCGAGCTCAGTTCCGATCCCGACCTGTGCAAATTCACCGACGTAGATAACGGAAAAGTGACTTTCCTCTGCGGTATGGGGATCATAAACGGCAAGTCCGAGACCGAGTTCGCGCCGAACGACAGCCTCACCCGCGAGGAAGCCGCTACGATCTTACTGCGCATGATCAATAAGGTCAAGCCGATGGCCGCGACCGAGATATGGTTCGATTTCGCCGACTTGGCGGATATATCCGACTGGGCGTTAAACTCCGTCCAGACGATCTGCAACATGGGCTTTATGGAGGGCATAGGCGATAACAGATTCGCGCCCAAGGATACATACACCGAAGAGCAGGCGCTCGCGGTACTGGTTCGGATATACGACGCGGCCGAGGCTATGGACGCGGCGAACCCCGAAGATACGCAGACGTACAGCTTCGACACCCCGCTCGGAACGGTTACCCAGACCTCGGATAACTGCGACCAATGGGTCAACTTCGGCGTCGAGACCGAGGCGATAGTGACCATAGTAAGGGATCAGACCAACTTCAGTAATTCGTATATAGATACCCCGGTCAAAGCGATAACCAACCAGGACACCACTATGATGATCAGCTTCGACGACTTCGCAAGGATATTCGGCGGCGAGTGGACGCTCAGCGATAACGTCTTCGAGTTTACCTACGACCCCGCGACGCCGATAGAACTGTCGGATAGCTATACCCCGTTCACATACGAAAAACCCGCTCCGTCTCAGGACGCTAAGCTGTCTCCGGTCACATTCTTTGTGGATATGACTACTATAACCGTAAACGGCGAGGAGACCGAACTGCTCTCCTCAAGCGGCGGCAGAGTGCACGCCGGCTCGATATGCATGTACAACGATACGCTCTATATCAGCGTTCAGATGGTCGCGTACCTGATGGGCTGCGACCTGGCGGCGCTTACTCTGTAGACTTAAGATAAACGCGGATATTTTAAACGCGCGGAAAACTGCGTATTCTTAACTTTTATCCCGCCCGCATAATAATACGAACAGCGCGGCGGCGCCGACCCGATGTTGAAATCCGGGTCGGCTTTTTTATTCCCAAATTTAAACTACTGATATATTGAGATAAATTTGGATTATTTTCTTATTATTCTTAATATAATTGACTAAATTAAGCCTGAGATATAAAATAAAATTGTGTATAAATACCATAATAACGCTTTGGTTTGAAAAATATATAAATCTTAAATATCAAAGAACAAGGAAGAGGGAAAATTTATGAAAAGGAAAAAATTCGGCAGGCTCGCCTTAGCGGTCGCGATTTGCACGATCTTATCGACAATATCCGCTCCGGCCATACCCGTGAGCGCGGTCGAAGAAGGCTCTAAACTCGCCGCGTTTCCTGGCGCCGAGGGCGGCGGAATGTGGACGACCGGCGCGAGGGGCGCCAAAGAGATGGAAATCTATCACGTCACAAAGCTGACCGACGACGGGAGCCGGGGCACTCTAAGGGATGCTGTCTCCGAATCCAACAGGATAATCGTCTTCGACGTGGCCGGCAACATCGAACTTGTAAACGCGCTCAGCATTATCGGCGACAACTTGACGATACTCGGCCAGACCGCGCCCGGCGACGGTATATGCATCAAGGACAACACGGTCGGTATATACGGCGACAATGTGATACTCCGCTATCTCAGATTCAGGATGGGGGACGCTAAATCCGTCGAAGACGACACTCTCGGCGGAAGAGGGATAAACAACGTAATAATCGACCACTGTACAATGAGCTGGTCGGTAGACGAATGCGCTTCATTCTATGAGAATACCAACTTCACAATGCAGTGGTGCATAATATCAGAAAGTCTTAAGAACTCGGTTCACGCCAAAGATTCCCACGGCTACGGCGGCATCTGGGGCGGAGTAAACGCAAGCTTCCATCACAACCTTTTAGCGCATCACGACAGCCGAAATCCCAGGATTGATATGGGCGATCTCGACGCGTCGGATTACACTAAACAGCTCGACCTCACCGATCTTAGGAACAACGTTATCTATAACTGGGGCGGCAACTCCGCGTACGGCGGCCAGAACGGCGCTCCCGTAAACATAGTGAACTGTTACTACAAATACGGTCCGGCCACCAACTCGAACGTTAGATCGAGGATATTCCAGCTCTCCTCGTCCGGAAACGGCATATACTACGATTGGTCTACCGATCTGTACGTCAGCGGCAACTACGTAGACGGAAGTTCCACCGTCACAAACGACAACGCCAAAGGCGTGGACAAGGATGAAAATACCAAAAACTATAATATATGGACAGATTCAAATCTTACCGAAGACGCGAAGACCGTACACTTCAGATACGCGGACGACTACCCGGTAGAGACCGAGACCGCTCAGGAAGCGTATGAATCGGTACTCGCGGACGCGGGAGCCAGCATAGTACGCGACGAAGTCGATACGAGGATAATTAAAGAAGTAAGGGGCCGCACGTCGACTTACGGCAATAAAGGTCTGATAGACTCGCCGAGCGACGTCGGCGGCTATCCCGAACTTACCGGAGTAAAGGCTAAGGACAGCGACAACGACGGTATCCCGAACGAGTGGGAAGACTTAAACGGATTAGATAAATTTGATAAGACGGACGCGCTGGATACCGCGGCGAGCGGCTACCTCTACATCGAGGAATACGCCAACGCTTTAGCCGACGGCTCGTATGTGAGAAATACCGATTACGATCCCAACGTTCCCGACTACGACCCGAGTACGGATCCGGACGTAACCCCCGACCCGGACGCGACTCCGGAGCCTTCGACCGAGCTTATCTCGAGCTGGACGGCTGATTCGGGCGATCTGAACCAACCGGCGGGAACCGAGCTTATGCCCGGACTGTATAACGTGATCTCATTCGACAGATCGCTCAGCAACGAAGTTACTTTCCCGGACGGTTCGGTCTACAACTACGCGGTGACCCGCAAGGACGGAGAGAATATCAACGGCGGTTGGAACGCCGAGTCCGGAACGGCCGTCGGTACCGGTCCGGAACGGCCGTCGGTACCGCGCTCAAGTATACCGCTCCCGAGAACGGCGTGTTTACGTTATACGCATATTCCGTATCGAACACTAAGACGTTCTATGTTGTTCCGGAGGGCGCGGCGGATCCGACTACCGAGAATATATATGTACAGGAATGCGTAGGTTCGAGCGTGCCTATCCAGTGTCAGGTCGAGCTTGAGGCCGGAAAGACTTACTACTTCTATCTCGACGGCTCAAAAGCGAGATTCTGCGCGGCTAAGTTTGAGAAATACGTATCCGGTTTGGAAACGGTGTCAAGCTGGACGGCTAATTCCGGCAACTTAAACCAACCGGCGGGGACCGAGCTTATGCCCGGACTGTCTAACGTGATCTCATTCGACAGATCGCTCAGCAACGAAGTTACTTTCCCGGACGGTTCGGT
>CAJFTO010000025.1 GCA_904419955.1 Candidatus Roslinia caecavium | reverse complement strand
CAAGTACTCCTCTTCGGTATCGTAATCCAAAGGATCTATCCCAAGCTCATGATCATAGTCGTAATCGTCCTGCCAAGCGTATTTAGCTTCGTCCAAAGCGTCCAAGTACTCCTCTTCGGTATCGTAATCCAAAGGGTTTATCTCAAGCTCATAATCATAGTCGTACTTATCCTGCCAAGCGTGTTCGGCCTTGTTTATGGCGTCTAAATATTCGTCCTCGGTCTCGTAGTTGCAGGGGTCGACCCCCAATTCATAGTCATGGTCGTAGCGCTCGCGCCAGGCGTATTTAGCTTTGCTTAAAGCGCTTAGATATTCGTTCTCAGTCTCGTAGTTATATGGGTTGATATTAAGCTCGCGGTTGTAGGTGTAATGCCGCCGCCAAGCATATTGGGTATTTTGCAGACGTTTGAAGAGCTCTTCGGTCTGTTTAGCGATTTCCGCGCTTGAGCTTGAGTTTGAATCTGAACTTGAACTTGAGCGTTTCCGCCTTTTTTCGGAGCGTTCGAAGTGATTCGTCATAAGCGAATATTCAAAAAAGTCGGTCTCTCCGTCTCCGTTAAGGTCGAACATGCCGCCGAACGGATTAAAACCGCCGTTATCCTTTGCCATATAAATAGGTCCTTTCCTAATTATTTATCGACCGAGCGGCGTATTTTTTGAATAGCCATAGCCCGGCAAAGTTCTATCGATCCCTATAAATTATATCGTAATCTCTGTCGCTCGTGAACGAATCGGTAAGACCTTCGGTTATATATACCGAGCCGTCGTCTATAACGAAAACCGCCTCGAATCCCTGCGCGCTGCGCCAGTAGTCGGAGGCTTGATCAAGACCCATAACAAACAGCGCGGTCGAGAGTCCGTCGCATAAAGTCGCGTCGTCCGATACGATAGTGACCGATACTAAACCGCTGTCGGCGGGGTATCCGGTCTTTGGGTCGATTATATGATGATAATTGACGCCGTTTTCGGTGAAATAGCGCTGGTAGCTGCCCGAGGTCACTATCGAGGTATCGGTCGCCGAGATATATCCCACATAGGCGTTTGGATTATTCGGATCGTCCGGAGCTTGGACGCCGACGTTCCAGGGCGAGCCGTCCGGTTTCGTTCCTATAACGGTAACGCTTCCGCCGAGATATATCGTTCCGGATTCTATCCCGTCGGCCTTAAGCAGATCGTATAGCTTGGACGCGGTATATCCCTTCGCTATACCGCCGACGTCGAGCCGAGTTCCCGCGTTTACTGCGACGGCGTTTCCGTCAACGCTATAGCCGGAAGCGCTTACGCGCTTAAGTTCAGCGTCTATCTCATCCTGAGACGGGACTCGGTATTTTTGCCCGTAAAAACCCCAGAGCTCGACGACGGGGGCGATGCATGGATCGAACGCGCCGCCGGTCGAAGCGCTTATCTCAAAGGCTTTTTTAAGAAGTTCCGCGGTATCGCTTGAGACCTCGACCAAGATTTTGTCGTTTTGAGAACCGCCCGGAGCGGATAGGACGTTGTTTTCGGCGTAGGCTGAATTGTTCGAGGCGTAGGACGATTCGGAATTTATTTTGCTTATATCGCTGGTCGCGTCGTCGAAACCGAGCAGGGCGTCGAGACGTTCTATCTCTGCTTCGGCGCCGTCGAGCGCGGAGTCTTCGCCGTAGACCGTTATTCGCATGACGGTGTCCATGGCGTATATGAGCCTGTCGTTTCTTTCATTTTGCGAAAAATTATAACTGCAGCCGACCAGGAACAAAGCCAAAACCGCCGCAGCGGATTTTAAGAATTTGATCTTCAAGTTCACACCTCGTATTCGCTTAGATAAGAATGTTTTAAGCATATTAATCGGTATATTATATGCGTATGTTTATTTGACGATTAATTTATTTTAATAACCTTTTCAGAACGAGCTGAGCGGTTATACCGGTAAACGCTCCGGTTATTATAGCGGATATGATCAGTAGCGGCAGGTAGTAGAAGATCTCGGGCGTTTGAGTTATCAAGACCGCGACTAAGATCTGACCCGTGTTATGAGCCGCCGCGCCGATCACGCTTATCGCCCACAGGCTGTTTAATTTTATGAATTTGTATAATACAGCCATAACGCAAAAGCTCAAAATTCCTCCCGCCGCGCTGTAGATGAAACCCGCGGCCTGTCCCGTGAATATACCGCTCAGGAGTATTCTCAGAATAAGTACTGTAAACGCCGATTTGCGATCGTAGAGGACCATTACCACAAGCGTTATGATATTTGCGAGCCCCATTTTTATCCCGGGTATCGGAGTAAGAGGAGGGAGCTGCGCTTCGACTATAAAAATTATAAGCGCGGCTCCGAGAAGAAGCGCCAGTGTAACAAGTTTTTTTACGTTCATTTCAAAGCTCTCCCTACTATTATATCAGGTTGTTCGCCGTCGTCTTTGTCCGTCCGGCTTATCGTGACGGAGAGCTTGTTGGGCAGGCATACTATCGGAAGAGAGCCGTTTTCTATAAACCCGCTTTCTATACATACTTTATCGGGACAGCTTGCCTCTACTACGGCTATCCTGCCGTTTTCGACCCGGACGACGTTGGTTCCGCCGGCGCTGTTTTCGACTGTAAATTCGTAGGGTTCGCCGACGCCGTTTAGATCTATCTCCTCGACGATCTTTCCCTCGCTTGTAATCACGGCCGTTGTATCGCCGCCTGAACCGTAGTTGAATATACCCGCCCAGACCGCGGCGCAGATCAGTATTACAGCCGCGAACGTTATTATCCATTTAATATTATTACGCATAGTAAGTTTTCCTACATAAAAAGTATAAAAAGCTGCGACGGACGTTTCAAGAAGTTATTTTTATGATAAATCTAAAAGCTATATCATAATTCTTAGAACCTGTCTATTCATTCTTTCCGCAGCCCTGATCGTATTAAAGGTACCGCCTTTGTTTCTGCCGTCGTAGACGGCTATGACGAGTTCCGAGTTTTCGATCATGTATAGATTCCGTTTCATAAATGAATTTATAGAATAATTCTCGCTTAGAACCTTTATATTGGAACACGCCAAAAGAAGCGCGCTGTTATCGGTATCGTTCATTAGAGCGCGGTATCGTTTTCTGTAAGGGATAGCGGCTTCTAAACTCAATTTAAGACCCCTGTCTATATATGATTTTACGATCTCTGCAAAATATAAGTCGCTGCCCGACGCGAATCCCGAAATAAAATTTGTATATCCGTCTTCAATAGCTCCGGCGATCTCTTCGGTCAGCCGATCTTTGACATATTGAATTTTTTCAAGGGGTATTTTCCTGTGTCCCGTAACACAACATGTTTTTCCTTCCATAATATCCACCAATAATATCCACCAATTTGTAAAATAATAAAATAATTATAAAATATTTGTTGGGCTAAGTCAAGCGCAGATATTGCCTTATTGGATAATAAAACAAAATAAATATCCGGAGGAAGGCTCCTCCGGATAAAAGGTTGTTGATCAGTGAAGCGTTACCGCTTCGGCCGCGGGGCGCATCGCGTCGTCCCAGATAAACATTTTTACATAATTTGACGCGTCCGCCGTTACGCGCGCCTCAAATGTTACGTCGTAATCCACAGTTTCGCCGGAGGCTATCTCTTTGCTGACGTCGGTTGCGTTTACGAGCGTACCGTCGCCGGAATATTCCGCGATATAAATCGTGTAAACGCGGTTTTCGTCAGAACTGTTAGTTATTTTAGCGTCGACGCTGTATATATTATACTCGCTTGTAGCGGAGTATGTCAGCGAGCCTCCGTCAAATTCCTGACTTCCGTTGTTGGCCGCCTTAACGACGATGTTATCTATTTCCGGACCTTGATACCAGCCGCTGAAATAGTTGCCGGCTTTGATCGTGGATACTCCTTTCGCCGTGCCCGCCTGAGCGCCGTCGCTGACGTTTCCGCAGTTAGCCGCCCGGATCCATTCGGGTAGTCCGGGAACCGGCGCGCCGTCTACGAGTATCTTGAAGGTATTGTCTAAGCTGCGAGTAACGATGGTTATATGATGCCATGTTTCAACGTTTTCTACGCCGGTGTAGAGAGTGTACCTCTGAGTTCCTAGTCCTTGCTCGTTCAGCGCTACTACGCTGAAAGTACAGCTGTCTCGACTGTTATCCGGCATGAAGTATTCGATGCCGACAAATTCGTTGCCTGTTGAGTCCGCGATCCTCACATACGTTTCGGAGTTGTTGGATACGTTGCCTTGATCGCCGCGCCACTGCGTGCTCGGTTTAAAGTCGAAGTCGATCTTGACGTCTCCCGAGAGAGTCTGTTCGGATAGCTGCTCCGCTATAGCTTCGTTTATTCCCCGGTCTTTAAGCTTCTTAGCCGCGTTCGTTTTTACGTCAAGCGCCGCCCATTGGCTCTTCCACCATTCTCCGCCGCCGTTGGACACTCTCAGCGCGCGCGACGAGTTGCAGCCCGTGTCGTAGTCTATAGTAGTAGATTCCGTTTCGCCGCTGTGGCTCCAACCGTACAGACCGTTGTTTATGTCTTGAAGCAGATCGAGACTGTTCGTCTCAAAATCTTCGTTAAATACGAGATTATAATGGTTTGACGTTTGAGCTGTGATGTTTGCGTAAGCTACGATTCCCTTGAGCGAGTCTATAGCGTAAATAACTAAGCTCTTGTCGTTTACAGCCGACACCTCGTTGGCGGTATTCGCCGCAAGCTCTGTTCCGCCTACTACCGTATCGCCCGAATAGGGAGCTTCAATTGGATCCGTTACGGATACCATTATGAACTTATCCGCTCCTTCAGGAAGCGCCGGAAGTTTGATGGAAGTCTTATCCTTGTCGCTTTCGGACGGAGAGATCTCGATTCCTTCAATTTCAGGAGTCTTTACATATCCCGTATCGGGTTCGGTGAATATGTAACCGCCTATGCTGTCTGCGACTGCCGTTATTTCAGAGTTCAGTTCGTCGAATTTCTCCGGTTTTTCTTTGGTTATACAGTTGTCTCTCCATATGTTTGTCCCCCAGCTCTTGTCGGCGGTCGTCGTTGACGAAGCCCAGAGTTGATTGCCTTCGATCTTTACGTACAGCGAGTAGTCGTCCATATATATCGGATACGAGCCGCCCTTAGAGCTGTCTAATTTCACAGCCGTGTTGAAGTTGAACTCGTTGTTCTTGCCTTCGCCCCAAGCGTAGTAGCAGCCGCCGTCTCTCATAAGCAGCATGTAATCGGTCGCCATGTTGTACTCTATCTTATTATGATCGCTGTGCTGATACGGTAGAGCCGTAACTCCGTTATTCGCCGCCGTGTCGAACGTCGAACTTATCGACGGATCGAGCGAGAGGAGATCGTCTTCGCGTATAGCGTACTGCGTGTTCATATTGCCGAAGGTATCGGAATACGCTCTCGTGTTAAAGTGAGCCGGATTCAAGCTGTCCGCGTCGGCGCCAGTCAGCATTATCGCCGTGTAAGGGGTGCGTTCGATGTTGTTGTATTTTATGTCGTTGTATCCGGAACCGTAGATTGTAACGGCCGAGGAATGCATATACGGAGCCAGACCCGTGTCGTATATGTTGTTGGCGACGATGGTATTGTATTTGTTGACGTCGACCAACCCGGGTCCGTAACCCGCAAGGTTAACGCCGCCGCTGCCTAAGTTACCCATTTCGTTTCTGACTATGCGCACGTTTTGGGCGTAATGGTCGAGGCTTACGGCGTACGAACCGGTGCAGAGTATTGACGAATCGGCGACTACGCAGTTGCTTACGCCTTGCATGAATATCGCGGCGTCCGTATTCTCCGCGTTTCTGCAGAGCAGCTGCGGGTTAGTTCTGCTGTCGGACCACTCGTCCTCCGGCATGCGGTCGTTGTACATAAACGTGAGGTTCCTAAATTCGATATACGATACCTGATCTTCCCAGTTTTCGGCTTCTTCGTCGCCCTGGAGCCTGATGAGCTCGTATGCGCACGGAGCTACGGCGTTGTCAAGATCGTTTACGTTTGTCGGCCACCAGTAAATTTTTCCGTTCTCGGAGTCTACGCACCATTCGCCCGGTTCGTCGAGGAACTTAGCCGCGTTCATGATATTGAACGGACCGGTGTGCTGGAACAGCTGCCAACCGAAATATTCGCCGGGGACCGGAGCTATCGCCGGGTTGAATGATTCTATTCTCGCGGTAGCGTTTTCAGGGTCTATATCGGAGAGTATGGGAAGGAAGTTCCACCATTCGACCGGCAGAAGATTTATGTAGATATCGCCGTTGTCGGGAAGATCTTCAAGGACGTCGCCGTCTCTGAATTCTATTACCATACCTTCTGGATCGTTCTGCTCTATCGGAGTTACTATATCCGGAGCCAACGAATTCCACGACTGCCAATCGTCCGTATTAAACTGACGCGATACCTGCTGGCGCACGCCGTTTACATAGAGATCGTGCGGGCGCCATCCGGGGTCAACATCGGCGACGAATACGTTGCCCTTCGCAACGTCGGGAAGCCCGGCCGGGTATTCGTCTTCGGAGAGAGGCTTGAAGCCGGCGATCTCCTTACCGCTGTGTATAACGGCTTTTTCTCCGGGGTATGAGCTGTAGACGATAGGCTTGCCCGGTTCTCCCGAATCCTCGGGAGTGAATACGACAGTCTCTTCAGAGAAATATTCTCCGTCTCTGAGGTATACCGTTACGCCGCCGTCCGGAAGCTCGATCGTTCTTAAAAAATCTCTCGCTCCCGCGATGGTCGCGAACGGATTGTCTATGCTCCCGTCTCCCGTCTCGTCGTTTCCGTTGGGCGAGATATAGTAGAACGTTTCGCACGGAACGTTTACAGCGACGTTGCAGGAAGCGGTCTTATTATCATAGTTTGTGACGGTTATTGTCGCGGTTCCTGGACTTTTAGCGGTTATAACGCCGGTCGAGCTTACTTCCGCGACCGAATCGTCGCTCGATATCCACGTATCGTTATGCTGTTTGTATTTCAGGTTGTCGTAGATGGTAGAAAGAGTAGCCATATCGCCCACCGACATCGTTATATCCTCGTGGTTTAGAGTAAACGACGTTCTCGCGCTATCTACGTCGAAGAAATAAGCGTCTATATTATCGTACCACGTAGTGCATCTCCAGCCGGCGAAACCCAATCCGCCGCTCAGTTCGGCGTCGCCGCCGCTGAATTCGGCGACTAAAGCGCCGTTCATATATACGTCTACGTTTTCTCTTGTACATATTATCTGATAAGAGTTCCAGCCAGTACCTCTTTCGGTCGGAAGCGTAGGCGAAGTTTGCTGATTAATGCCGCCGCCCATTATGGTTATCCTATCGTTGTATATACCTACTTCAAAGCCGCCGTCGCCCTCGTCGGCGCGGACATAGACCATAGCCTTTTCGTCTGTGTTGTCGCATCTCATATCGAACGAAAGGATCATATCGCTGTAGTCGGCTAAATATCTCTGATTAAAAGCGTTCCAGCCGCCGCCTTGACCTAATTTCCAAACTTTGCCGTAGTCGCCGCCTTCTTCGGCTATCTCGGATATTTGATATTGAGCGTATTCGGCGTATCCTCCCGTAGCGGGTACGAAATCTGCCAACGCGTCTTCGCCTTCAAAATCGTTCTTGTATGAGTTTCCGCCGGTATAAAAATATGTTTTAACGTTGTCAACGTACATTGTGCACCTCCAGCCGGCGAAAGCGATACCGCCGGATAGATCGGCGTTCAGCCCGTTAAACTCTGCGGCAAGGCCTCCGTTCATAAATACCTGTAAATTTTCTCCGGCGCATATGATGCGATAGGAATTCCATCCAGCGCCTCTTTGAGTCGTAAGCGTGCTCAGCGTCTGCTCTTGCAAGCCGTTTCCCTGGATAGCTATCCTATCGTTATATATATCTATTTCATAGCCGCTGTCGCCGTCTTCGCCCGCGCGGACGTAGATCATCGCTTTTTCGTCTATGGTATCGCACTTCATATCGAACGAAAGGATCATATCGTTGTAGTCGGCTAAGTATCTTTGATTGAAGGCGTTCCAGCCGCCGCCTTGACCTATCTTCCATACCTTTCCATATACGCCGCCTTCGTTGTATATCTCGGATATCTGCTCGCTTGCGTATTCGGTATACGAACCCGTAGCCGGAACAAACATATCCAAATCACCTTCGTATTCGAAGTCGTTGACGAAGTAAGCCGGATCCGGAGTAGCCGACGGGTCGATCGTCGGTCTCGGCGTCGGAGCCGTTACTTCGGAATCTATCGTAGATAAAATTATATTGTCGACGTGCATAGTGCATCTCCAGCCGGCAAATCCTATTCCTCCGGATAAATTAGGATCTAACGCTCCGTATTCGTATACAAGAACGTCGTTCATATAGACCTGTAAATTAGAGCCTTCGCAGATTATCTTGTAAGAGTTCCAGCCGTCGCCTCTAAGCGTCGGAAGAGTATCCGAGGTTTGTTCGGTAAGGCCGTTGCCTAAAAGAGTTATCCTGTCGTTGTAGATACCGACCTCGTAGCCGCTGTCGCCGTCCTCGCCGCCGCGGACGTAGATCATAGCCTTTTCGCCTTCGGTATCTATTCTCATATCGAACGAAAGCTCTATATCGCCGTAGTCGGCTATATATCTCTGGTTAAAAGCGTTCCAGCCGCCGCCCTGACCTATTTTCCAAACCTTGCCGTGCTCGCCGCCTTCGTCGTATATTTCAGAAATTTGCTCGCTTGCATACTCGGTATAGGCGCCGGTTGCGGGAATAAACGCCGCTAAAGCGTTTTCACCCTCGAAGTCGTTCGAGTATACGACAGGATCGGACTCGGCGGTAGAGATCGTAGATAAAGAAATATTATCAATATGTAGGGTGCATCTCCAGCCCGCAAAGCCGATACCTCCGGACAGCTCCGGATTTAAGCCGCTATATTCATAAACGAGGATATCGTTCATGTAAACCTGTAGATCGGCGCCCTTGCAGATAATTTTATATGAGTTCCAGCCGTCGCCTCTAAGCGTCTCGAAAGTATCCGACGTCTGTTCGGAAATGCCTTCGCCCATAAGGGTTACTCTATCGTTATAAATACCTATTTCGTAACCGCCGTCTTCTTCGTCGCTGCGGATGTAGATCATGGCCTTTTCGCCTTCGGTGTCGCTTCTCATGTCGAACGAAAGTTCTATGTCGTCGTAGTCGGCCAAATACCTTTTGTTGAAAGCGTTCCAGCCGCCGCCTTGTCCGAGCTTCCAGACTTTACCGTGCTCGCCGCCTTCGTCGTAAATCTCAGAAATTTGCTCGCTCGCATAGTCTGCGTAGCCTCCGGTGGGATCTGTAAACGCGGAGAGCGGATCTTCTCCCTCAAAGTCGTTGGAATATACGTTCGTAATAACGTCTCCGGACCGGGCCGCAAAAACGCCGGTAAACTGCATGCAATTCGTTATTAGTAATGCTGCGATCAAAATTGGTATAAATTTTTTTAACACGTTAAAACCTCCTTTGGTAAATTATCCTTTCGTACTTACAACAATAAGCGTTAACGCCTAAATTGCGGCTGTATTGATAAGGCGCCGTCGCTTACAGTGAAATACATGTTACTTTAATTTAATATCTGATTTTAGTGAAAATCAAGCATAAATTTGCTTGGGTATGGACATTTTTTGTGAAATATGTTAAAATAACAATAAGACTTATGTAGTTCCAAGATGAATTCTGCTGTAGTTTAAGACAATTTTTCTGTAGTTTGTTGCGGCTTGGCAGAATATTTTGAACGGAGGACAGTTTTTATGAAGGCCTTTTATGAGGATTATAGAGATATAAGCAGTAAAATTTTTGCCAACGAAGGATTGCCGTACTATTTCCCTGCTCATTGGCACGAGTCGTTTGAAGCGATCTGGACGGAAAGAGGCGTCTTTACCGTGGGGGTCAACGACGGCGTTTATCATATAAAAGAAAACGATCTGATGATAATCAACAGAAACGATATACATTATTATTCCGACGAGACGGACGGCAGATCTCTTGTGGCGATCGTTCATCCGGATATTCTAAAGCCGTATATGCCGGTCGAGCATAAGCTAATATCTTATATAAGCGCGGAGGATCTGAAAAAGAACGGTCTTGACGAAAAAGTCCCGCGAATAATGCGGGAACTGGTAGAGACAAACAATAAAGCTGAAAAACTGTGGTATTCGACTTCGGCGGGACTTTGTATCGAGCTTTTTTCGTACCTGTATAAGTATTTTACGGCGGAGGATATAGAGAATACGAAAGGCTCGGAGAAGAATAATAATTTTAAAAAGCTGCTGCTGTATTTAAACGATAATATAGAGCGCGAGATCTCGCTGGAGGACGCGGCTAAATATTTGAATTATTCGGTATGGCATTTTTCGAGATTGTTTCAGGAATACACAAACCGCACGTTTACGAGCTATATGAACGAGCTTAGAATAAATTCTTCCGAAAAACTCTTGAAAGATACGGATACCCCGGTATCCGAGATAGCTATGTCGTGCGGGTTCAAATCAATAAGAAATTTTAACAGAGAATTTAAAAAATATCATAATTTAACGCCCACCGAATACAGACATAATTTTAAAGATAAATCGCTTTGAGATTAATATAAAAACTATTGACAAACTACAAAAGTAGTTGTATAATCAAATTACAACCACATGTGTAGTTATAAAGAGAGGAGGTACTGCAGATATGTCCGGACGAAATAAAAACAGAAGTATATCGGAATCCGAATTTGAGATAATGAAGATTTTATGGGACAGCGAAACGCCTTTGACGGTCGGCGGGGTTCTTGAAGCCTTACCGGAAAATAAGTGGAAGAGCAATACTGTCGCCACTTTGCTAAACAGGCTGGTCGATAAAGGAGCGGTCAGTTTTGAAAAGAGCGGTAAGGTGCATAAGTATTACGCCGTACTAAAAAAAGACGAATACAATATGAGCGAGACCAAGTCGTTTCTTTCAAAGATATATAACGGTTCGGTGAAGAATCTTGTGGCGTCGCTATATGAAAACAAGGCTATTTCACAGGATGAGATTGACGACTTGAGAAAAATGTTCGATTTGGAGAAATAGGATGTATGAGATATTCAAAACAGTTCTGACGCTCAGCGTAGTCGGCGGATGCATAACGGCTATCTTGCTTTTGCTCAAGCCGATCGCGTCGAAGAGGGCGCCCGCCAAGTGGCAGTACTATATTTGGCTCGCGGTCATAGTCTGTATGATCGTTCCCGTCTGGAAGTTTATCCCGATGGAAAACGTCGAGCGGACGAGCGCGCAGGCGCCGGCGATCAGGACGGAAGAGATACTCGAGACCGGCGCGTTGCCGGAGTCGGCGATCGTTGAGGATGTGCCGATGGAGTACAGAGAGGTCGCGGTCGCGCCCGGCAGAAGCGTGCGTATATACGATCTGATAGCGTATATTTGGTTTATAGGCATGATCGTATTTCTGTTTTTAAGCTTTGGAAGCTATGCGTTTTTTCTTATCCAAAAGCGCAGGACGAGTGTGGAGGTGAAAGAAAACGCGGTTTTTGAGGAAGTTAAGCGGGAATTTGGGATAAGACGCAGGATAAGGCTCAGGAATTCGCCGTCGATAACCTCGCCTTTGCTTGTGGGAATATTCAGACCTGTTGTATATCTGCCGTGCAGAAATATAGACGACGCAAGTTTGAAGATGGTATTTAGGCATGAACTTACCCATTACCGGCGCGGCGATCTGATCTATAAGCAGTGCGCGATGATCGTAAACGCGATCCATTGGTTTAATCCGATGGCGTACTTGCTCAGCGCTAATATTGCCGAGTCGTGCGAGATATCCTGCGATATGCGGGTCACCGAGAATATGACCGAGGCCGATCGAACTTTTTATATGCAGACCATCTTGGATCTGATAGAGAAATGAGATCTGAGTTTTAAACTGCGGGAAACATAGCTAAACTATTTGCGTAATATGCAAAGTCGAGGATTTTTAGACGCGGGGAATCTGCATACGCCCAAACCCCGCCTGAGCGACAGGGACAGCCCCTGCGGCTGTAAACGCGCCGATAGCGGCCGGGATCGTACGTCTTGACGTTTTAGATCCCGGTCCTCATACCCTACCTTCCAATAGCGGCGGTACGCGGCCGTAAGGGCTGTCCCTGTTAAGAAAAGGAGCGAGGAATAATGTTTAAGAAGTTTTATACCACAGATATGAGCGGCGACGCTAAGGCGCTGCAAAAGAGATTTACAAAGATACGCGGCGGCGCCGGACGATTTTCCAAGCTGATGGCGGTAATAATGACCGCCGCGATACTAATGGTCGGTACGTTCGCCATGATCGCGGCCGCGGCGTTCGACTATTTGGGAATAGAAAACGGCAGTTTTGTGATCGACGGACAGACTTACTCAGTCGAGATACTGCATATAGACAACGAAGTTTATCTAAATAACGACAGCTATTATGTTCCATTAAGACAGACCATGGCGTTGTTTGGGTATTCGGTTAACTACAACGTGCCGGCTGAGAGCGTAGACATACCTATCTATCAGTCTCCCGATAAACAGACTTTCCCGTATTATTCATACGCACAGAAGGCGGATTATGCGACGGATTCGCTGACTATGCAGATCTACGGCGCTACTACGGCCCCTAATTCCAATATGCCGATCATAGAGTTAATCTCGCCGAATGGCGAAAAGCTCTACTGCCAGATAGGCTGCGAGACGTATTCAAACGCATGGGCGCCGCCCGCGGTAATCATAGACGGGACGACCTATATCCCGCTGCGCGCGCTCGCTTATTGGATAGGCGGCGAGGAATGCGTTCAGTGGGACTCTTCGGCGCACGATACATATTATACCGGAGTGTTTGAATGGGATCCCGAGACGAGTACCGTGACCGTCGATTACGGCGCGGCGTCTCCGAGCGAATACAGAGATACGCTCGCGTATATGAATCAAGACGGCCGACAGGTAGTTCAGATGAAGGAAAACAGAGACTATGTATTCTGCTTGACCGACGGATATTCAAGTCCTCGTACCGAGACGTTCATGGTTATCAATAAGCGCTCGGGCGGATACGCAGCGCTTACGGAGTTCGACGCGGAGCTTTGGTTCCTGATATCTATCGAGTTCGACGAGAGCAGAGACGACGTTATTTCGCTGTATCAGAGAACTCCGGTCGAAAACGGCGAAGACATGGACTCGACGCTATACGGGACGTATGATTTAAACGGATTAAACTGGACGTATATTTAAGAAAAATTTTTGTCGGTAATTTATGATACGATCGGCGTCCGGCCGCGTTTTATTATAACGCGGCCGGGTTATTTTTTGCGTTTATATTTAAACCGGAGCCATAATGCAAGAGACGACAATGTTTATATGGATTAATATTTGAACTTATTTATCTGTATTTCACAAGCGCATTACTTAAATTTACTTTGAGTTTACTAAATATTTATTGATTTTGATGCCGGTATATGTTAGAATAGCTTTAAGTTATACGTACAGGAAGTGAAACTTTATATGAAAAGTAAGTACAAGCAAATATTTGAACATTACAGTTCATTGATAGAAGGAGAAAAGCTCAGACCGGGCGAGTCGCTTCCGCCGGAGCGTGAAATAATGGAAGAGTTTGGCGTATCCCGCGATACGGTAAGAAAAGCGATGCAGCTTCTTGAGCAGAATAAATATATAAGCAAGAAGAGAGGAAGAGAATCTATCGTGCGCGCAGAAGGGCGCTTTGATTTTCCTATCGCGAGGATCTTATCGTTTACCGAGATGGCGAGACAGCTTCAGTGGGATAATGTAATCACCGGCGTTGAAGATCTCAGTATTATTGAAGCCGACGAAGAGCTGAAGTTTAAAATGGACGCCGAGCCCGGAGAGGAAATTTATCGAGTAATACGTACAAGAGAAATAGACGGCGAGAAGATAATACTCGATATAGATTATTTTAAAAAAAGATACGTGCCGAGACTTACTAAGGATATTTGCGCGGGTTCTATATATGATTATCTCGAAAAAGAGCTCGGACTGAAGATAGGCATCGCGCAGAAAATCGTAACGGTTGAAGAGGCGACAAAGCAGGATAAGATGTACATGGATCTAAACGGCGGCGGCGTAGTGGCCGTTGTGACAAGCGTGACCGCTTTAGAGACAGGCGAGATTTTCCAGCATACCATATCGAGGCATAGAGTGGATAAATTTCGTTTCGTTGAGACTGCAAAGAGACAATATGTAGCTGACGGCAAGAACTAGACTCGCCGTCAGTTTTCTTATTTAATTTATTTCGCTGTCGTGTGCGTCCGCCGTTTGAGCGCAGTCGAATTCTTCATAGTAAAAATCTTCAAGTACGTTGTCAAAATGTATAAGCTCACAGTTGTTGTCGTTTAGAAGTTTAATAAGCTTTTCCGACGCGGCTTTCCCTAAATGCAGATCGTCTTTTAACGTTACGACGCGATTGTCTTCATCCATAAAACCTATCCCGTATTTGGGACTAACTGTAAGTAAATATTGCATTTCAAATCCTCCCGAATAAATTAAAAATATTATGTTGATATTAATTTGTAAGAAACGTATCTAATCATGTCTTCTGATTAGAAAAAAGATAAGTATTTGCAACATTAGTAATTATATACCCATTTTGTAAAAATGCAAGACTATTTTCAAATTGTTAATCATTATGTAAAATAATGTTAATAATTGAGTAATATAAACATATCCTGTAAAATAAAATGACGGACTGAAAAAGCAGTCCGTCTAATGTTTGCAAATGTTAAATTTAAAAAAGCTTACGCCGCGTCGGCTAAAGCGTTTGAAACCGATTCGTCCGCGCTTATTATTATCGACGGGAACGGAACCGGATAATCGCCTTCTACCTCGATGATACCCTGGCCGCTGTAGTTGTTAACGTATACCGCCGCGCCCGGATCGTTCGTCAGACTTATTGAGTGAGGTCCGTTTGATACCGTTATTTCTGCAAGACCGTTTTCATTCGTCGAGACGGTAACGCTTTCGCCGTAGTCGATAGTTACTTCAACTTCGGTATTGGCGAGCGGAGTTCCGTC
The DNA here is from genome assembly GCA_904419955.1 of Candidatus Roslinia caecavium. Taxonomy (GTDB): domain Bacteria; phylum Bacillota; class Clostridia; order Monoglobales; family Monoglobaceae; genus Roslinia; species Roslinia caecavium. Next base: position 22,941 of record CAJFTO010000025.1, on the reverse strand, counting down.
GCTGTTTTTGATATAAACCGAAGCCGTGTAGTCGGTCGCTTGATAATCTGATACCGGAACTATCCTATTTTGAGATATTGGATAGTCGAGAGCCTTCGAGCCGCCTTCGGTGAGACTTATTATATAGTTTCTGAATATTTCCTCAAGCGATCCGAACTCTCCGCCGATGTTTATATCCGCAAGCATGTCGTAGCCGCTTCCGCCGCCCATGACGTAGTCGTTCGACATAAATATTATGGGAGAGTTATCGTCGTTTCTGTCGAGGACGGAATCCGAGGAGTCGAGGGTTATCCCTATAACTTTCTCGCCGGCCGGGCTGTTTGGGTCATATTCTACCGTCATACCGCCGATCTGCAGGAAACCGCCTTCATATGCGCCGGTTATCATACCCGTTTTCTGATCCTGAGCAGTGTTGCCGCTAAGGCTTGTCTCCATTATCTCATACAGTATATTTGGCGTAATAGTCTTATACAGCAGCGTGTTGGCAAATGGGAGAACGTTGAACGTATCCTCTTTTGTTATAGTTCCGGCGTATATGGCAGCGCGTATACCGCCGGCGTTATTGGCCGCGACTACCGGAGTCGTATCGTCGGGATAGACTTCTTTGTATCTTGCTATCATGCTGTCGCATATTAGATCTCCGAGATTAGTCTCGTGGACTCTGGCCTCGGATACGTTATTTACATATCCTCCCCAAAGGGTGACGGCGCTCTCCGCTACCTCCTCGCCGAGCAACTGAGACTGCTCTTCGTTAACGCTGTTTAAAAACGCGGTAACTTCAGGATCCGGGGTTACCATTCCGGAAAGTTCCGTTGCCGAAATAAGCTTTTCGCTAAGACTCTTTTCTCCGCCTTCGGCTATCCTGACAGTCAGCATTCCGACGTTAGCGGAGGAGGAGCCGGTCTGTCCTATCACAACTCCGTTTTCTACAGTGTTGACCACGCTGTGGCTGTGTCCGTCTATTATCGCGTCGAGCCCCTCGCCGCCTAAAGCGTCGGCCGCCTCGGTCGAAGTCACTCCTACGGTCTCGTTAACGCCCATATGCATAACGCCGATTATAACGTCCGCGCCTTGTTCCTTTAAGTCGGCGATCTGTTCTCTTGATGTCTCGATCTCGTCCTCAAAGGTCACGCCTTCGAGTCCTTCCGGGTTTGTGGATGTCGCGGTCCCGCAGGTAGTTATTCCAAAGAAACCGACTTTGACTCCGTCGATCTCTATTATCGCGTTACAGCCGTTGTTCGTCTTTTCGCCGTTCGCGTAAGACATTTCAAAGAGAGGCTTTGTGTTATAGTACGCGTTCGCCGAAAGTATTGGGAAGTTTGCGTTAGCCGCGTTTTGGAGCAGCGTTTCTACGCCGTAGTCGAATTCGTGGTTTCCGGCCGCCATAAGGTCGTAGCCGGCTATATTCATCGCGGAGATCACGTCCGCGCCCTGCGTCAGCGACGCAAAGGCTATTCCCTGAGTGGCGTCGCCCGCGTCTACGAGTATAGCGTTTTCGGTAGATTCCTTAAGAGCGGCTACAAGATCTACGCCTATGGTAGACGAGGAGGAAGTCAGACTTCCGTGCATATCGTTTGTGTGGATTATATTTATAGTAGTGTAAGCGTCGTTGTAATAGACGTATATCCTCTGCGCTATAACTGCCAGTTCAGCTCTGGTGAGGTAACCCTGCGGGTCGAACGCGTTGTTTTCTTTACCCGTCATTATTCCGTTTGCAAGGCAAACGTTGACTCCGTTTAGATCGTCTGCGGATATGAGGCTCGCGTCTGAGAAATTATTTTCGTCCGCCGTCTCGCCGCTGAATATATACTGCGCGATCAAAGAAGCCGCGTCCTCGCGGTATATGCTTGAAGAATCCGATTCCGACGTCTGTATATCGGTTCCGGACACTCTCGACAATACCGTTTTCAGCATCTCGCCCGTAGTCTGAACGTCGGGATCAAAGGTCGTATCCGTGGCGCCGACCATCACGCCGCTGTCGTAACAATAAATAATCGCGTCTTCCGCCCAATGTCCGCTAACATCCGTAAAAACAGAGTCGGCGGCGAAAACCGACGAGAAGTTAAAGCTCAGCGATAGGATCATAACTAAAGCTAAAAGCAGACTGATCCGTTTGTTTGCAGTTGTTTTTGTCATCATATTTTCCTCCGGTTTATTATATTTTAAAAGAACTACAAGGGACGCCGGACGCTACGGATCTTTCGGATCTATATTCGCCCGGCGTTGTTTCAGTTTAATTATTTTTCCATTTTCCAGAAATACGCGCTGTAAGGCGGCAGTTCGCTGCCCCCTCCAAAGTCGTGGTCCTCGCCCGTTATCAGATCTACGGCCATTCCGCAGCCTGCGTCAAAGTGCGCCGTAAAGGGCTCGGAATCCGAATTTATCGCGACCAAGACCCTGTCGTCCTCAAATTGACGCTGGAATATGGTCTGCTTGGTCGTGAGCAGGATCGATTTAAAATCCCCGTAGCAGAGCGCCTTAGAACTTTTATGCGCCTCGGCGAGATTCTCGATCCATTCGGTAAGCTCGTTCGATATGGGCTCGTCGAACGACGGCCTTAAATTGTCGTCGCTGCCGTTTTCCTTTAAGCCCTCGGCTCCCCACTCGCTGCCATAGTATATGCAGGGTATTCCCGGCATCCCGAAAAGCAGAGCGTAGATAAGAGGAAGATGCTTCTTATTGTTTAGAATACTCGCTATCCTGCTCACGTCGTGGTTGTCCACAAAGCACAGCAGATGTTTGCCCTTATACAGCGTCCACGGCTCGGGACCGAACTGGCGCATAAGCGAATGCGTTATCTCAAACATATTGCTCGAATTAAAACTTGAGTACAAGCCCTTGTAGCACTCGTAATTCGTGCAGCTGTTTAGCTTATCGTCGGTCACATACCGGCTGTAATCTCCGTGCATAAGTTCGCCAACAAGGAAAAATTCGGACTTCAGCGAATCGCAGTGACTGCGCAGCCTGCTCAAAAAGTCCATGTCGAGACAGTATGCGACGTCGAGCCTCAGTCCGTCGATGTCGAATTCCTTTACCCAATCGTCGATACAGGAGAATAGATATTCTACGACGGCGTTGTTTTTGAGGTTGAGCTTAACAAGCTCGAAATGTCCTTCCCAGCCCTCGTACCAAAAACCGTCGTTATAGCAACTATTACCGTCAAAGTTGATGTGGAACCAATCCTTGTACGGCGAATCCCATTTTTTATCCTGCACGTCCTTAAACGCCCAGAAACCTCTGCCGACGTGATTAAACACTCCGTCCAACACGATCTTTATACCGTTTTTGTGGAGGTTTTCGCAGACCTCTTTAAAATTCTCGTTGGTTCCTAGCCTGCAGTCCAGTTTTTTATAATCCCTTGTGTCGTAGCCGTGGCGGTCGGATTCGAACAGCGGCGAAAAGTATATCGCGTTCGCCCCTACTTTTTTGATGTGCTCGATCCAATCGTTTACCTTTTTTATGCGGTTTACCGTTACGCCGTCGTTCTCCCGCGGAGCGCCGCAGAAGCCGAGCGGATATATTTGATAAAAGACGCTTTCATCGTACCACATATTGATGCCTCCGTTTCTAAATATAAATTCTCGGTTATTAATTTTGCTGTTTAATATTATACTATAAATTTGTGTAAAAGTCACTAATAAAAAAGGTTAAACTCATAAAATTTTGACCAAAGTTAATTGAATGAATATGTGATAATGATAAAAAATATGTATATTCCATCTGAAAATAATATTTTACGTTATATAACGGTTGCGTTTTTGTCTATTAATTTGTAGTATAAATAAAAGTTTTGAGATTATAATTAGTCGGAGGTATAAAATATTGGCTTTTTCGTGGATAAGCGCTAACGTAAAAGCGTAGTTTACATTAAAATAAAATTATTGTTGCGCGATCCATTGGGGAAAAGGCGACAATGTTGCGTTGATTGAAAGATTAGCTTTTTGTTATATATTTTCCTTTGCGATTTATGTCAAATAAAATATGAAGATAATAAATTAATATAATACCCAATATATAATTTTTAGGAGTGAGACAATGAAGAGAAGAATTTTAACGTTTTTCATAACGCTGTGCATGGTCTGCTCGCTTTTACCGAACGTGGTTTTCGCAGCGACGACGGTAAACGCTAAGCCATTTTGCTGCCAGGCAGCGTATTCGGCGGTTTCAACTTCTGAAGACGGAGCGACGGCGCCTCATCTACGTTGAAAGGATTTAATGTAAATGTAGGATACATTCCTGCGAGCGGCGCGTCGAGTAATACGGAACTCGGCGCCTTAAGCTGACAGGATAGGCGGGAGCGGATGCCTGCACAAAACTTTTTGCCCGGCGTAACCGAATATAGCGTAGCGCTTCCTATTGGAAGGGAAAAAATACTCAGATCGGCGTAACGCGGGGCGCGGATGAAGACTCTTCGATGGAGACGAACGGAATACAAGCGGAATATTTCGAGCGCGACACGACGGTTACCGTAACGGCGGCTAACGGCGTTTACGTATGGGCGGTCCCGGACTGATGACCGGAACGGACGAGGGCCGCATAGATCCGCAGGGTAACGCGACCCGCGCGGAGGCGGCGACCATCCTGCAAAGGTTCTTGGCAAGTTAAACAGAAGATCCGGCTTATTTCAGCCGATCGGAAGTTATACCCGCGCGAGAGGATAGAGCGGGTATTTTTATATATTGCGGCGGCGTTAAATAAATGTAAAGCGCGATTAATTGAGATCGGATAAATAAAAACGTTCAAATTGCCGGCGATGTATTTTATTATATATGTATTGTTGCCAACAGAGCGCGAAAGCGGGCTATTGAATAGAATTTCATAAGCAAAACGTATTTCGTTTGAACGGACGGCGTTATGAGTTGCGAAGCAAATTGTCGCAGGGCATAAAAACTGTATGATATACATGTTTTTAGCCATTCGTTAAAGATTTAAACTGTTTTTATTTACAAAGTCGTTCTGGTAATATATAATGATATTGTATTATATTTCACTCTAAATTTTAGTAATTATACCGACAATATTTCTTAAAGAGGGCGATATATATTTGAAAATTAATTATTGGCATATATATTTAATAAGGGAGGTAAACAACATGTTGAAGGAGAAAAGAGTCGTTTCGTTTTTGATTGCGTTAGCGTTGATGTTATCCGCGTTTGCGGCGAGCGGCGTTGTAACGGCTCGGGAGGAGAACGCGGCTATCGCCGCTGAATTGGCTATCCCGGTGGGGAAAACGACTTATGATTTTACGAAGCTTACAAGCGCTACCTTGGCCGCCGGAACGGAGGGTTTCGACGGATTTTCGGGAACGGTGTCTACGCTGGCGTCCGATAGTAAAAAATACGTTCAAATAAACAGATCATCGACGGATTCGCTGACATTTGTCACGGAGGGAACGTGGTCGGCCACGTTTTCGAGCTCTCACGGCAATAACGCCAAGGGTATTTTGATAGTCGCGCCCGACGGAAAAATTTACGGAAAGAACGACAGAGATACAGGCTTGACGCTTACGAATATGCCGAAGGGAGAGTATAGGCTTACTGCCGCGACGTCGAGCGTGGAGGCGGACGACGGAACCGGAAAGCTTGTGTCGATAAATACTAACCATGCGTATTTGACGACCGCGGAATTTACAGTCGAGTCGGACGAACCGCCGTTAGACGTTACGAATCTTACCGCGGCCGCCGGAGACGGCGCCGTGGCTCTGAGCTGGGACAGAGCGTACGGAGCGGTATCGTATGATATATACGTATCCGGCGCGTTGGAACCGATAAACACGGAGGAGACGTTTTATACCATAGACGGCCTTGAAAACGGAGTCGAATACGAATTTAGAGTTATAGCGAAAAATTCGGCGGGCGAGAGCGACGGGACGAGCGTGAAGGCGACTCCGGCCGAGCCGACCGATCCTCCCGGAGAATTTACTTTATCGGCGACCGCCGGCGACGGACAGGTCGCGCTTTCGTGGAGCGAGTCCGAATACGCGTCTACCTACGACGTGTATCGTAATGGAACGGTTGTGGCGAACGGATTGGAGCAGACGTCGTATATAGATACAGGCCTCGTTAACGGAACCGAATATTCTTACAGCGTGACGGCGGTAAATAAATATGGGAGCGTTATATCCAATACGGTTTCTGCGACTCCGGCGGAACCGGAGCCGTCGAATATCAGTATCGCCGGTTTTAAAGGTTGGCTTGAAAGCGCGTATGTAACATGGACGAACAGCGCCGCGGTCGAAAAGTATAACGTATATTACAAGGCGATGGGAGATACCGAATATACAAAGATTGACGACGAATTGATACGTTTTTACGGCGATTACTACCGCGCCGACGTTCTCGGACTCAGCGCGGGCAATTATACGATCAAGGTCGCGGCGGTTGAAAACGGAGAGGAGACGGATTACGCCGAAACGGGGCTGATAAACGTCGAGGCTCAGGTAAGAGAAGGTTTTGCGTTCGATCCGAGGTCTCCGTATTATAACGCGGAAGGCGTGGGCGGCTATAAAAACGACGGAACGCTGAAGGACGGCGCTCAGGTGATCTATGTCGATAACAATAACGTAAATACTATAAAACATACGGTCATGGTAAAAGATAAGCCGACCGAAGCGGAAGGTCTGATAAATATACTGTCGCTGCGCGAAAAAAACGGATCGGAGACGACGCCGCTCGTTATACGCGTGATAGGGCAGGTAAAGGATATAGAAGGGATTAATTCGTCGAGATATGCGCAGATAAAGGCGACTTCCAACATCACGCTCGAGGGCGTGGGCGACGACGCAGTCCTATACGGATGGTCGCTGCTGCTGAGAGACTCGAAGAATATTGAAGTCAGGAATTTAGCGGTAATGGAGTTTTATGACGACGGTATCTCTTTGGATACGGATAACTTTAACTGTTGGATACATAACGTAGACATATTCTATGGTCAGAACAGAGGCGGAGACCAGAAGAAGGGCGACGGTTCCTTGGACGTTAAGAGCGGTTCGAGCTATATAACCTTATCGTATAATCATTTTTGGGACAGCGGCAAGACTTCGCTTTGCGGAATGACTCAGGATACGGAGGAGTTTTTCGTCACGTATCATCATAATTGGTTCGATCATTCCGATTCGCGTCACGCGAGAGTTAGAAGAGGAACTATACATATCTACAATAACTACTTCGACGGCAATTCAAAATACGGCGTCGGCGCGACGAACGGAAGCTCTATATTTGTAGAGGCGAACGTTTTCAGAAACTGTAAGAACCCCGTTCTGGCGTCGCTTCAGGGAACGGACGCTCTGGGCGAAGGCACGTTCTCGGGCGAGAACGGCGGTATGATAAAAATGTATAACAATAGTATAAGCGGAGACAATACGGCGGATATCATAGACGCTAAGACTAACCCTACGAGCTTCGACGCGTATGTCGCTCAGACCAGAGACGAGCGGGTTCCGGATACCTATAAAACATTGGTCGGAGAGACGGTATACAATAACTTTGATACGGACGCCGATATGTATAGTTATATTCCGGATTCTCCGGAAGACGTCGTTGCAAACGTAGAGAAATACGCGGGCAGAATGGAAAACGGCGATTTTAAACACGAGTTCAACGACGAGGTAGACGATACGGATTACGAGCGCAATCCAGTATTAGGCGCGGAGCTTGAGCGGTATAAGACCTCGCTTGTATATTCGTACGTGGGCGGCGGCGAATATCCGGCTACGTCTGGCGCCGAAGCGGTTTCGTATGAGTACGAATTTATATCGGCGGAGTTTATAGATAACGCGCTGCGCGTAGAGCTTAAATATAACGGAGAGGAAACGGCGCCGACGGCGGAGCTGCTTGTCGCCGCATATGATGTAAACGGAGCTCTGATTGATTTCAAAACGTTCGCGGTTTCGGGAACGGAAGTAGGGGGCGCCGACGGATATATCAAACCGGACGCGGCGAGCAGCGCGCGCTTATATATTTGGAAAGACGCCGTAGGCATGGAGCCGCTGAGCGAGACTGTGAGAATATAGCGGAGATATAAAATGGAACGATAGATATATAGAAACATTATAGGCGGAGCGTTTAAGCCCCGCCTTATTTACGCGCGTTTTATAAAAGAAAGTTAAACGAAAATTAGACCGGCAAATATAATTTGCTTTATTAAATCGACTCAGTTTTAGATCTATATTCTAAATATATTTCCCGGTAAAACTCTGCGGAGCGTTCTTGATATCTTCCGGCGATCCCACCGCGACGATCCTGCCGCCTTCTTCTCCGCCGCCGGGACCCATGTCTATCACATAATCGGCGTTTCGGATCACGTCCAGATCGTGTTCGATGACGATCACCGTGGCGCTGTTTTCGATCAGGGTCCGGAATACCTCGAGCAGGGTTTGGACGTCCAAAGGATGAAGTCCTATGGTCGGTTCGTCGAAAACGAATACCGAGTCCGACTGGAGCTTTCCCATCTCGCTCGCCAGCTTAAGCCGCTGCGCTTCGCCGCCGGACAGGCTCGGGGTCTCTTCGCCGAGCGTCAGATAACCGAGACCGAGGCTTTGTAAAACTTCCAGTCTCTTATGCACGAGTTTTAAGTCTTTGCAGGCGTTTAGCGCCGCGTTTATATCCATTGACATAAGCTTGGGGAGCGAATATACTTCGCCCGTTTTGTTTTGATATTTTACGCCGTCCGCTTTTTTGTCGTACCGCGAGCCGCGGCAGTTTGGACAAGATACCTTGATATCCGGCAGAAACTGCACGTCGAGGCTGATCGTTCCGGTTCCGTCGCATACGGGGCAGCGGAGTTTGCCGGTGTTGTACGAAAAATCTCCGGCCTTGAATCCGCGCTCTTTTGCATCCTGCGTTTTGGCGAAAACTTTGCGCAGTTCGTCGTGTATGTTCGCGTATGTCGCGACGGTGGAGCGGACGTTGATACCGATCGGCGTAGCGTCGATAAGCTTGACGCGCTCGATGCCGTCCGCTTCTATACTCTTCACATGTTCGGGCGGATTTTTGCCCGTCGTTAACGCTTCCAAAGCCGGGACGAGGCTTTCCAAGATCAGCGTAGTTTTTCCCGAACCGGATACGCCGGTCACGACGGTCAACTTTCCTTTGGGGATATCGACCTCGAGCGGTTTAACGGTATGGATAGCTCCTGTGGATAGCCGTATTCGACCCGAGCCGAAAGTTTCGCGTGCGTCGCGGCTTTTTTGCGTATCGATCCGGGAATCTCCCGAAAGATAAGGACCTATCAAAGACGAGCCGTTTTGCGCGACGTTCGAGACGGTCCCCTCCGCGATAACGTATCCGCCGTCCGCCCCCGCCTTAGGCCCCATCTCTATAAGCCAATCGGCTTCTGAAAGGATCTGTACGTCGTGGTCTACCAGCAGAACGGAGTTTCCGTCCGCGATCAGATCGCGCATTACCTTTATCAGCCCCACGATATTGGACGGGTGCAGACCGATAGAGGGCTCGTCGAGCACGTATAAAACTCCGGTGGTGTGGTTGCGCACCGCTCTGGCGAGCTGCATACGCTGACGTTCGCCGGTCGAGAGAGTAGACGCGGCGCGGTCGAGCGAGAGATAGCCGAGTCCAAGCTCCATAAGACGTTCGGCCGCGGTTTGGAAAGAGGAGCATATACTTTTCGCCATCGGCCGCATCTCATCGGGCAGCGATCCGGGTACGCCGTCCACCCAAGTTACAAGTTCGGAAAGCGTCATTTTGCAGACCTTTTCCAAAGAGAGCCCGCGCAGTTTGGGTTCTCTGGCTTTTTCGGAGAGACGGGTCCCGCCGCAGTCCGGGCAGATCTCTTCTTTTAAGAATTTTTCGACCCGTTTCATCCCCTTTTCGTCCTTGACTTTCGCAAGCGCGTTCTCGACGGTGTATACCGCGTTGAAATAGGTGAAGTCGAGCTCGCCCGCTTGATTGGAGTTCTTTGGTTTATAGAAAATGTGTTTCTTCTCGGCCGGGCCGCTGAAAACAATATCGCGTTCTTTTTCCGTGAGCTCGCGGAAAGGAACGTCTGTGCGCACGCCCATTTCGCGGCAGACGTCGGTCATGAGCGACCACATCAGCGAGTTCCACGGCGCGACCGCGCCCTCGTCGATCGAGAGGGATTCGTCGGGAACAAGCGTAGTTTTATCGACCGTTCGCACCGTTCCCGTTCCGCCGCATTTTTCGCAGGCGCCCTGACTGTTGAACGCGAGTTCTTCGGCCGACGGCGCGTAAAATCTTACGCCGCATTCCTCGCAGACCAGTTCCCGCCCCGCTGCGACGGCGAGCGTCGGATTTTGGTAATGCCCGTTCGGACAGCGGTGACTCGCGAGCCTGGAAAACATCAGCCTGAGACTGTTTAGAAGCTCGGTCCCGGTCCCGAACGTACTGCGGATCCCGGGGACCGCCGGCCTTTGATGCAGAGCGAGCGCCGCGGGAACGTACAGGACTTCGTCCACCTCGGCTTTCGCGGCCTGAGTCATCCGCCGTCTTGTGTATGTCGAAAGCGAGTCCAGATAACGCCTGGAACCCTCGGCGTATAAAACGCCCAGCGCCAGCGAGCTCTTTCCGGAGCCTGACACGCCCGCTATGCCGACGATCTTATTAAGCGGCACGTCTACGTCTATATTTTTGAGGTTGTGCACTTTTGCGCCTCTGACTTTGATTTTGTCTATCATAAATTTCACCCGACTTTTCTTTTGCGTTTATAAAAGTTTATGTCTTATATTATAGCGCCGCGCGATTCAGGTTTCAATATTTTATACGCCTTTATACCGGCGGCGTAATGGATCGTTTCTCCGCCGCGCGCGTCGGCGGCTTTAAATTATGTAAATTTTAAGAAGCGGCGCGGTTGGGGAATGTTAACTGAGCGCGCCTATCGATGATAAATTATTGGCGGTCGAAATAATAAAACGGCGGCCAAACGTTCGCTTGACCGCCGCGCATAAATTAAATTCCTGAATTATCGCCGTTATCTCCGAATACTTGCCCCATCAAAGCGTTTATGCGAACCTCGCGCTCAAGAGTCGTATCGTTGTCGATAGATATATCTATAACGTCGCCCTCTTTGGCGTCGGGTACGAGTACCGTGGGGATATTTACAAATTCTTTGCTTTGAAGCTCGACTACGGCGAAGCCGTTTTCGAACCGATCGATAATTACTTTCATTTTTAATTCTCCAATCTCGTTTAAACTATTAATATGGAGGCGTTACGCTTGTACCGTTGCTGATAAACGGGATGTTTCCGTCGGTATCGGTGCGGTAAATACGCGTTCCGAGACTCGCGAGGTTCTCGATCGTCGTCTCGGACGGATGACCGTATTGGTTATCGGCGCCGCACGAGATCACCGCGTACGTCGGGTCTACCGTATTCAGAAAATCCAATTGTGAAGACGTATCCGAACCGTGGTGACCGACCTTGAGAACGTCCGCCGAAAGCAGGGAGCCCATGGAATTCATCAGGTCGTCTTCAGCTTCGGCTTCGGCGTCGCCCATAAACAGGAAACTCGTATCGCCGTATTCGAGCTTAACCACAGCCGAATAGTTGTTAAGCTCGTCGTACGCGCCGCCGTTCGGCGCTAAGAAATACGCCAGCAACACCCCGCTGCTGTCGACTATACGCGTTCCGGCTTTAGCTTCAAAGGTCTCGACGTTTCTGTTTACGATCGTTTCAAGAAGATTCTCATACGTCCGAGTGTTGTTTTCCGCCAGCGGGATGTATATTCTTCCCACTTCCAAACCGTTTATTATAGTCGCCATTCCGCCGATATGATCCTCGTGCGGATGAGTCGCGATAAGATAATCTATTTTTGTATAACCCTTATCGCGGATAAAACCGAGTACCGTGTTTCCGTATTCCTCAGAGCCCGCGTCTATAAGCATGGTCTGTCCGTTCGGCAACTGTATAAACGCGCTGTCGCCCTGCCCGACGTTTAAGTAGGTCACGGTCATTTGAGCGCCGAGCGAAGTCTCGGGCGTAACTGTCGCAGTCGTACCGGTTACGGCGGAGTCGCCGTCGGGATACGCTCTGTAGAGTACCGCGCAGATCTCCGCTCTGGTTATGGGGTCGGAGCCCTTGAACGAGCCGTCCTGGTGTCCGGTTATGAAACCAAGCTTAACAGCCTCCGCTATGTAGGGTCTGTTATGCACCGCTATGCTTTCATAGTCCCAGAACGTGTCGGACAGAAGGGAGTTCATATCCGTATAATAATATTCGGATAGGTCGTCTCCGCGTACCTTCATCAGAGCCACGATCACGTCTTCGCGCGTCGCGTTGTCAAACGGTTTAAACACAAGCCGGTCATTCTCCGAGTAGCCGTTCATGTAGCTTGAGATAGCGCTTACGTACGGGAAGTACCACTCGTTTACGTCTACGTCCGAGTATGGGCTTGTCTGATTATTTGGGATCGGCAATCCGGCGATCCTGGACAGCATTTTTGCATATTCCGCTCTCGCTACGTTATTATTCGGTAAAAACGATCCGTCGCCGTATCCGCTGATTATTTCTCTGTCGGCCAGATCCTGAATATACGGCGTAGCCCAAAAGTCGTCGCTTACGTCGTAAAACGACGAGGCGGAGACTGAGAAATTAAAGCACGTAAAAACAAGCGCGAGTAATATCAGCAGACTAAGCGTCCGTTTTTTGATCATAGTATTCCTCCGTTCTTTAATATTTACAGAATTCGATTTAATTATAACATAAATCTGTTATATTTGCAACCAATAGATTTTTTCGCGCGGGCGGCGCAAAATACCGGCGGAGATCAAACGCGAAGATAGACTAAAATTATACAAAAAACAATAAAATACGTAACAAATACAGACATGCTTCGTATTATGTTATTGAGCGGTAAAAGCGCTGCTTTTTAAATATATAAATGGAGGAAATAATAATATGAAATGTAAATGTAGTTATAACCGTTCTTCAGAAGATTTCGCCGAGGCTATAAGCAGGAGCGAAGACGTGAACGAAGCGGGGATCCTGGCGGACGCCGCAAGCGAGAGCGAGGCGTGCGAGGAGAGAAGAGCGGACAGCTTTTCGACTCCGGTGTGCATTAGTACGAACCAGGTTTTCGACGCGTGCAGAGAGCGCAGCTGCGTGACCGATCAGAGAGTATACTTTAGCGAATCCGGGCAGGACGTAATAGATAACGCGATAAACGTAAAGATCAAAAAGGCCGAGATAATCTGGGTATACACGGACGTCGAGCCGGTCGTCTATAATTCCGGATATTATTCGGTAGACGTAAAATACTTTATAGACGTTATGATCGACGCTTTTTGTTCCGTATCCGAGCCTACCGAGATCCACGGGCTCGTGACGTACGATAAGCGTTCGATACTCTTCGGCGGCGTAGGAAAGACCAAGACGTTTGAATCCTCGCTCAGCGACGATGAGTGTCTCCCCGAATCGTGCGGCAAATGCGATATGCCCAAGGCGATAGTAGAGACGGTGGATCCGGTCGTTTTAAGCGCGCGTTTGGTAGACGATACGTGCTGCAACGCAAGCGACGACTTTGTTGCAATACCTAAGAGCGTATGCTCGTGTTATCCCGGCGAACTCGTGATCGGAGATAAGATGAAAAAGGTCCTTGTAAGCTTCGGCTTATTCACGATGATCAGGATCGAAAGAAACGTACAGCTTCTGATCGACGCGATAGACTTCTGTATTCCCAATAAGACCTGCGAGAGCGCTACGGCGGAAGATCCCTGCGACCTGTTCAACGAGATCAGATTCCCGATCGACGAATTTTTCCCCGTCGCGAAGGCGAATGATTTCTCAAGCGCGAGCTGTGATTCAAACGGTTCGGAAAACGGCTGCGGCTGCGGTTGCCGCCGGTAAAATTTAAATCGGACGCCGGGAGTATCGGCGCGCTGAGCTTTGTATTTAAGCGGTATGCGCTTATACTTATAAATCATAAGCGGGTATATTTTAAGGAGGGGTTTTCCCCTCCTTAGACGTTTGATAAAACAAATAGATTTATATTTTGTCGTCATATTTTATATAGCTATAGGCGTTATTGGAATTATTAAAAACGAACGTTAGTCTGATAAAAACTGATAGAAGGTCGCAAAGATCAATTTTAACGTTTTTTCGGAGAATAATGATAATATAGATTCCCCAATTTATGCCTTTAGAATAATCGCCGCTGAAACCGATCCGTCATAAGCGTTTTTAGTTTAAAGAACAGTCGTTTATATCTTGAAGAGCGACGATAACATTTATAATATGGACGATCTTGAACGAAGAAAAAGCCGTGAAGCTTAAACTTCACGGCTATGGCTCCTCCAGTTGGACTCGAACCAACGACCCTGCGGTTAACAGCCGCATGCTCTACCAGCTGAGCTATAGAGGAATATATTTATTTAAGTCGATCGCCCGCTCAAAGCGACTACCTTTACAATTATACACGCATTTATTAAAATGTCAATACTTTTTTAAAAATTTTTTAATATTTTTTTATAATAATTGCAGATAGAGCCAAAGGGCGTTTTAGCGCTCGCCCTTCAAATTACCATTTGACAAAATACAGCGCTTGACATATAATTAATATAATATTGCAAATTGGAAAATTATGCGCGTATTTTGAGGAGATACGCTGCTTTGTTTCCTTAAGATATTTGGGAAGATATTTGGGATTTGCGGATATTTTATAGCAGTAAAATATATTTAAAGAATAGAATAATAACGAGGCGGATTCTACATATAACAAAAAATTAAAAAGATATGTTTACCGGACGCCGTTTAACGAATAATTAAATAGAAATAATGTTGGAGGATAAGTAATGGGCAGATTGTTTGGCACGGACGGAGTGCGCGGAATTGCAAATAAGGAGCTTACGCCCGAGCTGGCGTTTGAGATAGGTCAGGCCGGGGCGTACGTTTTGACCGAGACCGGAGGCGACAGACCGAGGATATTGGTCGGCAGAGACACCAGGATATCGGGAGATATTTTGGAGGCGGCGCTTGTCGCCGGCATATGCAGCGTCGGCGCCGAGGCGGTCATCGCGGGAGTTATACCCACTCCGGCGATCGCGCATTTGGTAGTGTCCGAGGGATTCGACGCGGGAGTTATGATCTCCGCGTCTCATAATTCGTTCGAGCATAACGGGATTAAGTTTTTCAGCAGCGAGGGCTATAAGCTCAGCGACGATATCGAAGAGCGTATCGAGGGTATAATACTGGATAAGGCGGAGAAGATAGAGCGTCCCACGCACGAGAATATAGGCAGAGTTTCGCATAACGCGGACTTGGTCGATAAGTATATAAAATTTGCGGAAAGCACGACCGACGCGGATTTCTCAGGGCTTAAGATCGCGCTCGACTGCGCTAACGGCGCGTCTTCGGTAACCGCTCGGAGAGCGTTCGAGGACCTGGGCGCTAAGGTATATGTGCTAAACGATAAGCCCAACGGGATCAACATAAACGATAAATGCGGTTCTACGCATATGGAGAGCCTTATAGAATTTGTGAAGAATTCGGACGTCGATTTAGGTCTCGCGTTCGACGGCGACGCGGATAGAGTTTTGGCCGTAGACGAAAACGGCGACTTTGTCGACGGAGATAAGATCATGGCCGCGATCGCGCTCGACATGAAGAGCCGCGGCGAGCTTGAGGACAATACCGTAGTCGCGACGGTCATGAGCAATCTTGGCTTTTTCATAATGGCTAAGGAGCGTGGACTTAATATCAAGAGAACAAAGGTCGGCGACCGATACGTTTTAGAGGAGATGCTAAAATGCGGACATAAGATCGGCGGCGAGCAGTCGGGTCACGTGATCCTTTTGGACTACAACACGACCGGAGACGGACTCGTCACCGGGATAAGACTGGTTTCGGTGATCGGACATTCCGGAAAAAAGCTGTCGGAGCTCGCTTCGGTCATGCAGGTATACCCGCAGGTGCTCGTTAACGCAAAGGTCAAAAACGAGATGAAAAACGAAGAGAACTATATGGCCGTGCCCGAGATAAAAGAGGCGATCAAGGTTATAGAGAACGAGTTTAAAAACGACGGCAGGGTGTTGATACGTCCGTCGGGCACAGAGCCTTTGGTAAGGGTCATGATCGAGGGCAAGGACGAGAAGCTGATACTTGAAAAAGCGGAAAAACTCGCAAAACTGATGGAAGAAAAGCTGAACTGAGAGTCTTGAGCAGGCTTGGGGATATTGTATCAACATGACCAAGCGTTTATTCTCAAAAGACGAAAGCAAGAATAGGAAATGAGGAATTAACTGATGAAATTAGGAATAGTAGGACTTCCAAACGTGGGAAAGAGCACGTTATTCAACGCTATAACGCAGGCCGGAGCGGAATCGGCAAACTACCCGTTTTGCACTATTGAGCCGAACGTCGGAACGGTTTTGGTCCCGGACGAACGCATAGATAAACTCGCCGAGATGTACGAGCCGGATAAAATAACCCACGCGGTGATAGAATTTGTCGATATCGCGGGGCTTGTGAAAGGCGCCAGCAAGGGCGAGGGGCTTGGAAACAAATTCTTGTCGAACATAAGAGAGGTGGACGCGATAGTCCACGTAGTGCGAGCGTTCGACGATGAAAACGTAGTACACGTCGAGGGGAGCGTCGATCCCATAAGGGATATAGATACGATAAACCTCGAACTGATCCTGTCGGATATAGAGATCCTCGACAGAAGGATAGATAAGGTCGCGAAATCGGTGCGCGGCGGCGAGAAGAAATATCTTGCCGATATGGAGTTCTTGGAAAGACTTAAAAAGCATTTGGAGGACGGCAAGACCGCGCGTTCTATGGAGATGACCGACGACGAGCTCGGTATGCTCAAAGAGGTGTCTCTGCTCACGCTCAAGCCGGTAATCTACGCGGCGAACGTCGCCGAGGAGGATTATTCGAGCGAGGCCGATAACGAGTATCTAAAGAAGATACGCGAGTTCGCTAAGCAGGACAAGGCGGAAGTGATAGTTATATCGGCTAAGATAGAGGAAGAGATAGCGGCTCTTG
Organism: Candidatus Roslinia caecavium; assembly: GCA_904419955.1. Taxonomy (GTDB): domain Bacteria; phylum Bacillota; class Clostridia; order Monoglobales; family Monoglobaceae; genus Roslinia; species Roslinia caecavium. The sequence goes on along the minus strand of CAJFTO010000025.1, from coordinate 5,990 downwards.
ACAAGGACGAGAAGCAGATGTTTTTAGAGGAGCTGGGCGCGTCCGAGTCGGGGCTCGATAAACTGATAAAGGCGAGCTATTCGCTGCTCGGGTATATAAGTTACCTGACGGCGGGCAAGCCGGAGGTAAGAGCGTGGACGATAACCAAAGGAACGAAAGCTCCGCAGGCGGCCGGAAAGATCCATACCGACTTTGAAAGGGGCTTCATAAGAGCAGAGGTCGTATCGTTCGACGATCTGATGAATTGCGGAAGTATGAACGCGGCGAAGGAAAAGGGTCTGGTAAGATCCGAGGGCAAGGATTACGTCGTAAAAGACGGGGATATAATATTGTTTAGATTTAACGTGTAGCGGGATGCGAAAGCGTTTTATATCGATAGCGGATCGATATACGCTTTGTTGATTTAGCGGCGCGATAATGTTTTTATATTTATTTTAGCGCCGCGCGATTATATATAGAAAAAACGGCTAAGATATAATTAATTGGTATTTTGATCGCCATGATCTATATAGTAGTAATAATAAGTAAAGGAGGATTTTTAATGGATTTTTTAAATAACGTATTCGGCGCGGTCGGAGACGCGGCTCAGAAAGTCGCGCGCAAATCCGCCGACGCGGTGGAGTATTCTAAGATCAAATATTCGGTTTACGACATAAACAACGAGATTAAGAAATTATATACGGAAATAGGTCAGTGCGCTTATAACTGCTATATATCCGGCAACACGACCGATCTTCCCATAAGCGATAAGTGCGAGGAGATACAGGAACTGAAAAAGAAGCTGGACGAGATGCAGCAGAGAATGGACAGCTTAAAATTTTCAATAAGATGTCCGAAATGCGGCAAGAGCATAAAGAGCGACGTTTCATACTGCCCGTTTTGCGGCGCGGCTCTGGCTAAGGACGTAGACGGCGAAGTAGACGGCGGCGAGTATTCGGTTTCGGAGCCGGAGCATACGGCGGACTCTGACGAATCTAACGCGGACGTGGAATACTATACTTCGACGTTTAGAGTACCGGAGGAACATGAAGACGAGCCCGGTGAAGAAAAGCCGGAGGAATAGGCGGGATTTATCGTTTAGATTTACGAAATCGATCGGTAGGAGGCGTTAGACGGTATGATTTTGATTTTATCGTCCGGCAGTTCGGATGTAGTAGAGCTTTCAAAGAGAATAACGGCGGGCGGGATAAAATGTATGACGCATTTTTCAACTTTCGCCGACGCCGGAAAATACGGCAGAGGCAGCACGGTAGTCGGGAGAATAGACTATAACAGCTTGTGCGAGATAATAAGGTCGAATAAGATTTACGGCATAGTAGACGCCATGTCGGCGCCCGGCGGCGAGGAGTCGGAGATAGTTATGAGAGCGGCTCAGAAGATGGGCATACCGTATTTGAAATATTTAAAACGCTCGTTTTCCAACGAGGATTATCCGAACGTACTGACTATAAACTCGTATAAGGATATCGCGGATATTATCAACCAGACGATAGGTAACGTCTTATTCTACGCTTCGGCATGCACTGTAAACGCGATAGCCGAGCTTACGGAGGATAAAGAGCGGCTTTACACCGTGATCCCTAAGGGCGTGGATTTTGACATTTCGATCGCGATGGAATACGGTTTGCCGCTTAGAAACGTGATAGAGACCGAGATAGTCGAGGGAGCTGAAAACGTTCTGAATACGGTTGATAAGTATAATATAGGTCTTATCGTAGTAGACGGATCGTATTCCATTTCCGACAAGGCGGAAGCGGCGGATAAGAAGAATATACGCGTGATCGCCACGCAGAATACCGGGGTCGATTACGTTGATTCCGCCGATACATACGACGCGGTATGCGGTAAGGTGTTATTGTGGAGCGTCGACAACAGTTTCCGGGAAGGCGGAAAGCGCGTAAAAAACAGGAACAAATAAGAGGATATGTCCGCGCACAGAGCTTACGCCGCGGACGGAAAGGCGAATATAAATTATGAATATAGCAATCGACGGTCCGGCAGGAGCGGGCAAGAGCACGATCGCAAAGGCGGTGGCCAAAAGGCTGGGATACATATACGTAGATACCGGAGCGATGTACAGAGGGATAGGTCTTTACGCGCTCGAGCACGGCGCGGATCCCAAGTCCGCTAAAGAGGTCGGGGATATTTTAGACGATATAGCCGTGAGTATAAAATACAAAGACGGAGAACAGCGCCTGCTGCTAAACGGCGAGGACGTATCGGATCGAATCCGCACGCCCGAGGTTTCCGCGGCCGCGTCGGCTGTGTCGGCTTTGCCGGCGGTCAGGGAAAAACTGCTCGACCTGCAGAGGGAGCTGGCGAGGAATAACGACGCGGTGATGGACGGCAGAGACATAGGCTCGTTCGTGTTACCGAACGCCGATGTAAAGATATTCTTGACGGCGTCGGCGGACGTCAGAGCAAGGCGCAGATACGACGAGCTTGTTCAGAAAGGAATAAAGGCTGAGTTCAGCGAGGTAAAGGCGGATATGGAACAAAGAGACAAAAACGACTCTACCCGCAAGGCGTCTCCGCTCGTTATGGCCGAGGACAGTATATTGGTCGATACTACGGATATGGATATAGAGCGGACGATCGAGAAAATAATCGAGCTTTGCGATATATAAAAGATATTTAACGGACGGAAAGGCTGTGAAAATAGATGGGACTGTATGAGTTTGGCGACGTTGTCCTTACGGGGCTGTGCCGTTGTATTTTCAGATATAAAGTCGAAGGGCTTGAAAACATTCCAAAGGATGAAAATTTTATAGTCTGCTGTAACCACAGAAGCAATCTTGATCCGCCTTTTTTAGGCGTTTGTTTGCCGTTTAAGATATGCTATATGGCGAAAGAAGAGCTGTTTAAAAACAAGCTGTTCGCTAAGCTTATAACCACGCTGGGCGCGTTTCCGATAAAGCGGGGCAAGCATGATATAGCCGCGCTTAAGACCGCGCTCAGTTTGATTAAACAGGGAAAGCGCGTCGCGATCTTCCCCGAGGGCGGACGTTCGCACGACGAACACCTCAGAAAGGGGAAAACGGGCGCGGCTTTGATAGCTATCAAGGCGGGGGTAAATATCCTGCCGGTCGGCATAGATGGAAAATACAGGCTTTTCGGCCGTATAAGGACGAGGATCGGCAAGCCGATAGATCTGAGCGCTTATTTCGGGACCAGACCCGACTCAAACGAGCTTAAGAGGATAACGGACGAGATACTTATGCCGGAGATAGGCAGGCTGGCGAACATGCCGACATATGAAGAATATAATAAGAAATTAACGTCAGGAGAATAGCAATGCAGATAGAGATCGCAGAAAAATCCGGATTTTGTTTCGGCGTAGACCGGGCGGTCAAGATTGCGTATAAACATGCGGAGAATCCCGGAAACAGCACGGTCACGTATGGAATGTTGATACATAATCGCGATTTGACGGACGATTTGGCCGAAAAAGGCGTCGGCTGCATAGACGCGATCGAGGATATACCGGACGGTTCGTCCGTGATCATTCGCGCGCACGGGATACCTAAGTCGGATTACAAGAAGCTTGAGGAGATACATGCGGATATTATAGACGCGACCTGTCCGTACGTAAAGAAGATCCATAATATCGTGGAACGTGAATCAAAGTGCGGCAGAACGGTTATTATCGTCGGCGATAAAGCTCATCCGGAAGTGATCGGCATAAAGGGCTGGAGCAGCGGAGAGACGTACGCGGTCGCAACCGAAGAAGAAGCAGAAAATTTGTGCAAATTAGACAATAATTTACCCGTGTCGGTGGTCGCTCAAACAACAATCAGAGAAATTTTATTAAAAAAAATCGTAAAAATATTAAAAAAACATTTTACAAATCTGAATTTTTTTGATACAATATGTAGTGCAACCAGTGAAAGGCAGAAATCCGCGAAGGAGCTCGCCGCCAGAGTCGACCTTATGTTCGTCGTCGGCGGAGAGAACAGTTCGAACACTCGTAAGCTGTACGAGGTTTGCCGCGAGCTTTGTCCGGACACGTATTGCATAGAAAACAGTAAAAAATTAAATGAATATACAAATTTATTAAACAAAAAATTAAAAGTGGGTATTACCGCCGGAGCGTCTACTCCGGATAAGGTAATCAAGGAGGTTTATTTAACCATGGCGGAAAATGAAATGAATTTTGCAGAAGCTTTAGAAGAGACGCTAAAGCCTCTGAACTCGGGTGAGGTAGTAAAAGGCGTAGTAATTGGCGTTACGCCGACGGAAGTTCAGGTCGATATCGGCAATAAGTACGACGGAGTTATTCCGTTTTCGGAGCTGACCAACGATCCCGACGCCGACATCAACGAGTTGGTAAAGGTCGGTCAGGAAGTCGACGTCTATGTTGTGCACGTTAGCGACAGAGACGGGGTAGTTACATTATCTAAGAAGAAGATTGACGCTGTCAAGGGTATGGAAGAGATCCAGACAGCTTTTGATAATCGCGAAGTATTGACCGGCAGAGTTGTAGAACTGGTCAAGGGCGGCGTTGTTACTATAGCCAAAGGCGTAAGAGTGTTTATTCCCGCGTCGGAGTGCGCGCTCCACTATATCGCGGATCTCGGCACGCTGCTTAATACTGAGCAGAACTTTAGAATAATAAAAATAGACACCGACAGACGCGGCAGACAGAGAGTAGTCGGCTCGATCAAGGAAGTAGCCAAAGAAGAGGCTGAAAAAGCGGCTAACGAATTCTGGGCGAATGCGGAAGAGGGCAAACTGTACACCGGTACTGTTAAATCTCTCACAAAATTCGGCGCGTTTGTAGATCTCGGCGGCGTAGACGGTCTTATACACATATCGGAGTTATCTCCGCTCAGGATCTCGCACCCGTCGGAGGTTGTGAAGGTCGGCGATAAGATAGACGTATATATCAAAGAACTCGACAGAGAGAAGAACAGAATATCTCTGGTAAGAGAGCTTAAGGAAGTTAAAGCGGCGGAGTTCTGGGAAAACGCCGAAGTAGGCAAGAAGTATACCGGCATAGTAAAATCCATAACGCCGTTCGGCGCGTTTGTCGATCTTGGCGGAGTGGACGGTTTGGTTCACATATCCGAGCTTTCCTGGAACAGGATCAAGCATCCGTCCGAGGTCGTAAAAGTCGGCGACATGCTCGACGTATATATCAAAGACCTCGACCGCGAAAAAGGCAAGGTTTCTCTCGGCTATAAGAAAGAGGAGGACAGCCCGTGGGTAAAGGCGACTAAGGACTTAAAAGTCGGCGACGTTATAAAGGTCAAGATCGTAAGGATCCTGCCGTTTGGAGCGTTCGCGGAAGTTGCGGAATATGTAGACGGACTTATCCATATTTCTCAGATCTCAAATAAGAGGATCAACAAGCCATCCGACGTTCTGGCTATCGGCGACGAGGTTGAAGCTAAGGTAATCGAGATCAACGACGAGACGAAGCAGATCGGTCTTTCGATGAAGGCTCTGATGACGGACGACGCGGGCGACGAAGCCGTAAGCGCAGATAAAGAAGACGACGTTCCCAATTCGTATATAGAAGAGACGTCGTTCACTTTAGGCGACATCCTTGATTCGAGCGATCTTGGCGATAAGGTTGAAGAAACCGTTGAAGAAGCGGCGGAAGAAAAAGCTGAAGAAGCTGAAGATACGGCTGAGGAAGCCGCGGCTGAAGACGCTGAAAAGAGCGAGGACGCCGAATAATCGGTTCAGCCGTTATATATTTATTATGAACTTATAAGGGACGGACGCTATGTTCGTCCTTTTATTTTGGTTTACGTATTGCAAAATTTGTAATTTAAGTGTACAATAATAGGTATTATAATTGAATACTAAAGCTAAGAGGCGTTTGGGAGGAAAATATGACGGTAGACGAATTTAGATCAAATATACAAGGAAAGACCGCGGCGGTCATAGGCGTAGGAGTGAGCAACATTCCGCTTATCAAATTTTTGGTAGATTGCGGGGCTAAGGTTATCGCTCACGATAAGCGCTCGGCCTCCGAATTGGGA
>CAJFTO010000024.1 GCA_904419955.1 Candidatus Roslinia caecavium | reverse complement strand
ACGCCGCGTTTTCGTTCTCCTTTGGAGATATATAGCCGCAGTAGGGACACGCTTCGCTATCGCCTTTCTCCTTCATACATCCCATGCATTTGCTCATTACTTTCACTCCCATCTCATTAATAGCGATATATTCAGATAGGTTCAAAATTTATATTATGCTCTGCCGAATAGCCTTCGGCGTAAGAACCAGGCTTTCCATATATGGTAAGATCGCCGCAACCGCTGAAAACATATTCGCCTATATATACCACGCTGTCCGGTATGGTTACGCTCTGTAGATTTTCACAGCCAAAAAACGCTTGTTCGCATATGATCGCGATACCGTCCGGCAAAACCACTTCCGTCAAATTCTGCATATTTCTAAAAACTCCGCTCGGTATAACGCCGTCCCAACCAAATTCAACGTCTGCGCCAGAACCTGCGCCCCCGACGCTCGTAAGGTTTTCACAGTACGCGAACGCCTCTATGCCGACGTCCGTCGCGCTTTTCGGAATAATTGCCTTTTTTAGGTTCTTGCATCCGCGAAAAACTCCCGTTCCTATGCTCTCAACGCCCTCTGTAATCGTCGCTTCTTCCAAGTTTTCGCAAAGCGAAAAACTCCCATAGCCAATGCTTTGAATATTATCCGGCACTGTAAGCGTCTCTATACCGGCGGATAAAAACGCCGTCGCTCCTATCTCGGAAACGCCTGCTGGTATGTCGATCTTTTTTAAAGACAGACACCTCTCAAACGCGTTTTCTTCTATAGTTAAAATACTGTCGGGCAGTACCAGTTCTTCCAAACTCCTGCAGTCTCGGAACGCGTGTTCTCCTATCCCGGTCACGGCTTTTCCGCCTATCCGAGACGGTATCTCCACTTCGGCGGCATACCTGCTGCAATATTTTACCTTCAGCGTTCCGTCGTCCGCCTCCTCAAACCTGAGATACATAAATCCCGGATATGTAAACAACGGTCTCAGGCCCGGAACCGTATAAATTACAATTATTAGACACAAAATTATCGCTAAAGCCGACGCAACCGCAAATAGCGTTCCGGAAAGTCTATGCGCCTTCATTACGTTCACCGCCGATCCCACGTTTTAAAATTTGTAACTAAACCTTACCTTAAAATCCTTAAGTATACATCTTGCTATATACAAACGAATCACCCGAACGCTTCATGAGGTACGTATATGTTTCCTCAACGTCCTTAGAGGTTCCGTCCGTATAATAACAGGTGATTATCGTGTGTTGAGTCATGTTACAACTGTCATCGTCCAGCCAATCTATACTAACTATGCCGCAGGTCATAAGTTCCTCCTTGACGCCGCGTCCGTGTATTGAAGCGACCGCCTTGCTCTGCTCCGAGTAATATGAAGAGTTCGGGTCTACATACGGCGCAAGATAAGAAAAATCACCCGTATTCACTGAATTTGTAAACGCACGGGTTGAATCGTTTACAACGCGCGCTAAAACAGCCTCGTCGGCCGCGTGATTATACGGCGTCGGCTGCGGTCTGACCGTCGGCGCGGCCGTGGGAACTTTCGCTGGCGCTTGTGTCGTAACAATATCCGTCGACGTCTGACGTTGTTCAGCGGAGTTTTCGTCAAACGATACTGGAACCGACGTCGGCTGCAGAGCCGCGCCGTTAGATTTGTCGTCGGTTCTCAATATAACCGACATCGCCAACGCTATCAATGCAACGCATACTACGGCTGTTGCGCCGATAAGGGCGCCTTGCAGCATGCCGCTCTTTTTCTTTGGCGGCGAATAGTTATTTCTTTCAACTTCGTATTTATTATTACTTTCGTTTTTAAAACTACGGTTCGAGACGGTTACCGGCGATTCTCCGCTGAGCGCGTTCTGAAACTGCTCCACGCTCGCGTACCTCTCCGGGTACCTCTCCGGAGCGCGTACCGCGAGCCCTATCTGCAAAGCCGTCCTTATATTCTCCGGCAACTCCTGCGGTATCTCTAACGTATCATACGACAGTCTCTCCATCGCCTCTGGCGGTACTTGTCCCGTCACCATCCGGTACAACGTCGCCGCCAGCGCGTACACGTCCGTCCACGGTCCTTGATTCCCGTGCGTCCGATACTGCTCCTCAGGCGCGTATCCCGGCTTTAGCTGTATCGACAGGCTCTTTCCTCCTCCCAGCGACTGCCTCGCCGCTCCGAAGTCTATCAGTTTTATCTGTCCTTCCGTCGTTATGAATATATTATCCGGGCTTATATCCCTATGGATTATCCCAGCTCTATGTATCTCTTTCAATGCGTCCATCACAGGCGTCAGGATCGACACAGCTTCTTCCGGGCTTATCCTGCCGCCTTTACGCTTTAGATATTCCTTTAGATCAATTCCCTCTAAGAACTGCATCACCATATACGCGGTGTTGTCTTCTTCAAAGCAGTCCTTTACGCTGACTATCCCCGGAAAGTCCGAGAACCTTGCAAGCGTTCTTGCTTCCTCTATAAACCGTTTCTTTCCGTGCTCATAGTCGCCGCTCGCCTGGGTGTACGGCATTACAGTTTTATCTCCCGGCGTTCTCTGCGCTATGTCTCCCGGGTAGTATTCCTTGATAGCCACCCTCGCGTCTAGGGTATTGTCGTAGCCTATATATGTTATGCCGAATCCGCCCTGTCCTAATACCCTGCCGAGCAGGTAACGATTTTGCAGTATCGTTCCTTCAGGAAGATACGCCGCGTTTTCGTTCTACGCCGCGTTTTCGTTCTCCTTTGGAGATATATAGCCGCAGTAGGGACACGCTTCGCTATCGCCTTTCTCCTTCATACATCCCATGCATTTGCTCATTATTTTCACTCCCTATCGAAACGATACGATCTTTTGACGTACATTTTTTATTATCATGAAACTTTATTGAGTATTATAAGAAGACGTATAATTAAACTATTTTACAAATCGTAGTATTTATTTATAACTTCACTATACAAAACAGAACAAATTAACTTCTCCCTATTTCCCGTCAAACAAAATATATAAAATCACTTTATTATATCTAATATACATTATGCAACAAAATATGTCAATGATGTACATACTTTATTAAATATAACTTGTATAAAATATATAAATATAATAAAGTGATATTGTGTGATATTACTATTCTAACAAATACAAAAATTACATTTGTTTCAAATTTATAAAAAACTAAACGTTAAAAAACGTATTGCATCAATCAAGTCTGTTGCGTAAAGATTCCGGTTTTATTTCAACGACCGCAAGCTCCGGCGGATTGAATATCCGCGGAAGCCTGTTTATGCAAAGTCCGCGGCTTACGATCATAACAGTCTCTCCAAGCTTGTACGCGCCTCCGGCGTATTTGGGGAACAAGCCCTGCCCCGGAGCTAACAACCCGTTTACGAGCCCCGGGATCCTGACCTGACCTCCGTGCGCGTGGCCCGCGACTACCAAATCAAAACCGCTGTTTCTATAATATTTAAAAAGCTCGGGTCTGTGGGAAACCAAAATACTGTAGCTTTCTATATCGGAGAATTTTTCTTTTAATAATTTATTCTTCAGCTTACAGCTTTCAAATTGATCTATCCAACCCTTAGGCGCCGTTCTCCCGATATTTTCCACGCCGAAAACCATCGGATCGTCTACTCCAAAAACGGCGATATTCCGCCCGTTAAACTCGATTTCAGAAAACGATCCTTCAAGTACTTCCGTTCCATAGGCGCTTATCATACTTTTGATCTCGTCTATCCTCCCCGACTTATATTCGTTATTGCCGCTGACATAGTAGCATGGATATTTTCCGGTCAGGCTTTTAAACAGCGCTTCAGCGCCGGATAAAGGCGTTTTATCGTCGGCTATATCTCCCGGCAGCAATACCGCGTCGACGTTATGCGCGTCTATCGCCTCTATGAGTTCGGCCTGTTCTTCGCCGTAGAATACGCTGTGCAGATCCGCGACGACCGCCAATCTGACCGGAGCAGTCAGCTTGTCCGATTTGATATCATACTTAACCGATGTCAGTTCCTTTGAAAATATCTTTGATATAGTATTTTTTATATTAAGCATAGGCATGTATACTGCTCCTTTGTTTGATCTATAACATCAAGCTTTCTTTTATTTAATCTTTTTAATAATATACATCAACGCATTCCTCATTGCAAGCGATCATAAACTTAATCGTCAGCAGTCGAACACAGTATCGATTTCAATATAATTCTCGGGTTATTTTTATTGAAATTTCTTTTAAAATGTAATATAATACAAAGCGTAAGAAATAAAAGGATGATAAATTTGCAACCTTTATTATTCTAAAAAATTTTTGTTCTTATCTTAATCGATTAAGATACTCTTTATTAAATTTATTTTGCCAAAGTTAATACGACTCTTCCGTCCGCGTATATACCGTTTGGGGATACGTATTTTTTTGATACGACAAAACGCCCGCTCTAGGGCGGACGTTTCGCGTTTAATTGGGAATAAATCTATAATAATTTTAAATTATTGACCGAAAATCGCGTCGGACGGCGAACTATGCGTTTCAGGTCGCCGCGCGCGGCGTAAGCGATCGATCATTCAAGCGCCGCGCGGCAGTTACAATTTTTATATTTTAACCGCCGCTTATTGCGCTGTTAAAACGTCTGAATTTTTATTCAAATACCGTGTATTCGATAGATACGTCTTTAACGGTAAAGGTATTCGAGCCCGCGTTACCGGGATATACGGCTACATATAGTTCGTCTTTATCCGCGCCCGCAGGGAATCCTGTAAACGCGTCGTACGAATTCCACTCGCTAGCCGAATCCGTCTTTGCCTTGCCTATGATCTTACCGTTCTTATAATCTATCGTAACCCTTACATTCTGAACCGGAGCGACGCTAAAGCTTGAATTTGCACAGTTAAGCCACTGATGTTCCGTATTGGAAGAACCGCTCGTCGCTCCCGCGCCTATATCGAACATATTAAGCTGCGTCCAACGTCCGGCGTTCGTTCTTGCGTATCTGTTTTCGTTCGCGTTAGTGTTGAACTCGCCCGGTCTACCGTTTGTAATATCAACCGCCGCGCCGTTGTTGCTTGACTGATAGCTAGCGCTCATGTCGAACGTATAGCATACCGTCACCGTATCGGACTCCGCTATATTGGCGATCATATCCGAAATATTCCAGTATGCGCCGCCGTTTCCGTTTCCTGTTATCGTAAAGCTGCCGTCGCCGTTATTGGCAACGCTCGCTCCCGAACCGAACGTCGTCGGATCCGAAGTAATATCGGAATACATATTTACAAGGCGCGCGATCGTCGCGTCTATGTTTTGGGTCTGTCCTACTCCGCCCGATACGGTCGTAGCGCCGTCCGTAGGAGTCAAGATCTTATACTCGCTATTCTGCGAATCAAAAACAACGTCGTAATCGCCAACCGGGATACCCTCGGCCGTATACTCGGCTTGAGTTTGACCCGCTTCTATCGTCGCCGTCGTCTGCTTTATCAGAGCCGCGCCTCTATAGAATTGAACGCTTACGGTCACGTCGCTCGCCGGAGCGTTCCCAGCGACGGTAATCGTTCCGCTTGTTGTGAACACGTTAGTCGTGTCGGTCGTAGCGCTGATCGAAACGGGGATCGTAGACTGCGCCCCGACGCCTTTGTTGTTAGCGTCTCTCACATACAGTGTTATAGAACTCTCTATGGGCTGTTCGCCGTTCGCCGGTCTTATTACCTCGATCTCTGTACCGTCTTTACTCACTATAGCGTACTCGGAATTAGATTCCCATTTATATTCGTAGCCCTCCGGAGCTGTCGGAAGAGCAACCGTATTGCTGTCGCCTTCAGGTATCTCGACCGTAGCCGTTGAGATTATCTCGTTAACTCCGGCATAAGAGTCGGCCATTCCGGCCGGATCCCAGCCGTCCGAACCCGCCGTATATGTATACGGATTGAATCTGAGAACCTGCCATTCGTCGAGCAAACCTTTGGAAATATTGTCGCTGAGCTCGCTGCCTCTTCTCTTTGAAGTGTCAAGAGCCTCGCCTCTTGTATTCACGGTTCCATATTCATAAAAACGCGCGTCCTCCGGTTTATTAGCGCTCATATCCGACCAACCGGTTCCCGAAATCAAATACTTGTCGTTTCCGGGGCTTACGCCAGCCGCGCTAACAGTCGTATTAATGTAAGCCGCCGCCGGACCGCCGCCCGAGCCCCACGGTCTTCCCATTGAACCCGGTGTCGCGGTATCAGAACCTGTTACGCGGCAGTTCCAGAACAGATAGCCTTCTGACTCGACAGCATTGCTGGGCGCTGTTATTGTAGCGCTCTCAGCCTGGAGCGGTCCCGCGTTAGTGTATAATTCGCAGTTATCGAATACCGCCGTCGCGCTGCCGCAAATATAGTCTGTCGTTCCGCCCAGCTTGCAGTCTTTAAAATACATTCTGCCCGTGTTTATTCCGATAGTATCCTGCGTCGACATAATCTCGCAGTTTATAAACGAAGCCTTGTCGGCTGAGCAGTGCAGCGCCGCGCAGCGTTCTCTCGGACTTCCCTTAACGCCGGCGTAAGTTATATCTTTTCTCGACTGGAGGTAGCTGTTTATCTCGTCGTCGCTGACGCCGTCGCTCTTCTGAGCCTGTATCCACTCTTTACGTCTAAAATCGCTGTTGTTAGGATCGGGATCGTAGCCGGTTATATCCGCCAGTTCTTCTTCTGTGTAATACTTATTATATGAATTTTCAATAATAAGATTTTCCGCCGTGAATCCGGTCGCGTTTCTGTCGACTTTGAGCGCCGGGCCCCAGTCGCTCGGACCGTAAGATTCGCCGTCGCCTATAACGGACGGATCGTAATAGCCGTCCTCGTTACAGCTGTCGTAGAGCGAACCTAAACCGTAATACCATGTCAGCGTAACCGCACCCTCGGTATCCGGCGCCTGTCTCATTGTGACGTACGGCGTGTTTACGACTACCTGTTCGCGGTAGGCGCCGGGCATAATATCGATATATACCCGATCTTCTTCTCTCTGCGGATTGATTTCCGCCGCAGCCGCTACCGCTTCTCTTACCGTGTTATATTTGACGTTATTCACATACGCTCCAAGCGTAGTAGGATCCTGAGTCGGTCCCGGCGTCGCGGTCGGCGTCGCGGTCGGCTGCGGAGCCGCGGTCGGTCTCGCTATATCGTCGGTATAAAACGCTACGGCGAGCAGAGGATTGCTGTTAGATACTCCAGTGATCCTGAACACATAGTTGCCGGCCTCTAAATCGCCAAGCTCGAACTCTACGATCGCGACCTGTCTTCTGGACGCCGAACAATTATCCTCCGGATGCGCACTTGCAACGACGCTGATCCCGCTGAGAGCTACGTTATTTATCTCGTCGCCTATAGGAGTCGCTCCGTCGGCCGCATACAATCGTCCCGTATAATATCTGCCGTTATATTCCTGGCAGAGCGTATACAGCGTGTAATTAGCCGCCTCGTCCGCTCCGACCGTAAACGGCACGTCTATCGAAGCGTTGTTTCTCATGTCTATATATCTGCTTGCGTAAGTATCGCTGAAGTCTTCGCCAAATACCGTTTTATAGCTTTCTTTAACGTCGCTTTTCCACTCGAAGTCGTTATCGCAAACATAATAATCCGACGCGGATCTACCGTTTATTTCGCCAAGTCTGTCGGCCGTCGTCACGTCGTTTACCGATACGTACGTAGACGGATCGAGCGTCGGGTTCGGGGTCGCGGGCGGCGTCGGCGCCGGCATGACTTCCGCTTCTTTGACCGCGCTGAGAGGAGTCATAGTCTCCATGTTATCCCAAATATAAACTTTGGTCGTTCCGTTTTCGGGCTGCGCGTAATCGAACGTGTCCGTAATAGCGCCGTTTATATCAAAGTCCGCCATATCCGTCAAAATGCCGTTCTCGTCGTATGTAGCCGCGATCAATTTTGCCGCAGGCGCCGGATCTTCTCCGCTGTAACCGATATCAACGCTTAGGAGACCGTCTCTGTTGAAGTACGCTTCTCTTATATTATAATCAAATTCAACCGGCTGTACTGTCGGCTCCGGCGCATCCTCTACTCTGTACGTAGCCGTCAGATCGCTTGCATTTCCGATATATTTCTGATCGCTGTCGTACGGATCTGTATAATAGAGCAGATATATCTTGTGTTCCCCTGTCACGCCGTCGATATTTTTAAGTTCGATCTGATTCGGTCCCTCAGTTATAGACTGATTAGCGATCTCCGTCCCGGTCGGCGAATCCAATGTGATGGAAACCTTCGCCGCAGAACTTCTGACATCGGCCATCTTAAGCTCAAGACTTTGCAGACCGTCAAATGAGAAATCATCTACTGCATATCCAAGTTTAACTCCCGCGCCGCGGTCGTTATACAAATATCCTACTTCGTTGCCGTTGGCAATTTTCGGTTCAGCTTTGCCGTCGCTTGCGTAAAATTCTGTCGTATCTGCAGCCGCGTATACCGTTCTCATAATATCGGTACCAAAATTATTTATCGTATAAGTCTTTCCCGCTTCAACGTTAAATGTGAGCAGATTGCCGTCTTCGTTAACCGTCGCCGTTACTTCTGCGCCGGTTTCGTCGTATACCTTAGCCTTAGGAGCGTAGATCGTGCGGATATTCATATCTCCGCTCTCTCTTACGTGCAGCTTAGCCTCCGTCGGCCGTCCGTTCGACCAAGTAAGGTCTACCGTCGCGCCCTCGCGGGTGTTGAATCCCTTGAACGAACCGCTCTGCCACTGATCCGGAAGCGCCGGGAGCAGATTTATGGTACCGTCGTGGCTCTGAACGAGCATCTCTATGATACCCGACGTCGCGCCGTAGTTACCGTCTATCTGGAAGTTCGGGTGCTGATCGAACAGGTTCGGCGAAGTTCTTGTGGTAAACAGCTGCTCGAGCATGGTCGACGCCGCGTTGCCGTCTAAAGCTCTCGCGTTGAGGTTGATCCTCCACGCCAAGCCCCAGCCCTGACCGCTGCCGGTTCCCTTAGCCGATACGGTTTTCTGGAACGCTTTGAATAACGCCTGCTCGTTCGGATCTTCGCTATAAGCGCTAAGGTGCGTTCCCGGGAAGATCTCCCAAAGATGCGAGCAATGTCTGTGTCCGCCCGCGTTGCTTGCGCCATGGTCGTATACTTTAACCGTCTCGTTCGTAAACGGATTTGTAACCGACCACTGTCCGCTGTCTCTCTCGCTTATATCAAATGTGACGTCGCCCCTTACCCATTCCTGTATGTATCCATTGTCATCGATAAGGTTAGGCGCTATCTTACCCTTTTCGTCCGCAAAATATGTTGAAGGCATTTGTTCGTCTATCTTCGTCAGCAGATCCGCATTCTCGCTAGTCTTACCGAGTATCTCGGACGCCTGCCGTACCATATCGTAGAGGTTTCTCACAAGCTGAGTATCCATCGCGGGTCCCGGCTGAACGCCTCCCTGCTCGGGCGAACACGAAGCCGCGGTTATCAAATATCCGGTCTTCGGATCGACGACCAGGAACTGAGTAAAGAACTTGGCCGCGCCTACCATGTACGGATACACTTCCGCAAGATATTCGGTGTCCTTGTTATACTGATAATACTGCCATGCGTGGTCGAGCAGCCAGATTCCTCCCGTCGGCCAAAGTCCCGCCGTCGCGTTATCTATCGGCTGAGTTCCTCTCCACAAGTCGTAATTGTGGTGCATTACCCACGGATCTCCGGGCTGATATGTATCGTCGCCTCTGTCGTTATAAATCGCGTACTGATTAGCCGCAGTGATACTTCCGCTCTGAGCCAGCTCGTCGAACGTGTCTATAAGCGGTTTTTCGCTGTCGCCTATGTTAAGAGGCTGCGCCGCCCAGTAATTCATTTCCGTGTTTATATTTATAGTATACTTACCGTTCCACGAAGCCGAGAACGCGGCGTTCCATTTACCGGTGAGGTTGAGAGGCTGGCTCTCCTGAATCGCTATCTCGCCCTCGGACGCCTCGCGGCCGTCTCTCGAACCTGAAAGTATCAAATATTTGCCATAATTAAATTCAAGCGCGGCCAGCTGATTATCGCCTTCCGAATACGTTGTGTACACGCCGTTTTTATTAGCGTCGGACGTTCTCGAACCCGCGCCTGTCAAAAAGCCGGACTTGCCGGATATATTTTTACGAACGCGCTGTTCCGTAGGCGTACCGCTATAGTCTACTCCGTTTGCGTTATCAATATTGAGTTCGGTTCTGTTAAATTGTTCGCTAAAATCAGCAAGATGTCTTTCTTTTATCTGCTCGTATGTTCTGCTCTTGACGTTAGTCGCATATCTGTCGCAGTCGGCCGACGGTTTTGTATTGTCAAGAGTTAAATAATCAACGTAATTTGTAGCGCCTACTACGTATATATTAGCTTCGTTTCCGCCGTTTACCGTAACTGTCGTGTTATCGTCCGAAACCGAGAAAGTTCCGTCGCCGTCCAAGAACATGCGCGCCTCGAATTTTATAGCGTTTACAGTTCCGACTTCGTTATTGTCCCTACTGCCGTTCGTGATCGCGGCGGTCACTTTAACTTCGTTACCGCTTACCTTTTCATAGCTGTAATAACCGTCTTTTTCACTGTGATACGTATGCAGCTGAGCGCTGAAGTTTAGAGCCGAGTCGGACTCCACATGCGTAACTACTACCTGATCCGGATAGCTTGCAAACGTCTCGCGCTTAAAGTGCGAACCGTCGTAGTCATACTCTACCGTTACAACGCCGGTCTCCATATCGAGACTCTTGGTATAATTAGAAGCCTGCTCGTGATTCTGTCCAAAATCAAGATATACCTCTACAAACGACTTATACGCTCTTTGCCTGCTGGGAGAGCCGAGGAAAGTTTCCTCTACCATTCCCTCCATGCTCCATCTGTCCTGAACCGCTTCCTGCGTCTTCGAGTTATCTATATTGAGCGCCTGATTCGAGATACTCTGATCCGCAAATTCGGTGTAATCCGTCCTAAACGCCTCGTCGCCCACAAGCACGCCCGCCGAACCGATCTCAGCCGGAGTTCCGTCCGCGTTCGCGCCTCTGTAATATCTCCACGCGCCCTCTACGCTTCCGCTCGTCGGATCTTCCGTGGTTATCTTCTGCGCAGCGTTGGTCTGCTCAAGCGTCGTTATAACGTCGCCGTTCTCGTTCGTCAGCGTGCCGTAAGGCGAACCGTCCCAGCAGGTGTCCTCGTTTATCTGGATCACCTCGTTATCGATACCGCCGGCGACCATTCCGGCCATCCTGCCGTTGCCCACCGGATAATAGTTCGTCCACACGAACTCCGAATATTCCCAACCGTTGTAATTATCCCCTTGGGACGCATACGGATTTTGCACGTCTGTATCTTTCTTATCCGCGTTAGGATTAACGTCTTTTACCGTCTTATAGATCCCCTCTTGAGCTAAAACGTTCTCGATGGGATTATTCGTCCACATAACTGTTTCAGGATCGAACTCCGAACCGCTCTGAAGCTCGGCGCTATCCTGAGTTTGCGCCGCGTTGTCGTCTACCTGCGCCGCCTGCGCGAGCGTCGCCGGCATACATCCAATGATCATCGCCATACTCATTACCAATCCAATCACTTTTTTTAGCATTATTATACCTCCTTAAAGCCATGCCTTTTCAAGCAAAGAGACCGCTCCTTCAATCTCGGCCGGCCTAAGTCCGCCGAAACCAAACGTAAACGCCCCTTTTCGCTTATCCTTTTCCCATTTCCTCATCAACCTGAAACTTGATACGGGAACCATTTTGACCCCTATCGCTCTTGAACTTCTTAGCAGCTCGTCCTCCTCTCGTTCTCTATACTGTATTATAAAATGAGTTCCGGCGCCTTGTCCGTATATCTCAAGTTTTTCCCATAATTTACTCTTTTTGAGCGCCCCAATCGCCGCGTCGCGTTTCGCCTTGTATATATCGCGGCTCTTTCTTATTCCTTTTATCAAATAGCCCTGTCGTATATATTCGGAAACCGTCCTCTGCTCCCACTTTGAAATAAGAGGAGAATAAAATTTGAGCTTTGTTTTCCATTCGGTTATAAGCGACTTGGGCAAAACCATATAAGCCGTTTTTTCCCCGGGCGCTATGCTTCTGAAAAAGTCTCCTATGAATATAACTTTGTCGTTCTTATCGAGTCTTTTCATGGCTCCGAAATGATAATCATACTGAAATTCGCCGTCGTAATCGTCCTCTATGATATACCGCCCGTCTTTTTCAGAAGCCCACCTTAAAAACTCTTTACACTCCGGCTCCGAGAGCGTATATCCGAGAGGCAAATGATGTATCGGGTTCATATACATTATATCCACTCCGCCGATCTCGTCCGGGGTTATCCCTTTAAACGACGACTCTATCAACTTCACGTCTCGCCCCGTAAGGGTCAGCGCTCTGTAGATCTTCTCCGAGCCCGGTATCTCCATGCCGTAAGTCCCGCTTAAGATCTGGGTCAGCATACTCAGCAGATAATCCTTCCCGGCGCCTATAACTATAAGATGCGGATCGCACTCTAACCCCCGGGAAATATATAAATACTTAGCTATTTGCTTTCTAAGCTCGTATTCGCCCTGTTTCTGACCATGACCGAACAGATCCCCGTCCAAGTCGATTATATTCCGTACTATCTTTGAAAAAGCTCCGTAATTTACGCCTGAAAGATCTACTCCGTTTAAGCTTAAATTATATTTACATCCTGGATCGGTCTCTTCTTCGACGCCAAAATCCTTGCCGCCGTCCGATAAAACAAAGTATCCGCTCCTGTTCTTGACCGTCGCATACCCGTCCGACACCAAATTTTGATACGCTATGTCGACGGTATTCCGACTTACGCCCAAATACTCGGCTTGAGTTCTTATAGACGGAAGCTGCTCCCCGTCGGATATGACGCCCGACTTGATCGCGCCGACTACCCATTCGTATATCTGCTTATACATGACCCCGCCGCGATCCAATTGGATATCGAATACTTCCATAATAATCTCCGTTCCGCCGCCCTGCGTCGGCGCTAATAGAAATAAAAGCTCTCTTATCCGCAGGGCAAGGAACAATAAGAGATTATTACGACTATACGCGTCTTAGAGCGCCGCTATGTGAAGAAAATCTCGCACTGACGCTTTAATTATGCCGGAGGCTGACGCGAAATGAATTTTCACGTCAGCGCCTTCTGATTTTAGTTATATTGTAACAACTCCATCCTATAAATTAAAGTGACAATTGTACGTTTTTTTAACGTGACAGTTGTGTGTTTTTTTGACATGACAATTTAATAACAGTTCCGTATCGCGAAGCGTCGCGGCTGTATTCGCCGCCGCGCTCGCTTTGTAATCACAAAATTTCCCCAAACAAAACGGGAATAGAAATAACTCCCCGTTCCCGTTTAACGTATGATAATTTTAATCCTCAGCCTTCCAAGCTCTTCTTGCAGGCCATAGCCGCGCCTATTATGCCGGCGTCGTTGTTGAGCGTCGCGATCTTTATCTCGGTCTGTCTGATATTTTTACAGAACACGTTCTCGGCGCAGAATTTCTTTATCGGCTCCAGCAAATAATCGCCTTCTTTGCTTATGCCGCCGCCGATCATAAGCGCCTCGGGCGCGAATATATTTATCATACTGACGATACCGTCGGCCACATACTCGAGATATTTATCTACCACTTTTTTCCCGGCTTCGTCCCCGGCCTTCGCCGCGTCGAACGCAGTCCGGCCGTTTACCACTCCGGTATCTTTATACGTCTTCGCCATCAGCGAATCCGGATTCTCGGCTATGGCCTCCCGCGTCTGCCTGATCAGCGCGGTCACCGAACCGTACGCCTCCCAGCAGCCCTTCTTGCCGCAGGTGCACCTTACGCCGTCGTGGACGAGGGTCGTATGTCCAAGCTCCGCGCCCGCGCCGTTAAAGCCTCTGTATATCTTGCCGTCGATTATTATTCCGCCTCCGACTCCGGTCCCGAGCGTCACGAATACAAAATCCTTTATTTTGTCGGCGTACAGCGAATACTCGCCAAACGCCGCCGCGTTCGCGTCGTTTTCAATATTTACGGGTACGTCGAAATACTTATTCAGTTCCTCCCTGACGTTGGCGTTCTCCCATCCAAGATTATTTGAATAGAGAATGATCCCGTTTTCGTTATCGACCGTACCGGGATTCCCTATCCCTATCCCGTCGATATCGTCTATGGTATGTCCGGTTATACTGAGTATGCCCCTGACAAGTTTTGCCATATCGTTTACTATCTCGGTATAGTCGCGCTCGCTGAGCGTCGGCGTGGAGACCGACTTCAATAGTTTTCCGTCGTCGCCAACCAATCCGACCGCTATATTTGTTCCGCCTAAATCAATACCTATATACATGAGAAAACCTCCCTTAAAATATGTGTGTATTTTATCCAGAAAATATGGTTATATTATATCAAAGCCCCTATTATTTGTAAATAGAGTTTACGCTTTTAATTTAATATTTATGCAGAAGCTTTGCCGCGCCGCCGCTCGCTTTATTACATATTCAATTCAAAACAAAGAGGTCGCGCAATCTATGGTAATCACTATACTCAGAACAATAATAATGTATATATTTGTCGTTGTAAACCTAAGACTTATGGGAAAGCGTCAGATATGCGAGCTGGAGCCGTCCGAGCTGGTAGTTACGATAATCATATCCGAGCTTGCGGCCATGCCGATCACCGATAACGGAAAACCTCTGCTTACGAGCGTAGTAGCCATATTCGTGCTCGTCATATTGGAAATAGGCGTCTCGTATCTGGCATATAAACATCTGCGGTTCAGAACTGCTCTATACGGCAAACCGAGCACGTTTTATGCAAAAGGCAAGCTCAACCAGCGGGAGATGGAGAATCAGCGTTTCAACGTGGGCGATCTGCTCGAAGAAATACGCAACAACGGAGCGTCGTCTCTGTCCGAGGTGGACTACGTGATAATGGAGACCAACGGTAATATAAGCGTTATCCAGACCCCGGAGAATAATCCGGTAACGCCTAAGCTGCTCGGCGTGACGCCGCCGGATTCCTCTATAAGCTATATTATTATAGATAACGGCTCTCTGATAAAAAGCAATCTAAAAAGGCTGGGACGCGACCTAAAATGGCTGTACGAACAGTTAAATAAGAAAAAGATTAAAAAGATCTCAAACGTCTTCTACATGGGCGCCGACGAACAGGGCGGCGTTGTGATCATAGAAAAGGAAAAACGGCGTTTTGGAAAAAGGAGCTGACTCTATGAAAAGAACGTCCTCGATGATCGTTCTCCTGGTCATTGTGATCGCCGTGGTGCAGCTGCACTTAAGCATTATAAATAAATTCATAACCGAAGTAGACGAGACTGCGGATTCGGTTTCGGAAGTTCTAAACTCAAGCGCCGAAGATAGAGAACTTCTATTAAGCTGCATGTATAAAATAGGCGAATTGCTTGAAAAAAACAAAGTCTGGCTCGGGATGAGTATCGATTCAAATATTTCCGACGACATAGATATATCTTGGACAAAATGCGTCGGTTACTTGGAAAACGACGATATAAATGAATTTAAGATAGAGTTCTACGCGCTTGAGGATCTGTTCGATCAGCTCTCCGGCAACGAAAAGCTAAGCCTTGACGAATTGCTTTAAGTACTCGCGGCGCCTCAGCCGGCAAAATAAAAAAGGACGCCGCTAAAGCGCCCTTTGTCCAAATAGCCTAAATATTTTCTACTGTCTCGCAAGATAGATCGTAACGTCCTGCTCGCCAAGCTCCATCTCGTCGCCGTCGATATGGCAATCTATCGACACATCCGAAGGGAGCAAGCTCGAGCTTATCGTAAGCCTGCCGCCGCTCAAGGTATAGTCCGCGCTAAGTATCGAAAAGCTTACGGTCCCGTCGTCGTTAAAGCTGACCGCTCCATTCTCCAGCACGGTAGCAAGCACGTCGGCGTAATCCTCCAGCGGAGTTCCTGTAAGATCTACCTGGCTCAGCGAGGTATACTCGCCGGCGGGAGTTACGACGCGTTCAAAGCCCCACTCGCCTATTATAAGTTCCTCCTGCGTAAGCTGAGCCGCGGCGCTCGCGCTCGGGCTCGATTCCGTCGCCGTATCGACGTTCGAGCCGCCTAAACCGAACCTCTCGAGTATGCCGCACGACGAGAGCGAAATAACCATCGCGGAGATCATACCGAGACAAATCAATTTTTTACCCAATATAAACTTATGCTTCATAAAATCACATCCCTGTATAAATTTGAATTCATTATATCATGCGTCCGGCGTTAAATCAAGGTTAATGCGATTTGTTTATAAAACGTTTACAAATCTATGCCTAAATCGTAATATCGGCGCGACTTCTCCCGCCGCGCGCCTATTAAATGCATATAAAAACCGCCGATAAAAACCGGCGGTTCCATCATTGCTTATTTATGCGAGACGATTTATACCAAAATCGCTCCGTTAAATATCCGAGCCCCACAGCTCGATCTGGTTAAGAGCCGCAAAGTTCGCGCTGGTCTCGAGCTGAAGCGGATCGAGACGGGAAAGTTTCAGCCACTCGGTCCTATGCTCGCCCAACTCAAACGCCTGATCCTCGGCCGACTTTTTAGGGTTTATCTCGGTCTTAAAGCCGTCCGAAAGCTCAATAAGCGCCGTGTGCCAATAGGTGTCGTGCTCCTTGCCCTCCTCGGTCAGGTTATAGTCGCTCCTCAGATTCAGAACGAGCTTATCGGCTTTTACCTCTCTGCCGAAGTAGACCGCAAGGGTCAGATCCTCATGGACTGCTCCGCCCCACGAATGATACGGATAGTCGCCGTGTCCTCCCGGAGTACTGATACCGTCTATCGCGTTTCTTGCGTAGAAACAGCCTTCGTTACGCGTGACCCTGTTGGCGTATGCGTGCGGATACGCTTTGACCTCACCGAGTTCGATCGCCTTGGAGTCGGTCGGATTGCTCCACTCGGGCGCGTCGGGATCTACGACCTCGCAGCCCAGCCTGTAGTCGAGCGGATTAAGACACAGGTTTCTATACTCCTTAAGCTCTCTCTCCGCCGCGGTCTTAATCACTACCGTCTGCTCTCCGTCGAACGTTCCCGGAGCGAAGCCTCTGAGCGCCTCTCCCTCGGGTATCGCAAATTCAAACCTGCCGTCCGGTATGTACAGGATCGATTCCTTTACCCCTTCGGCCAGGTTTATTTTTACATACTTCTCGTCCGTTTCAAACACGAGCATATCGCCGCTCTTATACCCTGAAACGTTTAAGACCGCCTCGTCTCTTCCCGAGGCCATGGCGGAGGTCGTTCCGTCCGCGCCTGATAATGTAATCGTTAAGCCCATCTTAAGTTCTCCTCATTTTTATATGCGCGTGTGATATGTGCGTTAAAATCAAATAATCTCTTTTTTATCTAAGGTCCTTCATCGCTACGTTGTCCATATCGTCGAAGGTCTGGTTCTCGCCGACCATGCCCCAGATAAATGTGTAGTTCTTGGTAGCCACGCCCGAATGGATCGACCAGCTCGGGGAGATGACCGCCTCTTCGTTTCTCATAACGATATGTCTCGTCTCCTGAGGCTCGCCCATCATGTGGAATACTACGTCGTCCTCGCCCAACTCGAAATAGAGATATACCTCCATTCTTCTCTCGTGAGTATGGCAGGGCATGGTGTTCCAGTTACTGCCTACGTCCAGCGAAGTCATACCCATTACGAGCTGACAACTCTGGCATACCGCCGGGTGTATGTACTGGTTTATAACTCTCTTGTTACATTCCTCGACGCTTCCCAAGGGTCTCTTATTCGCCATCTCCATGGTTATTTTAAGAGTCGGGTACGTCTTATGCGCCGGCGCTGAATTTAAGTAGAACTTCGCGGGTTTGGACGCGTCCTTGCTCTTAAAGGACACCTCTTTTATACCCATACCTGCGTATAGACCGTCCTTGTAGTCCAAGTCGTATTCCTCGCCGTCGAGTATTACCGTACCCGCGCCGCCGATGTTGATAACGCCCAGCTCGCGGCGCTCGAGAAAATAATCAACGCCCAGCTCGTGTCCCGCCTCCAGAGAAAGCGTCTCTTTCGCGGGGCAAACTCCGCCGACGATTATCCTGTCTACGTGGCTGT
This sequence comes from Candidatus Roslinia caecavium, assembly GCA_904419955.1. Taxonomy (GTDB): domain Bacteria; phylum Bacillota; class Clostridia; order Monoglobales; family Monoglobaceae; genus Roslinia; species Roslinia caecavium. Next base: position 23,559 of record CAJFTO010000024.1, on the reverse strand, counting down.
ATACGAGCCTTACCTTGTCCGGAGTGAACAGATTCTGTATCAAAAAGTCGTTTCTCATTCTCTCGGTAGTGTAATGCTTAGCGTCCTCCGGATGCCACGGATTTCTGATTTCAATGTCCATTTTAAACTCCTCCTGTTTTTCATTTTCCTTAATATTCGAGATCAAATCGCGGCCTGAGCTGCGTCATGCCATAAGACCCCGATATAACTATATTGATTTTAACACACCGACCAAGAATATGCAAGAGAAACAACAAACAAAAACAACATAGAGATTAGGATAATGGGCGTTAGGGAGTAGGGCTAAAGTTCGCCCGTGTAACGTGTAACGCCTAACGGAAACATATGCAGAATTTGAATTCTTTGTATTCCCATCACGTTACACAAGCAGTTTTTCACGCTATAGAAACATTTTAACTTCCTAATCCCTAACCTCTAATATCTAATCACTATGTTTCGGTATCTTTATCGTATACTCTATGTACCTGTCGGTCTCGTTCTTGTCCGCGACCGCGTCCACTCCGCTGCGCCGCATCATCTCGACCGCCTGTTTAAGCGTGTTGGCGAATATCCTGACGTCCTTAAACGTTCTCTTTACGGCCGCGTTCTCCCGACTCTCCGGCTTCTTTTTGTTTTTCTTGATCAGCCTCTCGACAAGCTCCTCGGTCTTCGCAACGTTCAGCTTTTTTGAAACGATTATCTCCAGCGCGGCGACCCTTTCTTTTTCATTATGCAGTTTAAGCAAGGCTCTGGCGTGCCGCTCCGTCAAGTTATTGTCCGCAAGTATCTTTCTTACCTTCGGACTCAGCTTTAAGAGCCTGATCTTATTTGCTATCGTAGATTGCGTCTTGCCGAGTTCTTTCGCAAGCTGTTCCTGAGTTATCCCCTGCTCCGAAATAAGAGCGGCGTACGCCTCCGCCTCCTCCATATATCCGAGGTTTTCCCTCTGTATGTTCTCGACCAGCGCCATGACCGCGCTCTCTTTATCTTCCGCTTCTATTACAACGGCCTGTATATAGACCTCTCCAAGTCTCTTGACCGCCTCCAGCCTTCTATGCCCCGCGATAAGCTCATACTCGAACGGTTTGACCTGCCTGACCGTTATCGGCTGCATGAGCCCGTGCCGCTTGATCGAACTTATCAATTCCGCAAGCCCATCCTCATCGATCTTCTTACGCGGCTGATTCGGATTAGGCGCTATCGAGTTTACCGGAATAGGACTCGAGTTCGGAGTCTGTTTTACCTCGCTCTCCTTATCCGCGCCCGGCGCGCTCCTGAGCAGCGCGTCCCTGCTGATCTCGGTAACCGCCGGCGCTTTTCTTGACGTCTCGTTTAAAGAATCAAAAAACATCTTATCACCTTCTCTTTCTATGTCGTATCGTTTTGGTCTTTTATTTACATTTTTTACATATATTGTAATATATTTTTAATTATAGCATAACAATATAGTAATATACAAATAGATTTTTCACAAAAATTACAACGGAAATTTATAATTTATTCACAAAATTTTTTACGGCTCGTTAAATATTCCGTCGACAAAACCCGAACGCTTAAATTCGATATAGACGCGTCGGATCCTCGCCAGAGCGCATTCAGTAAAATCACATCAAAATAATACTTTATATTCTAAAAAAACTCTTGACATTTAAGTCCTGCGCTGTTATAATAACAACGCAGTTAGCAAAAGCTAACTTATTTGCTCAATTTGAACTTGAATATTTTTTATATAAACTGTCAACCTAAATTTAAGCGGTTGACTAAATTATTGAAGTTTGGTTAGCTTCAGCTAACTCAGCTGCAAGAAAGGATCGGACTGAAAAATGAGTATAGTTATAATCGGAGGAAACGACTGTATGGTCTGTAAGTACAAGAGTTTGTGCAAGCAGTATAAGCATAAGGCGAAAGTCTTCACGCAGATGAAAGGAACGCTTAGGAACAAGATAGGCACTCCGGATCTGCTGATACTTTTCACACACACCGTCTCGCATAAGATGGTGACCTGCGCGCTAAACGAGATCGACAAGGAAAAAACCAAGGTAGAGCGGATCCATTCAAGTTCCATGAACGCGCTCAAGTCGATCTTAGAGGAATACGAGAATCAGACCGCATAGAAAATAGAGAAACGGAAAGGAGAGACGGCGAATATGTCCGAGGAACAATTGATCGTACACTGTTCTCCCACGCTTGCCGGGATCAAGACCGGCAATATCTTTAACTGTCCCTACGAGGATATTTCGAGATTAAATTCATTTATTCAAAAATGGAACGGCGTATTAAATCCCAAAGGCGTCTATATAAGGCTGCTGCGCGCATGCGGCGGAATAGGTCTTATATACGTGTACCGCCCTTCGTTTCTGATGTCCGACATCGACGGCGACGCCGCCGAATTGCTGAAAAGCTGCGGATACGCCGAACTTGAACTTAGCGCCATGCTGGAAAATCTGAGCAGAAGACTGAATAAGCGCGCCGAGTTCCCTCACGAAATAGGTCTGTTTTTAGGTTACCCTTTAGCGGACGTAAAAGGCTTTATCGAGAATAAGGGAGCGGGCTGCAAGCTGGTCGGTTTCTGGAAGGTATACGGGGACGCGGTCGCCGCCGAGAAAAAATTTTCGCAGTTTAAAAAATGCAGCGCGCTCTATTATTCAAATTATAAAAAAGGACGGTCGATAAGCAAACTCACCGTCGCTAAATAATTTTCCGGGGCTTTAAAAGGCTTCGCGATAAAACTGACGATTGAAAAATAATTAATCCCAACGGATACATATATAATATTATAAATAAGGAAGTGATACAAATGGGTAAAGTAGCGGTAGTATATTGGAGCGGAACCGGCAATACCGAAATGATGGCGAACGCGGTCGCGGAAGGCGCGCGGAGTGCAGGAGCCGAAGCCGATATGTATACGCCGTCCGATTTCACACCGGAGATCATGAGCGGATATGAGAAGATCGCTTTCGGCTGCCCGTCGATGGGCGCCGAACAACTCGAGGAAGGCGAGTTCGAACCGATGTTCTCTGCGCTGGAGCCGGCGCTTGGCGGAAAGAAACTGGCGCTTTTCGGCTCGTACGGCTGGGGAGACGGCGAATGGATGCGCAGTTGGGAAGACGCCTGCAGATCCGACGGCGCGGAATTGATCGCCGAAGGTCTTATAGTCAACGAGACCCCGAACGACGACGCTCTCGAAAACTGCAAAGGCCTGGGCGCTTCGCTCGCGCAGAGCTAAAAGCAGGATCCCGCTCGGCGCGGATACGTCGACGTTTCTTTAGGAAGCTCTAGAATTTTAACTCTTTATAAACATTTTATAATCCCAAATCAACATAGGCGTTAGGGAACAGCGCTAAAACAGCTAATTTAACGCCTGACGGAAAGGCGGCGGGATCGGAATACATTCTCCTCTCCCGCCAGCGCCGCCGTTTAAACGTTACGGCCGCCTTTCATACTTCTATTCACTATTCTCTACGTTGCCGTACAATCCGGCTCTTGAGTTAATGACCAATAATCTCAGCATATCCTCGCTGAGCCCGAGGCCGTCCGCGTCGCCTTTAAGATAGCCCTTATCGACTATATTCTTAATATCGTCTCTCGCCCACTCGGGTACTTCTTCGAGCGTGTTGTAGACGATCGGATGTTTCAGCTCGTCTATTTCGGCGCCCATGACATTTATTATTTCATCCTGTTTTTCGTCTTTCTTGACCAGTTCTTCATACTGACTCATACTTAACCCTCCGTTCTCTTCATTTTTATCTTTAAAATCGATCCCTAAATATTCGCACGTTCCTTTAGCTATGCCTATGGCGAGTTTTTCTTGACCCTCCTCCGAGCCCAAGAACTTATTGTCCTCATAGTTATCGATAAACGCCGTCTCGACCAGTATCGCAGGCATATTCGTGTTTCTCAGCACGGCGAAACTTGCAGTTTTAACGCCTCGGTTAACTCTTCCCGTCTCCTCTACCACGCGTTTCTGCACGCACTCTGCAAATCTATAGGCCTTCGTCCCCTTCTCGTAGGCGTACGTTTCGACGCCGTACGCCTTGGAGTTGGCCGCGTTGCAGTGGATGCTTATAAAGAGATCGGCTCCCCATTGGTTCGCCTGGCTTGATCGGCTCGACAGGCTCGAATTCAGGCTTCCGTCGCCCACGTTATCATACAGCGATACGCGGCTCGACTTTACTTTCATCCCGTTTATCTCAAGCAAGACTCTGAGCTTGTTTCCGACCTTGACGCTTATATCCTGTTCCTTAAGACCATAGCCGGTAGCTCCGGTATCGCTCCCCGAATAATTATGACCGGGATCAATAAAAACCTTTGTCAATCTCAAATCCTCCCCCTTTAAACAGACGTCGTTTTTTCGCCGTCCTTGCTTTTCAGTTCTTTAAGATAGTTATCGGCCTTAATAGCGCTTTGAGTCATGCTGTTGTTCTTCCACCACGCCCAGACCGCGCTGGCCGCCGTAGCAAGCAGGCTCGCGGCCTGATATACGGTGTTGTCGGCGATCGGGATCGCGTCTCTTCCGAATATGACCAAGCCCTGATTCACAAGCGCTATCAATAATATGATCGTTCTTGCTATAGTATCAGCTTTCAAGTTTATCAATCCTTTCATTTATCTCGTCCAATCTGCGATAGACGTATCTTACGGACCGCTCCGCCGCATCCAGCCGCTCCGTCAGACCGCAGATGCTTTTGGCATTTTCCTCAAGCCGACCGAGTCTGTATTTTACAAGCTTATTGGCGGTCAACACCCCGATAACGGAGCCGAGCAAAGTTCCCGCAAGAGACAGCAGTCCTACGACTATTTCAGGGTCAATACAAGAAATCATCTTCTCTCCCCCATTTCGATAAAATAAGAGCTTGTTCAACTTATCTCCGGTATTTTACCATGCGCTCGGAACGCTATGGGGATACATATCCCCTCGACTCCTATTTGTCCTTTTGCTTCAACAAAATTTGAAACCCCGCTCTTGATTATTATATTCAGACGCTCGGAAATATTTACAAATTTTTTGCACAGTTTATAATAGCGCGAATTTGCTCAAAATAAAAGACCGCTCGCTTGGAACGGTCTTTAGATCATGTTTCAGGTTCGGGCTGTCGGCCGAATTTGTTAATTGGGAAGAATCAAACATATTTTTAATTTTATTTACTTTCTGAAAGCGTCTCGAGCGTATCAAGCTTCCATATGAACAACTTGACGCCTCCTTCCGAAGGCTTAGAAAAGCCGAGACCTTCTATCTCTCCGTCCAATACGCCGAACGTCTTCAGGTCGGTCAAGATCCCGATCTCCGGATACGCGGCGACTATCAACGCGGCGCTGTCGCCTCCCGCGCCGTTATAACGTATGGCCGCCTCAAGTTTCCCCTCTTCATTGAAGCCGTGGCTCAATATCTCATATATCCGCCGGGCGTCGTCTTCGTCGCCGTTTACGGCCGGAACTATTTTCAGCGTATACTCTCCCGCGTCTTACGAAACCGCTATACCGAAACCGGCTCCGCGAGCGGCCGCATAGCCTCGTCCCAAATATATATCTTTATCTTTCCGCCGCCCGGCGTATAGTCGAGCCCGCTTATACTTTCTCCCTCTATATCGTAGCGTTCGAAGTTCGACAACATCGAATCGTTTTCGCCCGTATATTCCGCGACGATCAGTTCCGCCCGGCTCGTCTCTTCGGCGCCGCTGTATTCGATCGATATTTCCAGCTTTCCGTCGGAGTTAATCTCCGCCGCCGTTATCTCATAGTCGTAACCCGCAGTCGGGGCCGCGGCTACCGCTATCCCGGCAAGATTTATATCCCCTATCGGCCCGGCTATATACAGCGGCGAGCCTACCTCTGTAAAATGATAGGTATACGCGAAGTCGCCGCCCGCCTCGGGCTGGAACACGGCTGCCGGTTCCTCCGTATCCGACGTATAGAGTCCGAGATAGTTAGTTCCGTTTGAATAGAAATACACAGTTACAAGGCATTCGCTCTCGGGTATGATATAGAACGAACGCGAATCCACCTGCTTGGTCTGATACCCTCTGGTCATCGTCGCTCCGCCGGCGCTGAAGCTGTTGGATTTGTAGCTGTTGCCGTTACCCTTATAGCAGCCCACGTAACCGTCGAGCGAGACGTCGCCCTCGGACATATTCTGACCGCCGAACCAATCCTTCGCATAACTCGTCGTTCCGACCGGTATCTTCGCTACATCGCCCGAAGGACGCATAGTCGGCGCAGGCGTTACGCTGGGATCTACCGTCGGTTCGGGAGTAGTTACTATAACCGGCGGAACCGTTTCGACCGCTCCGCCCGCCACTGCGACAAGCTCCGACTCGTAGCCCTTGATAGCCGCCAGAAGCTCCTCGTCTATATCGTGATTCGGATCGTCCGTCTCGTTATTAAACGTCCATTTAAAATCCCCGCCGTCTATCCTGCCGGCGTACATCTTCACTTTCTCTACCGCTTCCTCGGCGGTATCTACGTTGTACTCGTACATTATTTCGGGGTTTGTGTCAAAATTATTATACGCGCCTCTGCCGACCTCGTCGCCCTTTTTAGCCAGGACCGTATCGGGAACTATCTCGTCTCTGCTCTCGGCTACATAAGCGTCGAATTCGCCCTCGTCCGGCTCCGAACCGTACGGGTAGAACCTATCCGCGTCTACGATAACGTCGCCGTAAGACTTGATCATACCGCCCATCTGCCCGGATAACGTTCCTTTGTCTTTATACGTCCCGGTCGCTTCGTCGTAACAATCGGAGCCCTGAGATGCTATTATCATCGGCCTCGGACAATTTCTGTAATAGTTGTTCTCGGAGAATACAGAAGTCTTCATCGCCGCGCCTATGCCGTACATGGCGACGCCGTCGTAATAGTTATTGTACACATGGTTGCTCCCTACGACGCAGCGCGGATGTCTGGAATCGGTATGGTCGAACCAGTTATGATGGTATGTTACGTAGATCTGAGCTTCCGGCGTATACATATTGCTGTTTTCCCAGGGCCCGCCCGAGACGCAGGTCTTGCCCAGATCCCAGAAATGATTATAATCTATCGTTACGTAACTCGAACGCGATTTTATATCGACCGCTCCGTCGCCCTTTTTTTGATCGGCGTCTCGCCCCGGCGCGCCGTAGAAGAAATCGCAGTTATGGATCCAAACGTTCTTGTTGTCGGTATCCAAAACTATAGCCGAACCGGTCGTTCCCTCGCCTCCGTACATCATAGCGAGGTTCCTTATCTCAAAATTCTCGACGCGCTTTAAGGTCATGATCCAGCCGTATATTACCGCGTCGTCGCCCACGCCTTCCAAGGTCACGTTGCCGGTATTCTGGAACTGCGCCGTGTGTATCTCCATATTCATCGGCTCCTCTACCTTGCCGATAATACGTATCGCCAAAGTCGTCTTTATCTTTTTGGCCTGACGATACGCTAAGATCTCGGTAAGCCCGACTCCAAAAGAGGGATCGCCGTTAAGCGTTACCGTATCTTTATTGCCGTTGGTTATATACAACACGTCCGCGTCGGATCTAAGGCTCCCGTCGCTGTTATACGCTCCGTTGGAGGAACCGTACGGCGAATTATCGGAAAACGCAAAGCCCTCCCTGACGTGGGGCATGACCGTAAGCACCTCGGTCTCGGCCGCCGAATCGGCTATCTCGGTTCCGTCTTTTACCGCGACTACCTTAAGAACGTATTCGCCCGCCGGAAGTCCAAGCGCGTCGGCTCTAAAATAATCCGGATACGTCCTCGCAAGTTCGTCGTCGAGCTTGACGTACTCGCCGCCCGAAGCCTTGACGTATACGTTATAATTATCGGCGCCGTCGCAGCCCAACCACTTAACATACGCCGACTCGAACCAACCCTCCGCCTGAGTTATCTCCACTTTGCCGTCGCCGGCCGCCGCGGTATAGCTCATAGGAAACGTCGATAGCGCCAGAATAAAGATCAAACATAAACTAACAAACTTCTTCATTATACTTCAACCCTTCCGCCCGCAATATTCTACTTTCCGCCGAGCCGCGGGCAGGCGCGGCGTCGGACTTTTCGCCGCGTATCTCGCAAATTTTTGCCTGTGAAAGCGGCGATCGTTTTTAAGTTACGAACTGTATTTTTATTATAACAACCAAAATTCCAAGGTTCAAGAAGCAGTTCGTCTTTATTTTGATGGGTGCAGATCATATATCCTGACGGTAACCGTGCGTCCATGCCGCGCCAAACTGTTTTTCCACAATAAAAAACGCTGCAAACATATGCTTTGCCGCGCCGGTGTTCATGATATAAATTTGTTATGTTATTTTGATAATAATCGAACCGGCTGCGCGCCGGCTGAGAGTCTAGAGTCTAAAATCATGCCGCGGGTGGATACGCGAGCAAAAATATATCGGCTTCGCCGCAATTTCTCAGCGTCTTCCGAGTTTGATATAAAAAATTAAATTTTATTTTTTGATTTGTAGGGGATCCGTTTATAAAACGTCGTCGTTAGTTTGGTCTTTCAGGCTCCTCGCCTCTTGTCAGCGCCTTCCATCTGCTCGTAATTTCCGCTGTGACGCGGGCGCATTCTTGTTCGTAATTGTCTAATTTATAATTGATTATCTCAAGACTCTCCCGAATCTCGGTCTGTTTAGCTTCAAGTTCTTTTTTGGCTTCGATCAAAATTTCTTTTCTTTGCTGTTTTGTAGAATCGCCTTCGATAGCGAGTTTAAGATAGTCTCGTATGGCTTCCAGTTTCATGCCGCTGCGTTTAAACCTCATAACAAATTCTATCCAGCTTAGTATGGCGTCGTCATATTCCCTTATACCCGAACTATTTCTCGGAACCTCCGGTATCAGCCCTATCCTCTCGTAATAGCGCAAAGTGTCTATGGAAAGACCCGTTATCTCCGAGGCTTGTTTTATCGTCATTACCATACCTCCGTGTTTGATTTCCTCTAATTGTAAATGCTTAAGTAGACTTAATGTCAAGACTATAAAAAACTTTTTGTATATATGCACAAATTAATTCCTGAAATTAATATAAAATGCACAAATTTTAGACTTAAAACGACTTTTTCAAACCTATATTTTACTAAAACTCTAAGAGATCATAACGATATCTTATCCCTATTAAATTACAATTTTTCACATAAAAATATATCAAAAAAAAACGCATCCGGCCACCTCTGAACCGGCGCGCTGTAACCATTAGAAACTCTAAATAGAATTCGGGGATATAAAAATCTTTTCCGCGGTATACAAAGATACTGAAACAAATCCGGTCTACTTCTGCAATGCGGCGTAAAAGGCGTTCAAAGTCTCCGCCAGTTTCTTCGGCGCGTCCGCGTTGACCGCGTGTCCCGCTCCGTCTATAAATTCGAGTCTTGAATTCTTAAGCCTCGATCCTAATTCCTCCGCCGCCTTTTTATTAGGCTTATCATCCTCGCCGCAGATTATCAAAGTCGGGACGGAGATATTCTCAAGCTTATCGGTCAAGTCCAGCCCTATCATTGAATCCATCAGCCGGATCGTCTCTTTTTTCTCAAACCCCATACCTTGGAAAGCGGATCTCGGAGCTAACTTAAACGCGATATTCTGAAGTCTGAGCGCCAGTCCGGGCGTTTTATACTGCGGCGCGATCAACGCGAGCGACCCGACCTTGCCGGGATTGTCGGCGGCGTAATTCAACGTCAAAACCGCGCCCAAAGACAGGCCGCACAGCGTCAAAGGCTCGTCAAAGCCGCCGCAATACTCGAAAAACCCCTTGTACAGCGAGCCGTATTCGACTTTAGAACCTCGAAGCAGCGATAACAGCTCCGGACAATATACCTCGCCCTTGCAGTTCATATATGAAAGCGTATCGTCCCAACTCGACGCAGTCTGCCCCAAGCCGTGAATAAAAATATAACGCATAACGACTCTCTCCTGAAACAAACGGCGCTTGACTCAGACGGATCAAACGCCGTGTAATAAACTTAAAAGAGCGAAAACACGATTTAAGTAATCGTAAATATTCTCCGCTCCGCTGTATCCAAATCTCCGTATGCGAATCACGAACTCGAACTCGCGCTTGACGCCGCGGCGCTCGAAGCCGCTACCGCCGCGCAGGTCGCGATCTGCTGAGCTACTATAAGCGATATCGCGCCGCTGATCGCCGCTGAACTCATAGCCTTATCGTCGCCGCCTATGTAGTCGCTTCCGACCAACATTCCCGCGTGCATGAGCCTGTGCTTCTTACCCGGACCCAAAATACCATAACCTTTCTGCCCGGACAGAAACTTATCGACCTCTAATATATCCTCGATTATCGTCTCCGCGCTCTCTGGAAGCAACGCCAACGCGCCGAGCGTCGCAAGCTCGTAGCCGGTCCCGTATTTACGCCCCCGCTCTTTAAGCCCGTCGTATATCTCCATCGTCTTGCGGCATTTCTCCTCCGCGCTCCCCTCGCCAAGAGCCAATACGTTACTCAGCGACTGAACGTTGTTGCGGGAAAAGAATTTTTCTTTCATTATATCATAACACGCTTCGGTCTCGCCGACGATCCGTTCGTCCGTAAGATCCGAAAGCGCAAGCAGCGCCGCAAAAACGCTGTCCTCGTCCGAGGTCAAAAACGGATGCTCCGACTTCATCAGCTTATAGATATGCTTGGTCTTATCCGCGAGGGCGGCGTACCCGCTCGGCTCTACCATATCCGCTATTATCATCGACACGACCGGCAGATACGGCGAGATCCAGAACCGCTCCTTTAGCTCCGCATATACTGTCAGAGCGTTACTCAGCTTCCGTTCCGGATCGCTGTCGACCGCCATCATAGAGATCACTATCAGCTTTATCATTCCTCTGAAGTTTGAAAAGATCCCCGTTTTTTTCTTAAGCATATCCCAACATTCCTTCATACGCTCAACGCTTACTTCCTGACGCTTATCGGCGAATATCTCCGCACAGACCGGATAAATATACGAATACTCCCAACCGAATCCGGATTTAATTCTGTCCCTGTTTTCAATAAACCTCCCGCACAGCGCGGCCAAAGAACTTCTCATGTTAAAGCTCCTCCTATGTTAATATGTTATATTCGTTTTTAGGCAATTATAGCATACCGGTCTCAGAATATCAATACGGGTTTTATGCCTCTATACCGCAAAAAACCGCGGCCGGTTCAGCCGCGATCTAATTTAGATATTTCTCATGTTTATACCGCTCTCTTAACAGGGAGCCAATACTCGAACTTCGCGTTTTTGGGGTCGCGGGTCAAATACCTCTCAAATTCCGCCCTCGGCGCGTATTCGTAGCCGGACGCGGGCAGCCATTCAGTAAGAGCTCTTTTAACGACCTCCTGAACCGCGCCCGGGGCCTCGCCCTCGCCTTCAAATACGGCCCAGGTCCCGCCGTCTACCCGCAGTTCTGCAAAGCCGTCTTCCGCCGCCTTTTCGGTAGGTACGGCTATATAATAGCTCCACGGCTCTTCAAGGCAAACGGAGATACCCAGAACGTCGCCATCCGTCAAAGCTATCAGTTGCTCCAGCCTGCCGTCTCCCGCCGCTTGGTCCCAGAGCTTGGGTATCTCCCCGAAATTCTCGGACATATCCCGTTTAAGCTCCGTTTTCAAACCGACGGCGCGGAAGCCCTTCTTTTCCTCGATCCTAAATTCCATTTCTTCCACTCCTTTTATGGTTATTTTGAAAGAGAGCGGTCCCTGCAGCTTCAGCTTAGTCCCGGCTCGTTTGGCCTCGGACGGCGATACTCCGTGCACGCTCCTGAAGGCTCTGTTAAACGCGGTGGGCGAATTATACCCATACTTTAAAGCGACGTCCAAGATCTTTCCGCCCTCTATCAGCTCCATAGCCGCCTTCGTCATCCGCCGTCTGCGCGTATATTCCCCGATCGTCAGACCGGTCGTATACGGAAACATTCTCTGCAGATGGAACTGAGAACAGCAGGCTATTTCCGCCATTTTTTTGTAATCCACGCCGTTTTCCAGATTTTCCTCGATATACTTCACAACCAAGTTCAGTCGCTCAAGCGCTTGCATATTTACCGCTCCTTTCAAAGACATTATAAGCCGGTTTAAATTTATTTTCCTCTCGTATTATGCCTTTTTAGGATAGTTTATCATACTCGGGCGCCAAAGCGCAACAAAACCGCCGCAAAAACTGCGGCGGCTCAAAAAATTTTAATTTCATTTTAATTAACTTTGTTTATTCCGGATCTCCGGCTTCCCGTCTTCTTCTCAGCTCGGCGACGTTGGCCTCGACCCTCCGCTTGCCGAGCGGGTATACGAACGCGAGTATCGCCGCTACGATCAAAAAGCAGACGCCCGGAACAAGGGTCGCGGTGGTATATAGACCGGTTAAAACGTAATTCGTCTGAGCCGCCGCAAGATTATCGTAGCCGATTATCGTCAGAGCCCAGCCTCCCGCGCCGCCGGCGAGCGCCTGACCCAGCTTTCTGGCGAACGAATATACCGCGTATATCGTGCCGTCCTCCCTCCTGCGCGTCTTTATCTCCTGATAGTCTATAACGTCGGTTATATTAGCCCATATCACCGCATTAAAAAACCCCAGACCCAGATAGCCTATGCATGAGATTATCAAAAACGCCCAAACGCTCGCCGGTCTCGCAAAATAGAGCAGGATATATACCGCCCCCGAAAAAAACATCGCGGCGGCGGCCGATTCTTTTTTTCCGAATCTCTTGCTTATTCTAACGCTGAGCGGAGATACGATCAGTATTATCGATAGGTTGGCTATGAGAGTGAACGCCGATATCGCCGCCGCGTTTGAGTAGTAGTCGGTATAGAGGTAGTTGTTCATCGACGTTATCAGAAGCTGACTGAGCAGAAGGAAGACGGCGGCCGCGATTATCCCCCAAAGCGCGCGGTTGGCCGCCAGGCTCGCAAGCGACCCGATAACGGACGTCCGTTTTTTGTTCTTGGGCTTTTCGATCTTTACCCGCTCCGTACACAGCTTATAGCAAATTACATAACATACTACCGCGCATACTGAAAATACTCCGGCGATCGCCGTAAACGCCCCGCCTCCGCGCACGACCTGGTTTCCCATATCGTCGGTCGTATAAATTACGAGAGGGGTTATTACCCCTATTGCAAGGCTCGCGAGAGCGGCGCCCGCGTTTCTGAACGCAGACAGCGACGTCCGCTCCACCGGATCCGCGGTTATGGCCGACGCCATCGAACCGTACGGGATATTGATCGAGGTATAGAACACGCTGCCCCAGAGCAGATACGTAACGTACATATATACCATTCGCCAAAACATCGGCGCGTCCGCCATCGCGCTCTGATACATCAAAAAACTGGCGAGCGCCACGGGCCCGCACATACGGCGTATCCAGCATCTGAATCTGCCGTCCTTTCCAGGCTTCATAACGTCCACTATTCTGCCCATTGTGACGTCGGTCGCGGCGTCTACAAATCTTGCGATAAAAAACAGCGTTCCGACCGCCGCCCCGCTTATATTCAAAACCTTGGTATAGAACACCATCAGAAACGAACTCGCAAATATAAAAGTAAAGTCGTTTCCGAAATCGCCGAACATGTAGCCGATCTTATCTCTTATCCCAAACGGTCTTATCTCGCTTTTCATTACAGCCTATCTCCTTTGCATCTATCGTTTAATCGCCGCTTAGTCGGACGCCTTTCTCCGGTCGCTCTTGTAGTCCGGCGGGAGACTCTTCCATCTGTCTTTAAGCAGATACGCCGCGCGCTTGGGCTGTCTTGACCGGGTGAATATCCCCTTCTTGTTGCCGTCCGCCCTCATCACTCCCTCGGTCGTCTGAAAATCCGCAAAATTCCAGACCTGCTCGCCCTTTACGGAGTCGAACATATCGAATACCTCGAACTGCGTTTTCAAGTATTCCTCCTGGTATTCCTCGCTCCACATAACGCTCGGCAGCTTGTGAATACCGGCGATCGTATCCGCGCCGAATTCGGTGAATATTATCGGCTTATCCGGCTCGATCTCCTCCCACTTTTTCAGCTCTTCGATAAACGTATCTTTTGCGTCGCTAAGCTCGTAGCCGCCGCTTAAATACCAGCCGAAATATCTGTTGAGCGCTATGATGTCCGCAAATTTATGACACTTGCACTTATTCGGAGTTGAGTTCATGATCAGCGCGAACGTCCTCGGCCGCTTTTGCGGATCGAGTCTGCGCGCCGCCTTAAAAATATCGTCGAAATACTCGACCGCCGAATCAGAAGTCGTCTCCGGCTCGTTGAAGAGGCTCCACGCGATCACGCAGGCGTGATTTTTATCCCGCGCGATCAGTTCGGCTAACGCCCTAATATGGTTCTCCCTGGTCTCGGTCTGAACGATCTCCCTCGCGAAAAAATCCGTCTGCTTACCGGACGACGCATCCAAAAAGTTGGTCAGGCTCTCGAACATTCCGACGGCCGCTACCTCGTCGATCACCAGAAAGCCCTCTCTGTCCGCCATCTGCATTATCTCCTCGCTGTACGGATAATGCGACGTTCTGAAAGAATTCGCGCCGATCCATCTCATCAGCTCAAAATCCCGCTTGGCGACCGCAAGACTGAACCCGCGGCCTATGACGTCCGAATCCTCGTGCTTGCCAAACCCTTTTAAATAGACCGGCTCTCCGTTTATAAGTATCTCGCGTTTTTTCACCTCGACCGTGCGTATCCCGATATCCTCGTAATATTCGTCTATCAGCTCTCCGTCGCCGCTCTCTATGCTTATTCTAAATATATACAAATACGCGTCCAGCGTCCGCCACAGCTGAGTATCCCGTATTTTTATCGTTCCCCGCTTGCCCTCCGACTCGGCGACTATTTCTCCGGCGCGGTCGTAGACCGTGACCCTTACCCTGTTCTCGCCGCTTGTTAGGACTTCGTAATCCGTCTGCGTATCCGCGCCGATTATCCGGTGACTTACCGCAAGATCCAGCACGCTCTCCTTGGGAACCGCCATCAGCCTGACCGCCCTGTTAAGACCGGAATAGTTGTAAAAGTCAAAAAACGGCTTCGCCATTTTGACCCCGTTTTTCAGCGTTTTGGTCGCGCCCGCCGGGAGCGATGTAAAGCTCAGTTCGTTGTTCAGCTTTACGACTACCTTGTTTACCTCGTTAAATTTTACTACGTCGCCTATGCGCGCCAAAAACGGCAGAAACCCTCCTTCGTGAGAGGTTATCTCCTTCCCGTTCACATATACCGTCGCTCTGTGAGTCGCGCATTCAAACCTCAGCGCGATCTCCATGCCTTTCCACTCTCCGGGTACAAGAAACTCTTTTTCGTACCAGAAATCCCCCGTGTATTCCCTCGATCCCTTATCCGTAAAAAAGTCGTTAAAGCTCGCTGGGACCGGCATGGCTATCGTATCTTCCAGACCGTTTATCCAATTATTCTCTATTCCGATCCCGTCCGGGTCGAACTTGAATTTCCAAAGCCCGTTTAGATCCATTATCCTGCGCGTTTTAGTTATTCTCGGGTATTGCATCGCCTGAGCGTCTATCATAAATTACCTCCTTATCCGCCGGCCCGACGCGTTTTCAAAATCGATCCTGCGTCAAAGCGGCGGCCAGTGTTGATTTAGCTCCCGCTTTGTGTTATTATCGACTCAGGACAAACGCTTCGCTTTGCGGCGCTTAATATAGATATATATAATTGTTGTTTAAAAAGGTATAATTTATGCAGAAATTATTATAAAAACGGGGGATAAAAATGTATATCAAGGCAAACGGAATAAATATGCACTACCAAAAGACCGGGCGCGGCTACCCGGTCGTAGCTATCCACGGCAACGGCGAGGACGGCTCGATATTCGCGCCGCTGGCCGCGCTTCTTGAGGATAAATGTACGGTCTACGCGCCCGACAGCAGAGACCACGGCGAGAGCGATAAGACCGTCGGCGAGCTTTACTATTCGGATATGGCCGAAGATATTTCCGGCTTCATCGCAGCCTTAAGCATCAAAAAGCCTCTGCTTATCGGCTCGAGCGACGGCGGTATTATAAGCCTTTTGACCGCGATAAACAGACCCGAGCTGATCTCCGGCATAGTCGTCTGCGGCGCAAACACAAAGCCGAGCGGGATCAAACTTTGGCCGCGGCTTATGATGACTGCCGAATACTTGGCGAAAAGAGATAAAAAGATAAAACTTATGCTGACCCAGCCTGATATAACGCCCGAAGCCCTCGGCGGCATAGCCGTCCCGTCGGCGATCTTAGCCGGAAGCGAAGACTTGATCAAACAAAGACATACCGAAAAGATCGCCGAAAATATCCCAAACAGCAAGCTGTTTATTTTAGAAGGCGAGACTCACACGAGCTATGTTATCGACAATCCCCAAAGACTTAGCGAAATCGTTTTAGAGTTTATCGACCGGCTCGAAGGTTAGACGCGCGCCGCGCTTTTCGAGGTAGGATAGCGAGACATTTTTATTTATGCCGCCTATCTTACCCTCATATGATCATATCGTACTTCATAGCGCCCGCGTCCGCCCATATTCGTCGAACGGGAAACGCCTTCGTAAAACATACCGCCCGCGCCGATCCGGACGGAAAAATTAAATAGGGCGCTCTCGTATATCGCGCGCCTATCCAAACTTTTTGTACATTTTTGCCCGCGTATTCAGCCGCGCGATACTCGCTCTCCCAAAGCCCTGATTCCCCTACAATAAAATAGCGCTCCTTTGTATTTTCCCGCGTCCGATTTTACCCGCTATGCGCATAAACCCGCGGCGGATGTAAAAGAATATATAAAAGCGCTATCAAAAAGAACGGAAAGGATGAGAAAACATGGAAATGACTCTGCGCTGGTACGGCTCAAAGTACGATACCGTAACTCTCAAACAAATACGCCAGATACCCGGAGTTACCGGCGTGATCGCGACCCTGTACGGCTCGGCGCCGGGCGAGGTATGGAGCGTAAGCGAAATACGCGAACTGAAAAACGAAGTCCGCGAAGCGGGTCTGCATATATCCGGGATCGAGAGCGTAAACGTACATGAGGCCGTCAAGGCCGGAGCGCCCGAGCGCGATAAGTATATCGACAACTATATCAAAACGCTTGAAAATTTAGGTAAAGAAGGGATCCGTCTCGTTTGCTATAATTTTATGCCGGTATTCGACTGGACAAGAACCGAGCTCGCAAGAAAACGCCCCGACGGCTCGACCGTACTCGCGTATACTCAGGCGGCCGTAGACGCGACGATCCCCGAAAATATGTTCTCGTCGATCTCCGCTGACATGAACGGAACCGTAATGCCCGGCTGGGAACCCGAACGTATGGAGAGAGTAAAAGACGCGTTCGCGCTCTACAGGGACGTGGATGAAGAAAAACTGTTTGAAAATCTTAAATATTTCCTCGAGCGGATAATGCCGACCTGCGACAAATACGATATAAACATGGCTATCCATCCGGACGACCCGGCATGGAGTGTTTTCGGACTGCCGAGGATAATCACCAACAAGGAGAATATTCTAAGGGCGCTCAAAATGGTGGACGATCCGCATAACGGCGTCACATTCTGCGCCGGCTCGCTCGGCACAAATTTAAACAACGACCTGCCGGATATGATACGCTCGCTTAAAGGCCGGATACATTTCGCGCATATAAGAAACCTCAAATTCAACAGCCCGACCGACTTTGAAGAGGCCGCCCATCTCTCCTCGGACGGCGATTTCGATATGTACGAGCTGATGAAAGCGCTGTACGACATAGGCTTTGACGGGCCCATACGTCCCGACCACGGCAGAACGATCTGGGGCGAGAAAGCCATGCCCGGCTACGGTCTCTACGACAGAGCTTTGGGCGCTTCGTATCTGAACGGTCTGTGGGAGGCCATAGAGAAGGGCGATAAAAGCAGCGGCGCGGGTGAGTTCAAGTTTTAATTTAACAGGAAGGTTGTGTATACAAATGCGACTAAACGCAGACGGGATAAAAGATATTAAGTGGAGAGAAAATGGGTATTCCATGCCCGAGTTCGACCGGGAGCGGGTTGTACAAAAAACAAAGGAGAACCCGTTTTGGGTCCATTTCGGAGCGGGAAACATATTCAGAGCGTTTCAGGCGAGCGTTGTTCAGGATCTGCTGAACGCTGGCGTCCTCGACCGGGGTTTGATCGCGGTCGAGGGCTTCGACTATGAGATAATAGAAAAGATAAACCGCCCTCACGACGATCTGAGCGTCGCGGTCGTTTTTAAGTCGGACGGGAGTATACAAAAACAGGTAATAGGCTCCGTGGCCGAATCCCTGACCGCCGACAGCGAAAACGAAACGGATCTTAGGCGTCTGAAAGAAATATTTCGAAACGGATCGCTGCAGATCGCGAGCTTTACGATAACGGAAAAGGGCTACGCCCTTACGGATCCCAAAGGGCATACTCTTTCGGCGGTAAAAGAGGACTTTAAAAACGGTCCCGAAAAGCCGAAAAGCTATATGGGTAAGGTCGCGGCGGCGCTCTATGAAAGATATGTATCCGGACAAAAGCCGCTCGCAATGGTAAGTATGGATAACTGCTCTCATAACGGGGATAGGCTGAAAACCGCTATAGCCGCGTTCGCAAAGGAATGGACGGTAAGCGGACTTGTCGATCCCCTATTCCTTGAATATGTAGCAAACGGAGACAGAGTTTCTTTTCCATGGACGATGATCGATAAGATCACCCCGCGACCCGACCCCTCCGTATTAGAGATCCTGAAAAACGACGGGGCGGAGGATATGGATCCAGTGATCACTTCCAAAAACACATATACCGCGCCGTTTGTAAATTCTGAAGAATTCGGCTGTCTTGTGATAGAGGACTCGTTCCCAAACGGCAGACCGGAGCTTGAAAAGAGCGGTTTTATTTTCACAGACCGCGAAACGGTCGATAAGTCGGAGAAGATGAAGGTCTGTACCTGCTTAAACCCGCTTCACACCGCGCTCTCTATATTCGGTTGTCTGCTCGGGTATACGCTTATATCGGACGAGATGAAAGACCCGGCGCTAAAAAAACTCGTCGAGGGGATAGGCCGGATAGAAGGTCTTCCGGTCGTCGCCGACCCCGGGATCATAGACCCAAACGAGTTTTTGGACGCCGTAATAAACGTAAGGCTCCCAAACCCGTTTATGCCGGATACTCCGCAGCGAATAGCGACCGATACCTCTCAAAAGCTGGCGGTACGTTTCGGCGAAACGATAAAGGCATATCTTAGAATGGACGGCGCCAAGGTAAAACGGCTCAAATTTATACCGCTGGTATTCGCAGGCTGGCTCAGATACCTTACCGGGATAGACGATCACGGAAACGAGTTCAGCCTCAGCCCCGACCCAATGCTCGGTGCGCTATGCCCGATCGTAAAGAGCGTAAAACCGGGCGATATCGAGCGGACGAAACAAATATTAAAGCCGATCCTCTCAAACGCCGCGCTCTGGGGCGTAGACTTGATAGAGATCGGCGTGTCGGATACCGTATGCGGATATTTTGAAAGTATGCTCTCCGGCCCCGGCGCGGCGTATTCGACCTTGACCGAAGCCGTATCAGACTAAAGCAAAGCGGCGCCTTAACCGCAAAATTGAAACAGACCGCCGCAGCGCGCGGCGGTCTTTGTATATAATTAAACTTATGCTCCTCGCCTTAGATAAGCGGTCTCATAACTCCGTCCCAGAGCATGATTCGAACTTTTTCGTTTTCTACTATCCTATTCGGCTCAAAAACATACTCCGTCCTGCCAACTTCGGTCGTGAACCTGTATATCTCTATATCTTCAAGAATACCGTCGTGGGTATATTTAGCGACATAAAGATAATTTTCCTCTCCCGCAGGCGTATCCGTCGGAGCCGTTACGATTATCGCCCCGTTCTCGATTCCCGAAACCGACCAATCCGTGATCGGGTCCGAAGTCGCCGTGGGTTCAGGAGTTAACGTAGGCTCGGGCGTTTGCGTTGGGATCGCGGTCGCCGTAGGACTTGCCGTCGGAGCTTCCGTTGGCGCAGCCGTTGCAGTTGCAGTCGCTGTAGGCGTTGGATCGTCTGTAGGAGCCGCAGTTGCCGTTGCGGTTGCAGTAGGCGTTGGCGCTTCTGTTGGCGCAGCCGTAGCCGTTGCAACCGGCGGCTCTATTATCGCCGTAGCCGTTGGCTCGGGTGTTACCGTCGGCTCTATAGTCGCAGTTGGCGTTGCCGTTGGCGCGGGCGTCTGCGGCGGTATTGGTATCGCCGTAGCCGTTGCTGTTGCGCCCGGCGTCGCTGTTGGTTCTATAGTCGCCGTAGCCGTGGGCTCGGGGGTCGACGTTGTAGCCGGCGTCGCTGTTGGCGCTTCTGTCGGAGCCGCCGTCGCCGTAGCCGTTGGTTCAGGCGTTGACGTTGGCTCGGGCGTCTGCGTTGGAATCGGCGTCGCGGTCGGCGACGGATTAAATAGTTCCATTAGCCGATCATATTTTTCATTTAATCTTTCAACCGCCGCATCGTCGACCATGCTTTTTTGACTATCCGTCAGCGAATCATACGCGGTCTTTGCATAAAATATTTGCTGCGAATCGTCTATTGTAACCGTTTCCGGCAAAGCGTTTATTAACTCCGTAACTTCTTGCGCTTTAGCGGCGTCCACTTTTTCTTGCTCCTCTTGGTCATGCTCAGTCTTAAGCGCGTTAAACTGCTCTAAAACGGCATTTAATTTGGATTTAAGCTCCGGATCGAGTAATTTTTGCCTATCCTCGTAAAGCATTATGTACGCTCTATTCGCTTCATTTACCGCATCCTCGTCCGTCAACGCGATTGCTTCGGCCTCGGGAAGTTCGCTTATCAACTGCGCGGCGTTTAATACTTTCTTAGCGTCGTCCAATTTATTTTTCAGATCCTGTCCGACCAAAAGCTGATACTGAGCCGACAGAGCGTCGTACTCCTCGGCCGCGCCGTCGATTGTTTCTTTTGTATCCGTACCGATGATTTCCGGTATCTGGCCGATCGCTTCCGCCGCTTTGCCCACCTCGTCGGGCATTACGACATTGATAACCGCCGTATCAGACGCGCCGCTTCCGGCGGTCGCGGTAATAACGACGCTCCCCTCGGAAATTCCTCTGACTTTTCCCGAAAATACCTCGGCGACGCTGTTATCCGACGAGCTCCATGTAATCGTATCCGAACAACCCTGCGGCTCGAGCGCGGCGTTTAAGTCTAAGACGTCATATATTTTGATCGCCGCCTCTTTAGGTTCCAAAACGACCGACGAAGCTTCGGTCTCGACATAAGGACTTACATACGCCTCGCAATAGCCCCTTACAAGGCTGTTTTCCGACGTCGCCACAATTGTAGCCTCGCCCTCCGAGACCGCTGTGACGTTGCCGTCGGCGTCCACCTCTACGACCTCCGGATCGCTGGAATCGAATCTGACAGTACCTAAGCTTCCGTCAGTATATTCCGCGACGCCCTCGATCTTTTGACTCTCTCCGACGGACATATATAGCCTCGACGCGCTGAGAGACACCCTCTCTATAGTCGCCGTCGCCGTAAGCTCTATTTCCGCAAAAACGCTTCCGTCTTCAGTAGCGGCCGTGATCGTCGCGCTTCCCGGATAATTCGCCAGTACTGCGCCGTATTGATCGACAGATATTATCTCCGGGTCGCTGCTGCTCCATACGATCTTATCCGTATGGTCTGCGGGCAGGACTTCCGCCGTAACTCGGTTTACCTTTCCGATGGTCAGCTCGGATTCCTGCATACTCAAATTGATTTTCTCGGCGGGTATATTGATATTTCCATCCTGATCCGCTTCATATATTTTTAAAGTATCCGGCTTTAGCTCCTCCGAATGAACGCCGTCTTCGACAACCGTTAAGACAATATCGTCGGTCGAATTTATTTCTCCCGCGTCCGTTATCCCCGTTTCAAAAACCTTATCCGTCTCCAACGGCACGTCTTCAAACTTGATCTGTTTTACCTGTCCGCCGTTTTCGTCAAGCTCGGATAGCGTTATATCCATATCTCCGCTGTCGGTTCCCAGCAGTTTCAAGCGGTAGTCGGCGCCCGACGGCAGGAGCAATACCTTTACGTCGTTCTCCTCTTCCATGGTATACGCGCCGATATTATATCCGTCCGTTACGCTGACCTCTCCGCCCTTTACGGACGCCGCGAGGTTATTATCCCTATCGTACAGTTCTACGTCTACGGGACACGCTATTTTCAGCATCGTCGAATATGTATTTGGGCTGTCGCTTAAAGCTCCCGCCAGATACTCTATCATATTCCTCCTGAGCGCCGCGGAATCAAACTCCTCCATGCTCCTCATAAGCGAGGAATAGAATATTATCGTCTTTTGCTCCTCCTGTCCTACCGCCAATAAGCCGGACATCGAAAGCTGTAAGGTCTGTTCTATGGCGGCTTGTAATTTTGAGTCTTTGGCGTATTCGCGCCAATCCTGATTCGCGTTTACCTTATAAAAACTGAGCTGCATATTCCCAGAACCGTCTATATCGAAATACTTGTTCAGATAATCCGGATCCTGAGACAAATAATAGTGCGCAAAGAATACGTTCGTCTTGCCGCCGCTCCTGAGCAGTTCCCACGCGCTGTCGAACGCCTTTGAGAATACGCCCAATCTACCGGTAAGCGCGGACGCGCAGAAGTCTATATATCCCATGAACTTATCCTCGGCGGTAAAGAGCTGTACATAATCCAAGACCGAACCCGCAAACTTGGTCGCCGCGCCCCCGAGATCAAGCAGACTCTCGTAACTTCTGATCGACCCGGGCAGCTCGATCCCGTCTAAGCTGTCCACAAACAGATATATGTTTCCGGCTTTGATCAGATCGCTTATATTCCCGTTTATCGCCTTCGCGGCTTTCAGACCGCTCGCCATGCTGTGCGAGTAGAAGTTTGACGCGCTGCCCGCGGTCGAAAACAGCGGATTGTGTCCTACCTCGTTTTCGTAATTCTGATACTGTTCGACTATCTCTGGCACTCTGTTATAAATATCGATAAGCTCGTTCTGGCTCCTTCTATTGTCGAACTTGTACCCTAAATAATTTACTCTCCAGTCGTCTACGCTGTTATACAAAGACGACATAAAGATCAAGTCCCTCATCTGCTCGGCTACCGTAAGGCTCTCGTCCTTATAATTCCCTCCGTCCGACGCCAATACGACCGGCATACAATACTTCAGATCTCCCGAGATTATCCTCTCTATGTTATAATCCGTAAAAAGATCGCCGTATCCGAACTCGTTCGCCCACGCCTTAAGCTCCTGCTTATACTGCGAAGACGCGGACGCGGAAGCCGGCGTACCCGGCAGTTCTTTATCGACGCTCCACGCGAAACCCGGATAGCCCATCCTGACCGCGCTCGGATAAAACCGGTTCTTGGAATATGAGATATCCTCGCTCTCGCCCTCACCCCCGTCCTCCGGCGTCTGATGCGGAACGTAGATCGAACCGAAATATATCGTCGCGCTTAAAAGCGGATCGTTTCCGGAATTTATGCTCACTCTTCCCCAGCTGTCTTCCGTACCCGCGTAGTATACTTCTTTTAAAGATGAACAATACGCAAACGCATGAAATCCTATACTCTTCAAACTGGACGGTAAACTAACTTTTTCCAGCGCTTTGCATGCTTGAGAAGTCTTAGATATACAAGAAAATGCTCGTTCTCCTATCG
>CAJFTO010000023.1 GCA_904419955.1 Candidatus Roslinia caecavium | reverse complement strand
GTTTGTGGGCGGAATGTATATGAACAAAGAACAAAAGCATGATATAACGACAATTTTTGACGGCGTTAAAGGAGTAGGTGAAATGGATCTTGTATGCGCATGGTACAAAAAATCTGCAGATTTTATGAAAGGAAGCCGAATAAAAACAGCGTTTGTTTCAACAAATTCAATATGTCAGGGGCAGCAGGTAATTACGTTTTGGAAGTATATGTTTAGCCGGTATGACATATGTATTGATTTTGCTTATAATACGTTTGTGTGGAACAGTGAATCCAACGATCAAGCAAAGGTTCATTGTGTAATTGTAGGATTTTCTATACATGAAAATAACAATTGCAAACGCAAATTATTCGATTCGAATAATCATTTCAAATTATGTGAGAATATCAGCCCCTATTTAACAGATTCTCCGACAATTTTTATTGAATCACGCTCTACGCCTATTTGCAACGTTTCTCATATTCGTTTTGGGAGTATGCCAAGAGACGGCGGCGGATTTGTACTTTCGGAAGAGGAACGAGCCGACTTGATAAAGAAAGAACCATTGTCCGAAAAATGGATAAAACGCTATATTGGGGCCAATGAATTTTTAAATAATAAAAACCGCTACTGCCTCTGGTTAGTAAACGCAAGCCCCAACGAAATAAAAAAATGTCCAACTGTATTGAAAAGAGTTGAAAGCGTCAGAGAGTTTAGAGCGGCAAGCAAGGCGGCGGGAACTCGAAAGTTTGCGAACACGCCTACGCTGTTTTGTCAAATTGCACAGCCCGATACAGATTATATTGTCGTGCCAAAAACATCGTCGGGCAAAAGGCGTTATATTCCGCTGGGATTTATGGATAAAGATACGATAGCAAGCGATCTTATATTTTTAATTCCAAACGGAACATTATATGAATTCGGCGTATTATGTTCCAATGTACATAATTCTTGGATGCGCACTGTTGCGGGCAGGTTAAAAAGCGACTATCGTTACTCAAAAGACATAGTCTACAACAACTTCCCGTGGCCCGCTCCTACGCCGGAACAAAAGACCAAGATCGAGCGGACGGCGCAGGGGATACTCGACGCGCGGGCGCTGTATCCGGATAGCTCGCTCGCCGATCTGTACGACGAGCTGACAATGCCGCCCGAGCTTCGCAGGGCGCACCAGTACAACGACCGCGCGGTAATGAACGCGTACGGCTTCGATATAAAAACGACGACCGAGAGCTCCTGCGTCGCCGAACTTATGCGAAGGTATAGAGCGCTGACCGAAAAACATTAATATAACAGCGAGCGCCGCGGCTTGAAACCGTTCTCAATACTTAATTAATCATGATCGTCGAGAGCTATATTCTTTAGTTTATATTATCTAAGGCTCTTAAGTCAGTATAGCCGAAAAAACAAACTCCTCGCCGCCGTAATGGAAACGAGGAGTTTATCTATTTTATCCAAGAAGTTTCTCAAGATCCTCTTCGGGCGTGGTAATAGGTCCGATATTATAGTTCTCGACGAGAATATTCAGCACGTTGGGCGAGATAAACGCCGGAAGGGTGGGGCCGAGCAGGATATTCTTGATCCCAAGATGAAGGAGCGTCAGCAAAATGCAGACCGCCTTCTGTTCGTACCAAGACAGAACCATCGAAAGCGGAAGGTCGTTCACACCGCATCCGAACGCTTCCGCGAGAGCGACGGCGACTTTGATCGCACCGTAAGCGTCGTTGCACTGACCCATATCCATAATGCGGGGCAGACCGCCTATCGTACCGAGGTCGAGGTCGTTGAAACGATACTTTCCGCAGGCGAGGGTCAGAACTACCGTGTCGGCAGGGGTTTGCTTTACAAATTCGGTGTAATAGTTTCTTCCCGTCCTCGCTCCGTCGCATCCTCCGACGAGGAAGAAGCGCTTGATCGCTCCGCTATTTACCGCCTCGATCACGGTATCCGCAACAGATAGGACCGCCCCGTGAGAAAAACCGGTCGTTACCTTCCCGCCGCCGTTGATTCCCGTAAACTCGACGTCCTTATCGTAACCGCCGAGTTCGAGAGCCTTTTCAATAACCGGAGTGAAATCCTTATCCTCGCCGATATGCGTTATTTCAGGATAGGATACGACGTCGGTGGTGAAAACCCTGTCCTTATAACTTGCCTTGGGCGGCGTTAAACAGTTTGTAGTAAACAGTATCGGAGCCGGAATATTCTCAAATTCTTTTTGTTGATTCTGCCACGCCGTACCGAAATTACCTTTTAGATGAGTATACTTCTTAAGTTCCGGATAAGCGTGCGCGGGAAGCATTTCCCCGTGCGTATAAATATTTACGCCCTTGTTCTCCGTCTGCTCGAGCAGCTGTTTCAGATCGTGGAGATCGTGACCCGAAATAACTATAAAAGGCCCTTTCTCAACCGTCAGCGTTACCTTGGTTGGGGCGGGGACGCCGTAGGTCTCGGTGTTCGCCTTATCGAGCAATTCCATACATTTAAGGTTGATCTCTCCGACCTCGAGAGCTATCGGCAACAATTCGTCGGCTCCCCAATCCATACCGACAGCGCGGAGAGCCTTATAGAAGAATTTATTTACTTCTTCAGACGTATATCCTAAAGCGGCGGCGTGATAGGCATACGCCGCAACGCCGCGTATACCAAAGAGGATAAGGGATTTAAGCGAACGAATATCCTCGTCTCCATTCCAGACAAGGTCCATATCATAATCGTCGCAAACGGCTCCGCCGCCTATACGGCTTTTTTCGTCATGAACTTTTTCTATCAGGGCGGTGACGGTCTCGTCGCTGAAGTTCACATTAGTTACGGTCGTAAACAAACCCTCGATAACCAACTTATCCGTATCTTTTGTAACCATATTCTCCTCGCCTTCGGCGGCGCGGGCGAGTCCGATCAACGCGCCCGTCAGTTTATCCTGAAGTTTGGCCGTTTCGGCTTTTTTACCGCATACGCCGGCTCCGCCCGTACAGCCGGCGCAACCAGCAGTCTGTTCGCATTGAAAACAAAACATTTTGTTTGACATAATCTTGAATCTCCTTTTATTCTAAAATTTTCTATAGCTGTAACAGTAACGCTCTGCCGAGAAATAAACTCTCCGCTACTTTACAGTCATGTTTTACCTTATTATTTTACAATTCTTTTCTTCCCTGACTTTCCGAACATATTATACTGTAACATAAAATAATAAATCGGTTGTATTTACAACAGAAATAGAGATTTTATTATAAAATAGATCGCCGTATTTAGTCGCCTATAAATTATTTGCGAAATGGCCGAATATAAATAACGCGCTAAGTCGACCGGCATAGCGCTTCATCGATATAAAAATTAATATATCAATCTAAGAAGAGAAGTAATTTATATATCTATCCACAATCGTTCCAAAATTACAACCGCGTTATCCACACTTTAAAATTTATATCGGATCCGATCAACATGTCCCCGCATGTCACTTTTATATGTATATAATTAAAAATGTAAGGACGTTAACGTTACAAATTTAAAAAATATATCAAAAAGGAGACTAACAAAAATGCCAAACTTAACAGCGCCGATACCTTCAAAATTGACGGGTAACAACGAGACGGACATAAAGATGCTTAAAAACTGGGGAACGGCTCTGATAGACGAGCTGAGCTTTATAATCAATAATTTAGACGCGGGGAACGTATCCGAGGCGGCGGAGGTCAAGGCCGAAAACATCAACACCAACAACGCAAAGATAACCAACGCGCAGATAGGCGTTCTGACAGCGGATAAACTCATAGCCGGGAATATAAACACCAACAACGTATCGGTATCCGATCAAAACGGAAATCTTGAGATAAACGGGAGCAGCATATCGATAAGCGACCAGGATAACGTAAGGTTCAAAGCCGCGTACAATCCGGACAGCGACGTGTTCACGTTCGCGCTGTACAACGACGAAGGACTTCCGACCGTGTACATAAACAGTCTCGGCAACGCGATATTCTCGGGTATGGTCAACAGTTCCGAGATATACTCATCGACTATAATAGGAACGGACGTAGCCTCTTACGAGACCAATAGCGGCGGAGTATTCCCCGCGCTCGATCAGACGGGGATAAAGATATACCAAGACGAGAATTCAAACAGGCTTCAAAAGCTGGGCATGTCGGTAGGCGACGACGGGACGGCGTACATGGTTTTAGGCGCCGGCGACGGTTCTTCGGTCACCAACATCAACGGCGTGGTATACAGCAGGGGCAGTTTCAATATTAAGAAAGATTCCGATACCGCTTCCCTCGGTATAGTCGGAACGACCGCTTTTATATACTTCTTTCAATCTACCCAGGAGCTTTGGCTGAGCGGAGACAGAGTTTTAATAAACGGCAAAGACGTATTATCCGAAATAGACGATATAAAAGATAGGCTGAGCGCCCTCGAACAAGGCGGAGGGGCGAAGCAGTAATAAAAATACAGATACGAAGGAGAAAAATAAATGGAAATATACTCAACTTCAACCGCAAACGCGTCGTACGCGGGCGTTATCAAGGCTGAATTTTTCGGAAAGGTCCGCGAATGTTTCAAATTCTACAAGGAACATAAACAGCAGTACGACAGGCGGATAATCGACAACAACAACTGGTATAAGAGCCGGTATATGTCCGATCCCGACTCGAATATACCCGAACCGGCGACGCCCTACCTCTTTAACGTGATCGCCAACAAGCACGCCGACGCTATGGACAACTATCCCGAACCGAATATCTTAGAGCGCAGCGAAGGCGACAGACAACTCGCCGAAAAACTGACAAAGATCCTGCCGATGCAGCTCGACATCTGCGATTTTAAAAAGACATACAGCAGAGCCTGGTGGTATAAGCTGAAAAACGGTGCTTCATGCTACGGCGTATTCTTCAATCCTACGCTGAACAACGGCGCTGGGGATATAGACATCAAAAAAATAGACCTGCTGAACCTGTTCTGGGAACCGGGCATAACCGATATACAGGACAGCCGCTTCGTATTCCTGACCGCGCTGGTAGACAACTCAGAGCTCAAGCTCAAATACCCCGAACACGCGGACAAATTTACCGGCAGCGCGGCGATAGAGGTCATGACTTACGACGATATGCAAAACACCAAAAACAACGACGCACTTAAGGATAAAAGCGTGGTCGTAGACTGCTATTACAAAAAAAGCCGCGGAAACAGGACCACGGTCGAGCTTATAAAATTCTACGACGACACCATCCTCGCCGCGTCGGAAGACTCCGGGGAGAACGGGATATACGACCACGGCATATATCCGTTTGTATTCGACGTGCTCTACCCGGACGAGGACAGCCCGGTAGGTTTCGGACTGGTGGACATCGTCAAAAATCCGCAGCTCTACATAGACAAGCTGGACAGCATAATCAGCAAAAACGCGCTTATATCGGGCAAGACGCGGTTTATGATAAAGGACAACGGCGGACTTAACGAATACGAGCTGACCGACTTAAACAGCGACATCATACACGTGGCCGGCTCGGTCGGCGACGAGAACATACGCGAGCTGCAGGCTAATCCTCTGCACAATTTCATAATCGAGCACCGGCAAAACAAGATATTGGAGCTTAAGGAAATAGCGGGAAACCGAGACTTTCAGCAGGGCGGCACCTCGGGAGGAGTCACCGCGTATTCGGCTATAGTAGCGCTCCAGCAGGCCGGAGAAAAATTGGCGAGGGATATGCTGATAGAGAGTTACAACTCGTTTAAGAGCATAGTCTATCTCTGCATAGAGCTTATGCGCCAATTTTACAACTCTCCGCGCTCGTACAGGATAAACTGCGAGAACGGAAGCTGCGAATATATCAGCTTCACGGGCCGGGAGCTGAACAAATCAGGCTATCCGGGCGGCGAACACTATCACCCGGTCGAGTTCGACGTATCGGTAAGCGGCGAGAAGAACAACCCCTACAGCCGTATCGCTCAGAACCAGACTCTGACCGAGCTTTGGCAGATGGGAGTATTTAATCCCGAACAGGCGGAATCGGCTATACTGCTTCTGGAGAGTATGCATCTCGACGGCAAGGAAAAACTGATAGAGGGAATCAAAGGCTTAAGAGACGGATATGAAGAAAAATTAGCCGCGGCGGGCGCCATAAAGGAAAATAAAGAGACTAATAACGGCAAAGAGACCTCTCAAATAAAACTCGGCGGCGAAAATTCTTACTCAAGCTCAGCCGAACCTCTTCGCTCGGCGACGCAGATAACGCCGTCCGTCAGCCGTATTTGAACCGAAGCATCAGCGCGGCGAATAAATTAGGCTAGCCGGGTATGTATTTAGATGTATCATAACGTTTTAGGTCAGACGGCGCCGCTAAACGCTAAAACTTATCGCTTTTAAGCATTTTATATCTTTTTTCGATATATTCGCGCCTTAAGCGATACTCTATACCACGCGCGCATATTGGCGGCGTCCGGTCGGTTAAATCGCGTCGGAATTCGCTGAAATCTATCGCTGAATGAGATAACCGCACGCTTTAAGTTATACTATAGCGTTTTTCTATACGATCGCGCTTATATCGTTAATTTATAACCGCGGCTCATATTGTTGCGGCTTTAGCGTTATATCTTAGCGTATCGCGTTAAATAACGCCTATAAAAAGCTACGGCGTATCGGTATACGATAATATCTTATCGATTTTCGTTAGATTTATATCTAAAGCGTTATTTTAAAGCCGCGGCTACCGAAAAACGTCATATTCTTTAGGAAAACGGATAAACGATAACGATATTAGTCAGACGGCGCCTTAAAAAGATATAACTTATCGATTCGAGTTAGACCTTATCGGTTTTAGATAAATTTAGCCTTTTAAGCGTTGTTTTACATAAAAGACTGATACCGTTGGGATTTCAGCGTTGTAATATGACGCATCGCGTTAAATAACGCCTATAAAAAGCTACGGCGTATCGGTTTGCGATAATATACGCCGGGTTCCGTTAGATCTATACGTTATACAAGCGGCGTTATATTATATCAAACGGCGGATAAATAATAACGTATCGGGTCGGACTATACCGCCGACACGCGCGGCTTACCGAACTAAGATAAAAACTATCGAAATTCGATATTCTTCTGTAGTTACCCGCCGCGCCTTAAAAACGCTTTATAATATCACCGCGCCGAAGGTAGTGAGATTATCGGATTCCCTGACCTCTATCGGTTTATACTTTGGGTTAAACGACTCCAAAAATACTCCGCCGGAAGTCCTGACCAGCTTTTTGCAGTACGCGTCCCCGTTAAGGCTGAATATCCCGACCTCGCCCGGCTCGACCCAAGGCTGATATTTAACGAACACTATATCCCCGTCGTTTATGACCGGTTCCATACTGTCGCCCGAAATTCGCACGCCTATATCCGCGCCGTCCGGAGCGTCGAGCTCCATTATCTCGGATTCGGAATCGCTTAAGTAATTCCCGAGTCCCGCGGCCGCGGGCTGCATGAACACGCGGATATTCTTTGGTCTGAATTTGGCGCCGCGTTCCTTCTCAAACCTCAGCTTACTCTCGAACTCGACGCAGTTGAGCGCCCTGTCTATCCCGTCGC
Source organism: Candidatus Roslinia caecavium (assembly GCA_904419955.1). GTDB lineage: Bacteria > Bacillota > Clostridia > Monoglobales > Monoglobaceae > Roslinia > Roslinia caecavium. The sequence goes on along the minus strand of CAJFTO010000023.1, from coordinate 37,813 downwards.
TGTCTAATGAGCTGAGTTTCTCTATTATCTTCGGAACTCTCGGGTCCGAAGCGTCCGAGACCCGCGCGCCCAAAAAATACAGGTCTATATCCTTTATCCCGTATATACGGCAAAGGTTTAAAAATGAAAGTATGTCCGGTTCGGATTTGCCGTTTTCCCAGGCGCTGAAACGCGATTGCTTAACTCCAAGCGCCTCGTATACCTCGCGCTGGGAATATCCGGCCTCTTTCCTCGCCTTGACAAGCTTTCTGCTGATCATCTCGTTAGCCATATCCATGACGCCTCCTACTGTTATGCTGATTTAATTATAGCGCCATTATTAATATAAATCAATATTATATTAATAAATTTGTTATTTTACTATTGACAAACAAATATTTTGTTATATAATATAAATAATAACAAATATTTTAATATTATAAAACTGAGATAACAAATTTTCAGGTAAGTATAACTTAGAACGCATAATTGGATATATCCGGGCGCAAATTTTCGGCAAATTGAATCATAAAGGCGAAAAATTTAATACTAAACAAGCTTTGAAAAAAATTATAAAGAAAAGAGATGAAAAATAATAATGATAGATTACGATAATATTATATACGACGAAAACGAAGAAGGTTACGATCGCAGTGAACGCTCTCCGAAATACATAGGAACATGCTGCGAATGCGGAGAGGATATATTCGACGACGCGGAATATTATACGAGTTATGACGGCGCGTTCTGCGATATGATCTGCTGTCACAAATTCTACGATATAAAAACGAACGAATAAAAAATTTTAGCGCGCGCCGCTTTATAAAACAAAATTTATAAAATAAAAGATGAAAGGAAAATGAATATGAAATTTGAAAACAAAGACGACGTGAAAAAATGGCTTAGATCCATTCGAATTTTAAAGAAGGATCTGGAGCTTAAGATGGATTTTTATAAGGATATGCTGACCTGCTGTTCGCTGAATAACATATTCGACGACGAAGCATACATAGAGCAGTATCAAACCGAGATCAAGTATTATAAAGACGAGATAGACAGGCTCAATTCAACGCTCCAGACGTTGCTTGGCGATTGGGAAAGGTTGATCTCCCTGCTAAACGTCAACGAGGCCGACATTATAACAAAGCGATATTTATACGGTCTCAGTTGGTACGAGGTCGAGATAAAATCATATATCTGCCGCAGGCAATGCTTCAGACTTCAAAGTTCGGCGCTCGGCAAGCTCGTAGGTCAGACCGTATCCGACGTTAATATTTAAATATATCCTATATACACGGAGGCGAATAACCAATATGAAAAAAGACGCAACCACAAATATCGACGATAAAAGCGCCGCCGAGCAAAAAAACAGCGCAAGAAGTAAACACAGTAAAAAATCAAATACAACAATTAAAAAAACAACGTCAAAATCAACGACAGAATCAGATATTTTTGAGGCAAACGGCGAAAATTCAATTAAGGATAAGATCGCTGAAAAAAAGTGTAAAAAATCAAACGCTTCTTCCGAAGAATTGTGTGAAAATTCAAACAATATTTCAGACGATGGAAGCGGCGGCGAAGCCGAAACGCAATGCGAAAACGGCGAGAACGGCTTCGACCCAAACGCGGAGGCGGACGAACTCTGCAAAGTTTTAAAGCAGGACGACGTAAACGACCGCTCGAACCGCGCTCTTTGTAAGATGTGCGAGCTTCTAAGCTGCGGAGACGGACGAATAGAGCTGTCCGCCGCAAAAGAGATACTCAATCTGCTGGGTCCGCCCGAAAACGTTATCGACGACGGAGGCGTCAAACTTGAGGTCAATATAAAGATCGTTTAGATCCGGCGCGATCTAAGAGCGGCGAAAATATACGCGCTTTTCTCAGGCGCTCCGATAGCCGTTCCGGCCGCCTAAAAAACGCATTAAATTAAAAGCTGACGGCGCGGACGCGCGACATGTAATACTATCAAATGAGAATCGAGGTGATTTTATGCAAACGACGCTTGATCTAAATATAACCAAAACTCAGCTCCAATTTATAAATTCGACCGCGGACGAGGTGTTATTCGGCGGCGCGGCGGGCGGCGGCAAGTCGTACGGACAGCTCATAGACGCGCTTTTATTCGCGCTCAAATATCCGCGGAGCCATCAGCTTATATTAAGACGTACCTTTCCGGAGCTGGAGCATTCGCTTATCATGAATTCTCTGCTAATATATCCGACTTCAGCGGCGAAGTATAAAACCTCGGACAAAAAATGGATTTTTTTAAACGGTTCTGTGATCGAATTCGGATACTGCGCGAGCGAGACCGACGTTTTAAGATACCAGGGCGCCGAATACGATATAGTCAGGTTCGACGAATTAACGCATTTTACCGAAGGCCAGTACACATATCTGCTCTCGAGAGTCAGAGGGGTAAACGACTATCCCAAACAGATAAAGTCCAGCACCAATCCCGGCGGGATAGGTCATACCTGGGTGAAGAGCCGGTTTATAGACGGCTTCGAGCCGGGCGTGGAACATACGACCGCCGACGGGACGAAGAGGCTTTTTATCCCCTCATTCGTTCAGGACAACAAATTCTTGATGCAGGCGGACGAGAACTATATAAAAAGGCTCGGCCAACTCCCCGAAAACGAAAAGAGGGCGCTGCTCTACGGCGAGTGGGATATATTCGACGGTCAGGTATTCAGCGAATGGCGGAACAATCCCAAAGGCTATAAGACCCGCAGAAACACCCATGTTATAAAACCCTTTAAGATACCGAAAGAGTGGCGCAGATTCCGCTCGTTCGACTTCGGCTATTCAAAGCCGTTCGCCGTCTCCTGGTACGCGGTAGACTACGACGGGAGAGTCTACAATTACCGCGAACTCTACGGCTGTACGGGAAAGCCGGACGTCGGAGTCCGCTGGACCGCTCAGAAGATCGCCGAGAAGATACGCGAGATAGAGAACGAGGAGGAGAGCGGGCTTCATATAACCGGGATAGCCGACCCGGCTATCTGGAACTCGACCGGTTCTTCAGAGGGCAGTATCGCCGATATGATGGAGCGCTGCGGCGTATACTTCGAAAAGGGAAAAAACGACCGCTTGGCCGGAAAAATGCAGGTTCATTACAGACTGTCCTTCGACGCGGAAGGTCTTCCGATGATATATTTCTTCGACACCTGTAAAAACATGATCCGCACCCTGCCTCAGCTCAAATACGACGAAACCTATCCCGAGGACGTGGACACCAAGCAGGAGGATCACCTCTACGACGAACTCAAATATTTTTTAATGAACGATCCGATCCCGCCGAGGGAGAATATAATACTCCCCGAGCCGGAGTTCTCGCCGTTTGAGACCGACGACGTATATCCGAGGTTCGTATTTTGATCCATGCGCATAAGGCAAACAAACTGATTTAACGCCGCCGCGCCGTATATAACGATCACTCATATGGCGGCTTGCGTATCTCTATGCGCGCGGTAAACGAACGAGACTCGAATTTCTCCAATAACGGACGTTCCGCGTTCAACAGACAAACTAAAGCGCGCCCGCAAAAACGATCGGGCGCGCCATTATAGAAAAAACAATCAAAAACTGTAGTAACCTAACTTATCAGAGCGATTCGACCAGATATTTTATATCCGATATACGTTCTACTACAAAATCCGCTCCGGCTTCAAAGAAGCTGTTTCTCACCCGCTCCTTTTGCGATTTTCTTTCATTTTCGCTCAGATTTAAAAATTCATCATCGGTAAGTCCCAGCTCGGAGCTGCCTTCGATAACTCCCACCGACCATACTCCGGCGTTTTTTCCCTCTAAAATGTCCGAAACGGTATCGCCCGCCTTTACGACCTTTCTCACCGATCTTATACCGAACGCTTTTATATTCTCAAAGATCATATACGGGTAAGGACGTCCCGATCCGCCGGTCGAGTCGGGAGTTATACAGAGATCCGGCTCGTATCCCAATTCCGCGGCGGCGGGCTTTACTATATCCATCATCTTATCGTTATAGCCCGTGGTGGAGCCGATCTTTATCCCGTTTTCTCTTAAATATCCCGTAAGCTCGACTACGCCGGGCTTTGGAGCCGAGAACTTCTTTAGGCCTTCGAGCAGTTTCCTTTCAAAGGCGCCGTATATGTTTTTAACGTCCTCGTCGTCGTACGCCCTGCCGTATTCCTTATACCACGCCATCTTTATCCTTTCAAATTCGAGCATGGTCTTTATATGATCGATCTTAAGCATACCCATGGGTTTTCTTATCTCTTCCATAGTCGGCTCTATATTAAATTCCTTAAAAGCCTCGTCGAAAGCGTTTACCGGCGCGAAACAGCCGTAGTCGACGGTAGTTCCCGCCCAGTCGAATATCACCGCTTCTATTCCATATCTGTCGCTCATTTTTTCTCCTCCATATAATCTTTGATTATTCCGCAGAGCTTTTCTATATCCTCAAGATATATCTCTCCGATATTTCCTATCCTGAACGTGTTCATCCCGTCCAGCTTTCCGGGGTAGATAGCGTAGCCTCTCTCCTTTATGTATTTATACATCTCGTCGAACGAGAATTTAAAATCGCTCGACTCGGGATACTCGAAGGTGGTGATTATCGGCGACTGAACGCTTTTATCAACATACGCCTTAAAGCCCATATCCGCCATTTTTTCTCTGAGAGAGGTACTATTCTTTAAATATCTGTCGTATCTGGCCTCGATCCCGCCTTCCTCTTCAAGCTCTTCGAGCGCCTTTGAGAAGGCGAGAACTACGTGGGTCGGAGAAGTAAATCTCCATTTTCCGTCCACGGACATACCCGCCCACTGATCGTAAAGATCGAGAGACAGGGTGTCCGCGACGCCCTTCGTTTTCATAAGCTCCGACTTTTTCGCGATTATGAAAGAAAAACCGGGAACGCCTTGTATGCATTTATTCGCGCTGCTTATTATGAAATCTACGCCCAGATCCTTAACGTCTATATCTATACCGCCGAAGCTCGACATTGCGTCGACTATATAAACGACGCCGTTTCTTTTGCAGACCTCGCCGATCGAGCTTATATCGTTGAGTATTCCGGTCGTGGTTTCGCAGTGAACCATTGCGAGATGGGTTATCCCGTTTTCCTTTATTATTCTTTCTGCAGTTTCGGCGTCGGGGATCTTGTTATATTCAAACTCGACCTTTTCAAGCGGGATACTGTGCCGCTCCGCGATCTCGGCGATCCTTCTGCCGTAGGCGCCGTTTATCAAGACCGCGAGCTTTCCGTCTTTAGGAACTACCGAAGATATTACCGATTCCACGCCGAACGTTCCGCTTCCCTGCATGAGGACCGCAGTATATTCGTCATCATCCACATGCGCGAGTTTTAACAAACGCGCGCATATATCCCTCGTTATCTTTTTATAATCTTCGTCCCATGTGCAATGGTCTACAAGCATTTCTCTCTTTACGGTATCCGTAGTCGTAAGCGGACCCGGAGTCAATAATTTATAATTAATCACTTAAATTCACCTTTCATGCTTAAAATTTTGATCCTATTCGGTCTACTGTCTGCACTCGTCTACAAACGCCTTATGTTCTTCGAGCAGTTCTACCGTAAGCGGCTGCGAGAACTCCGCCGGATACGCCGACATAGCGTTTTCATCGGCTTCCTCTCCGTTATAAAGCGGTACGGGGTAGGTCTGGAGCAGTTCGCTTCTGCCGTTCTTTATAATACACTCGGCCATCTCCATCGCGAGCGGATCCGCCTCCTCGCCGTGGTCTATCACCGCGACCGACTCGGTGAGCGAGAAGTTGCCCTCCGACGGGTCTATGTAATCTATGGGAAGTCCGTCGTTTTTATCTCTCACCGCCTGATGTCTGAGTCCGAACGCTATCGGAACCTCGCCCGAACGAACTTTTTCGATAGGTCCGGAGCCGGAGCTTTCAAGATGAGGACCCGCGTTTTTGATTATTCCGCTCATGATCGTTTTAGCCTCGTCCTCGCTATATCCGCTGATCACGTCCTGAACCAAAAGCCAGCCCGTGGAAGAACCCTCTATATCCGGGATCGAGATCATGCCCTCGTACTTAGGATCGGCCAGATCTTTTATGGAAGTCGGAGCTTCCAACCCTTCCGCGGCCAGAGCTTCAGTATTTATTATTAAAGCGCCCTCCTGGCAGGTGATCGGCGTGTAGTACGACGGATATTCCTTCATCGCGTTTGTGTCAAAAGTCAGATCTAAAAACATAGAATTTTCAGCCTGCGCGCTCTCTATATAAAACGAGCTCATGGTTATCAGATCGGCTTCAATGTTCGTACCCTCCGCCAGGATCCTGCCGCCGAGTTCAGACGTTCCGAACGTCTGAAGTATATATCTGCCCTCGTAACCGTTATTGTCAAGCGCGTTTTCCATCGCTTCTACGGCTTCCTGGTCGGCGTTCGTATATATTACTACCTGATCCTGGCTTTCTCCGCCGCACGCGGCCGCGGAGAACGCTATCAATCCTATCATACCTACGGCTAATATTTTCTTGAGTATTTTCATGATAAAACAACTCCCTTTTCGTTTATATTTTCTATATTTGCTTTTTTATCCGCTTTTTTCTTAGCGGTCTTTTTTTTCGCAAGCAGATTGAATATTCCCTTGATCGCCGCGTTCGTAACGAGCAGCAGCAGAGAGAGCGCGAATATATCGTCGAATTTGGCGTAATGCTGCAATTCTTTTATCTTGGTAGTGATGACCATGGTATGCGGCCCCACTATAAAGATTATCGCGCTTATCGTGACCATCGCGTTTACAAAGTAATAGCTGAGAACTTCGAGTATCGTATAACCCGCGTTTGGAGTAACTATCCTTACGATCGTCTTCACCCAACTGTCGCCCATCAGCATAGCGGTGGTCTCCCACGACTCGTTCATCTTGGACAGCGAGTTTTTCATCATAAGATACGGCGTCGAAAAGAAGTGGATTATATTACATATCACTATCAAAAACATGCTTCCCTGCGCCGCCGTTCCCGAGAACGAAAGCATGAACGCGATACCCAATACCATACCGGGAATAGTGTTTATCACAAGCGCCATACTCTCGATTATTTGTTTGCACTTATTGCTTATCCGACTTCTCGACGTCACGAGCGCGGCTCCGTAAGCCAATATCGTTCCGAAGACCGCGGTAAGGGTCGCCGCGATCAGCGAGTTTACGTATATACTCAGCAGGCTGTCGTCCGTAAACAGCGACGTTATATGCTCAAGCGAGAATCCGAGCCTGTACGGCCACATCTCTACGAACGGGATTATCGCTATTACCAGAAATATCGAAAGCGCGCAGATAAGTATCGCTATCGACAACGCCGCGCATACTATATCTCTTATCCTGCTCCTCTCTATCTCGACCTCTCCGGTCTTATTATATCTGAAATTGAATTTTTCCAGATAGTTAAGGAGCAGTATGCTGAGCGCCGACGGTATGAGCATTACCACCGCCACCACGGCTCCGTTGTTGAAATTCGGAACCGAACCGAGCATTTCGTTATATAAAACCGTCGCGACTACTTCAAACTCTCCGCCGATAGCCGCCGGGATACCGAAATCGGTGAAGCTCAGGAAGAACGATTGTATGAACGCCGCGCCGAGAGTTCCCATAAGCGGGCGGATACACGTTATAAAAAACGTTCCGAGCTTGTTGTCGCCCATCAGTCTCGATACCACTATAAATTTTTTATCTATATACTTAAAAGTGTTGTTTATAAGCAAAAACGCTATGGGCAGAGTATATATCACATATCCGATTACCAGACCCTTGAATCCGTATATATCGAACGGAGCGAAGCCTAAAATATTCGTTATAAGTCCCTGTTTTCCAAACGAATAGATGATCGCAAACCCGTATGTAATAGTAGGCAGAAGCATCGGAAATACCGTGACCGACGAGATTATCTTTTTCAGTCTTTCCGGGATATTCGTATTATTTACCGTATACGCCAGTATAAAGGCTACGATCACCGTTATGACGCCGCTTACCGCGGATACCAAAAAGCTGTTGCCCAGAGCCTCCAAAAATCCGTTCGACGTAAACACGTCTATATATCTTCCGAAGCCGACTCCTATATCCGTCCTAAACGATTGTATGAGCACGAACAGTACCGGAAGTATAAGAAATATTATAAACAGCGCGCTTACAAACCAAAATATAGCTCTAATTTCTTTACCGCTGCGCATTTTATTCACCTCGTAAATTTAATTTTATTTAAGCCATAGTCTGAGCGTACTGCTCTCCAAACAAACTGAATATATTATTTCTCTTGATTATCAGCTGGTTTAAAATAAATTCGGTTACAAAGTTATTTTTAGGAGCGTGGATTATATCCTCCGGCTTGGAATATTGAGAGATCCTGCCCTTATTGAGTATCAATACTCTGTCCGAAAGAGTGAGCGCCTCCTCGGGATCGTGCGTGACTATGATCGTCGTAAGATTATACTCGCGGGCTATATATTTTATCCTCTCCTTGATAGATTCCTTTATAACTCCGTCGAGAGCCGAAAGCGGTTCGTCCAGGAGCAAAAGCTTCGGCTTTACTACGAGAGTTCTCGCAAACGCGACCCTCTGCTTCTGTCCGCCCGAAAGCTCGCTTATCTTTTTATTCAGATGCGGTCTTAAATCGAGCAGGTCTATAAGCTCGTCTACCTCTTCTTTTGTCGATATCCCTGGGTTGTTTCTGAGTCCGTACGTTATGTTTTTATAAGCGTTAAGGTTTGGAAACAACGCGTAGTCCTGAAAAACTATATTAAATCCGCGCTGCTGCATCGGTTTTTTCGTTATGTCTTCGCCGTTGAAGATTATCTGTCCGCCGCTTATATCGGTAATACCGAGTATAGTGTTGAGCAGCGTCGTCTTGCCGCAGCCCGACGGTCCCAAAACCGAAACTATCTCTCCATCCTTAACGTCCAAAGAAATATCGCTCAGTACCTCGTTGCTCCCGTATCTCTTTTTCAAATTTTTGAGTTCAAGCATTCTATTACCTCTTTTTTAATGTTTTTTTCTATCTCTTACGAGCAGGTTAATTATAGCGCATTATCAAAATATACATCTATCAAAAAAATCGAAAGTTATTGTAAAATATAAAAAAAACGAAATACTCAGGCCGGTATTATGTAGCGTTTGTCGTCATACATTTTTAGATCCGTTTTGCTAAACCCCGAAACGTCTGGTTTTATTTTAAATCATATCCTATCGCGCGGCGCTACAAATTTTTCGGATAATCTCTGAAAATTTGTAATTTAATTTATATCAATTTAACATCTTTTTGATTGAAACTACAATGATCGGAGCGTATAATATAATAGCCGGGCGGATCATGTAAATTTTTATACTATCAAATCCGCCGCTGTAAAATTTCATAGAGGAATGATAAATTATGCCTGGTTCTATAGAACTAAAACTAAAATCGGTATATCCGCTGCTCAGACCGTCCGAAAAAAAGGCCGCGGAATATATACTTAACAACAAACACAACTTAAAAAAGATGTCGCTCCGAGAGCTGAGCGAAAAATCCGGAGTCAGTCAGCCCACCGTTATGCGCGCTTTAAAGACGGCGGGGTTCGACGGTTATAAGGCGTTTAAACACAGCTTATATATCAAAAACAGCGAAGAAGAAGAAAAGAAGAACAACATTATAGAGACCACCAACTTAAATCCCTGGGATACCATGGAAAAACTGGCCGCAAAAACGACCGCTACAGCGATATATATGCTCGACGAGACTCTTAAAGCTTCCAACCTGAAAAATCTAAAAAAAGCGGTGGAGATCATCTCGCATTCGCAGTGCGTAGGCGTATACGGAGTTGAAAATTCGTACGCCGCGGTCATAGACCTCGTCAACAAGCTGACGTATCTGGGTATCAAATGCATGTCGTTTCAGGATTCTTATCTTCAAAGAGTGAGCGCGTACAACTTAGACGAAAAAGACGCCGCGGTATGTATCTCTCTGTCCGGAACGTCCGAGGACACGGTCGAGGCTATCAAAAACGCCAAACGCTCCGGCGCGAATACTATCGCCATAACCAATAACGAAAACAGCGCCGTCTGCAAATACGCCGATACGATACTGCCGACCGGCAATTCGGATATGGTGATATACGGCGGCGCGATGTTCTCGCGGGTGACCCAGCTCGCTATAAACAACATGCTGTATATGGGAATAATACTTACCGATTACGAAAGATATTCAAAGCGGCTCGACAGAAGAGAAAAATTGATAGAACGAAAGCAAATCCTTTGATATTTAAATATTTTGATAAATGATATTATACGAAGAGTAATATTTATGGGAAAGATCATATTTAAGTTAGACGAGCTCATGTCAGAACGAAATATCTCTATAAGCGAACTGGCCGCTAAGCTGCATTTACTCAGCGGCGACGTTGATAAAATTAAAAACGGTAAAATAACCGCCGTAAGTTTCTCTACCATCGCCAAATTATGCGAAATATTCGGCTGCGAGCCCGGAGACCTTTTAGAATACATAGGCGATTGAATTTGAGATCAAAACAAGCGCGCCGACCATATATTTATACCGGCGCGCCTATGTCATACAAATAAAAACCTTTCAACCAGCCTCAAAAAGCCTCTTTTAGCTCGCGGGTCTTATCCGCCGCGTTCTTTATTTTCTCGTCTATAGTTTCTCCGTCGGCTATGCTTTTAACTATCGCGCTGCCGACTATCAGGCCGTCTGCGTAGCCCTTTAGATTTTTAACGTGCTCCGGCTTGGATATGCCGAAGCCGAGACATTTTGGTATATCGGATATCTTATTCAGCTTTTCAAACATCTCGTCGAAGTTTGTGGCGAACGCGTTTCTCATGCCTGTAACGCCAAGCGAGGATACGCAGTATAAGAATCCCTTGGCCTTTTTGCATATTTTTTCTACTCTCTCCTCGGTCGAGGTCGGCGCCGCGAGCAGTATTTGATATACTCCGTACTTTTCGGTATACTCTTCTATCTCCCAGCTCTCCTCGACTGGAAGGTCTGGGACTATAACGCCGTCCACGCCGGATAAATTACAGTTTTCAAAGAATTTTTCCTTTCCGTACGCCAGTATACTGTTAAAGTACATCAGAAAAACTATAGGTATTTCGGTCTTGAGCCGCAATTTCTTTACCATATCGAATATCTTATCTAAATTGATCCCGTTTTCAAGCGCGCGGATATTCGCCTCCTGGATCACCGGGCCTTCTGCGATAGGATCCGAAAACGGTATCCCGAGCTCGACCAGATCGGCGCCGTTTTTCTCCATCTCAAGAACTATATCCAAGGTAGTATCTATATCGGGATCGCCCGCGGTAACAAACGTTATAAACGCTTTTTTATTCTCGTTTTTAAGATTTTTAAACAGAATATCTATCCTGTTTTCCACATTATTCTTCATCGAGTTTCACCCTCATAAATTTAGCTACCGAATATACGTCCTTATCGCCTCTGCCGGATAAGTTTATTACTACGATATCGTCCTTATCCATGTCCGGAACCAGCTTAATCGCCTGAGCTACCGCGTGCGAGCTCTCTATTGCCGGGATTATACCCTCGGTTTTTGTCAGATACCTGAACGCGTCCACGGCCTCTTTATCCGTTACCGGATAGTATTCGGCTCTGCCGGTATCCTTAAGATACGCGTGTTCCGGTCCGACGCCGGGGTAATCGAGTCCGGCGGAGATCGAGTATACCGGCGTGATGCCGCCGTACTCGTCCTGAAGAAACAGCGATTTCATACCGTGCAGAACGCCGACGCTCCCCTTTGTCATAGTCGCCGCATGACGCTCGGTATCTACGCCGTCGCCCCCGGCTTCCGCTCCTATCAATCTTACGTCCTCATCTTCTATAAATTCATAAAACGCGCCCATGGCGTTGCTCCCGCCGCCCACGCAGGCGATGACCGCGTTCGGCAGCCGTCCTTCCTTCTCAAGTATCTGCTCCTTTATCTCTCTGCCGATAACGCTCTGAAAATCTCTTACTATCGTCGGATACGGATGCGGACCCATAGTCGAGCCGAGAATATAGAACGTATCGTCCGCCCTGCCCGCCCAAGCGCGCATAGCTTCGTTGCAGGCGTCTTTAAGCGTTCCCGTTCCCGATCTCACCGGAGTTACCTTAGCTCCCAAAAGTTCCATTCTAAACACGTTCAGGTTTTGGCGTCTTACGTCCTCCTCGCCCATAAACACCTCGCACTCCATACCGAACAGCGCCGCGGCGGTCGCGGCCGCGACTCCGTGTTGTCCGGCTCCTGTCTCGGCTATTACTTTTTTCTTGCCCATCCGCTTCGCAAGCAGAGCCTGTCCCAAGACGTTGTTTATCTTATGCGCTCCGGTATGGTTCAGATCCTCTCTCTTAAGATATACCTTCGCGCCGCCCAGATCTTTAGTCATCCGCTCCGCGTAATACAAGAGCGACGGACGGTTGGCGTATTCCTTAAAATAAAAATCCAGTTCTTTTACAAATTCGGGATCGTTCTTCGCGCTTTCATACGCCTCTTCCAGCTCCTCGAGCGCCCGCATCAGCGTCTCCGGCGCGTATTGACCGCCGTATATCCCGAACTTTCCTTTTTTATTTAAATCTACGTTATTTTCTTGTTTTTGGTATTCCATATCGTTCTCCCGCTTTGCTTTCTAAATTTCTCACTATTCTAACTATCTCTTTGATCTTTTTTTCATCCTTAAATCCGCCGGTCTCGACCCCGCTGCTCAGGTCTAAAGCGTACGGAGCCGCGTTCCGCGCGGCGGATTCTATATTCATGCTGTCAAGCCCGCCTGCTAATATTATTTTATTTCTTGCGTTTTCGGCGGTCTTTATTATATCCCAGTTAAAAATTCTCCCCGCGCCGCCGTAACTTTCGGTATACGCGTCGGCCAAGACTCTGTCCGCCGCGCATCGGTTTATTCGCTCTATATTGAAGCCGTCCTTTATCCCGAACGCCTTCCAGACCTCGAGACCGGTTCTGTCTTTGACCTCTTTTATATAATCGTTATCCTCGCCGCCGTGGAGCTGAACTATATCCAAACCTACCTTAAGCGCGGTATCTGTAAGTTCGTCTATATCCTCGTTTACAAATACTCCGACCGCCTTTATCCTTTTATCGAGCGCCTTTTTAAGCGCCGCGGCTTTTTCAGGCTCTATATACCTTTTGCTTTTTCTATAAAATATAAAACCTATAAAATCCGGAAGATATGAATTGACCGCCTCTATATCCTCGTATCTTGTAAGCCCGCATATCTTGATCATACTCATCCTATCGGCTCCCGCCGGCCTCGCATATCGCAGACCGCTTTTTTTATATCATCCCGTCCGGTAAACGCCTCTCCTATCAAAGCCCCGTCCGCGCCTATACTTTTTAAATATTCGAGATCGGCCGCGTTTTTTATCCCGCTTTCGGATACTATCGCTTTATCATTCGGGATATATCCTATCAGCTTTTCAGTATTCTTTATATCAGTTACAAAGGTCTTAAGATCCCTGTTGTTTATCCCTATTATATCCGCGCCGATATTTAAAGCCCGCTCGATCTCCTCCTTGCTGTGCGTCTCGACCAAACATTCAAGCGACAGCTTATCCGCCGCCGTTTTAAACCTTTTCGCGTCTTTATCGTCCAGCTCCGCCATTATCAGCAGAACCGCGTCGGCGCCGAGCGCGTACGCCTCGTAGATTTGGAACTCGTCTACTATAAAATCCTTTCTGAGTATAGGTATATCCGATATCCTTGAAACGTCGGTCAAATACTCCTCGCGCCCCATAAAAAAATCTCTCTCGGTAAGTATGGACATCGCCTGAACGTCCGACTCAAGATACGCCTTCGCTATCTCCATATGATCGAAATCCTCGCGTATAATCCCCTTAGACGGCGAGGCCTTTTTTATTTCGGCTATTATAGAGATATCCGGGTTATCTTTCAAAGCCTTATACAAGCTGAGAGGCTGTTTTTTTCTGTTGTAAACGACGCCGAGTTTTTCTTTGATAATTTTACTGTCCGCCTCGCTCTCTCCCATAATATCCAATATTTTAAGCCCGTCGGCGGTATTTTTTCTTTCGATAAGGTATTCCTTTTTCTTTGTCGTTATTTTTTCGAGTATATCCATTTTCATCTCTCTCCGTTCGATTTGTTCTTAGATTTTGAGCCCGAGGCAAATAATCCAGTCGCAAAACGCAGTTTTGTTTACCCTTGACTGCGCGCTAAACAAGCGCTACGCTGTTTTATCCGACGGCCTATATACTTGACTTGTTCTTGAGTTCCTCGCCGTCGGCGGCTTTTTTAAAGCGCTTGTTTTGTCTTAGCTGTCAAGGGCGACGGCGCGCCTACGCTATTTGCGCCTTTTTATTATTCTTCCGCGCCGCCGTCTATTCGTTCGTCATTTTTATGAGCGCGTTCAGCTTTTCAAGCGCCGCGCCGCTATCTATAGATTTGGCCGCAAGTTCTATCCCATTTTTAAACGTTTCGGCTTTTCCGACTACGTATAAAGCCGCTCCGGCGTTCAGCAGAACTATATCTCTCTTTGGACTCTTTTCTCCGTTTAATACTACAAGCGTATACTTTTTGTTTTCTTCTGCCGTACCGCCTGTTATATCCTCGGGCGTAGCCCTCTTAAATCCAAATTCTTCGGGGGTTATGTTGTAGTCTATCACCTTGCCGTCCTTTATCTCGGATATCTGCGTCTCTCCTATTATTGAGATCTCGTCCATATTGTTATCGATTCCGCATACTACCATCCCCGAGACTATCCCGAGCTTTAGCATCGAATGAGCCATCGGGTTTGTAAGGCAGGGACTGAAGGAACCTATAAGCTGATGCTTGGCGTTCGACGGATTCGAGAGCGGGCCGAGTATATTAAACATAGTCCTCATTTTAAGCTCGTTCCTCACCTGAGTCACGTTGGTCATATGCGGGTGCATCGTTCTTGCGAACATAAAGCCTATACCTATTTTTTCAACGCATTCCTTTACTTTCTCTGGAGTAACGTTTATATTTACGCCGAGCGCCTCCAAAACGTCGGCCGCGCCGCATTTGCTCGATACCGCCCTGTTCCCGTGCTTCGCCGTCGCCGCTCCCGCTCCGGCTATGACGAACGCCGAGGTCGTGGATATATTAAAAGTATTCGTGCCGTCTCCGCCGGTTCCTACGCAGTCCACGTAATCCTTAACGTCCGGCGTGATATGCACGGCCTTCTTATTCATCCCGGCCGCGCTCCCGCTTATCTCGTCCGTAGTCTCGCCCTTTATCCGTATAGCCGTGAGATACGCGCTTATCTGAGCCTGAGTAGCTCCGCCGTCCAAAATATATCCCATAGCCGCCTCGGCTTCTCCGTAAGTCAGGTTTTCGCCGTCAGCAAGCTTATTTATGTATCCTCTCATTTTATTCTGTACTGCGTTTATATCTATATTATTCATTTATGATTACCTCCGTTTTTTCATATATTTTTTATCGATCTAAGATATTTTCAAAAAGTTTTCTATTATTTTCATCCCGTCTTTTGTCAAATAGGATTCGGGATGAAATTGTATACCATACACCGGATATTCCTTATGTTCTATGGCCATTATCGAGCCGTCTTCGCTCATTCCGGTTATCTTAAGACATTCGGGCAGGGACTCTTTTTCAATAATAAGCGAATGATACCTTCCTACCGTTATTTTTTTATCGAGCCCCGAAAACAATTTCGATCCCGCGTCTATCTCTATCTCGTCCGGCTTGCCGTGCATGGGAATTTTAGCTCTTACTATATTTCCGCCGAACGCTCGGCCTATCGACTGATGACCGAGGCAAACGCCCAAAATAGGTATTTCGCTTCCAAGTCGTTTTACTACTTCGATACATATCCCCGCGTCGTCGGGATACTTAGGCCCCGGCGAGAGGATTATTCTCTCGGGCGCCTTCTCTCTTATCTCGTCCATAGATATTTTATCGTTTCTGTATACCTCTATATCGCTGTTCAGAGTTCCAACATATTGATAGAGGTTATATGTAAACGAATCGTAATTGTCTATTATGATTATCATTTCCGTCCTCCTTAATATGTATATCGCTTAAAGATCCGCCGCGGTCTCTATCGCGCTGATCATGGCCATCGACTTGTTTACGCTCTCTTCATATTCGTTTTCGGGTATCGAATCGTAAACTATTCCTCCGCCCGCCTGGACGTATGCCTTATTATCCTTAAACACTGCCGTTCTTATAGTGATGCACGAATCCATATTACCGTTAAAGCTTATATACCCTATAGCTCCGCCGTAGATCCCTCTCTTTACGTTTTCAAGCTCGTCTATTATCTCCATCGCTCTTATCTTCGGCGCCCCGGACAGCGTTCCGGCCGGAAGAACGCTCGTCAGCGCGTCGAACGCGTCCTTATCCGCTCTGAGCCTGCCCTTACAGTCGGAAGTCATATGCATGATATGCGAAAATCTCTGTATATACTTGTACTTTGTGACCTTAACGGTCCCGAACTCGGATACCTTGCCTATATCGTTTCTTCCGAGATCTACCAACATCACGTGTTCTGCGTTTTCCTTGGGGTCGTTTATAAGCTCCTTTTCGTTTTGCATATCCTCTTCATCGGTCTTTCCTCTCGGTTTTGAGCCCGCTATAGGACTCGTCATAACCTCGCCGTTTTCCACCCTGACGAGCAGTTCGGGCGAAGCTCCGGCTATTTGATAGCCGTCGAACTTAAGATAATACATATACGGCGAAGGGTTTATCACCCTTATAGCCCTATACGCGTTGAAAGGATAGTTATAATTCTCTATACAAAATCTTTGAGAAAGAACTACCTGAAAAATATCCCCGTTTTTTATGTATTCCTTCGCTTTTTCAACATTTTTACAGAATTCGGCCTTCGTTACATTGCTTTTAGGTTTCGACAGGCTCCTGAAATTCGTTTTCGGCTTTATATCCCTATCGAGCGTCCTGAGTATTTCGGAACGTATTTCCAAAAGCCGCTCGGTCGCCCTTGAATATTGAAGTTTTAGATCGGTATCTTCGTCTACGTGCATATTCACGGTTATTATTATCCGCTGCGCCTTATGGTCGAAAGCTATTATCTCGTCCATGAACATAAAATTCATATCCGGACAACCTATATCGTCCTCCGGCGCGTTCGGCAAATCTTCGGTAAGCCTTACTATATCGTAAGAGAAATGTCCGACCGCTCCGCCGCTGAACGAGGGAATACCTTCTATGACCGGCGAGGAATACTTTTTAACGTATTTTCTGAGTATCTCTATAGGATTACCGCGCTCCTTGACCGTATTACCGTTGAAATCTTCGATATACGCCTCGTCTTTATAACTTTTAAAAGTGAGGAACGGATTCCTGCCGATAAATGAATATCTGTTGGTCTCCTCGCTGCCCTCTACGGACTCCAAAAGGAAACAAAATTTTTCGGTCTCCAGTTTCTTAAATGTTGAAATTGGCGTATCCATATCCGCGAAAAGCGAAATAGATACGGGGATAAGATTGAATTTTTCTCCGTAATCCTTGATTTTTTGATATTCAGGATAGAACATAAAAAAACAGCCTCCTCTGTTTAAATTATTAGAGCAGACTAATTATTCGATATATTAAAATTTTTAAATATAAAATACTATTTTGTTTTCCGAATACGATCCTCTTGGATTATTCGGCTTCTAATCTCGTCTAATCTAAATAACTCGTCTAATCTCGTCTAATCTCGTCTAATCTCGTCTAATCTCTAATTAAATATGATTATAATACATAAATTCTGTTTTGTCAATTATAAATTTATATGTTTTGTATTTTTATTTTGAATCAAAATATTAAATCGTCTGAAACGATTGCGATCAGAATGATTTGAATAGATCAATTTTGTAACAGTTTATATATAAATAATATAATATATAATATTTATAGTTGCTGCGGTTGTAGTTGGCGGTGTTCAAAATGTATATAATGCAGAATATACAAGTAAAAACGTTATTTTGAGCTTGTTGATAATTTGTGCGTTATCTGTTTTTATATTCCACAGAATACACAGAACTGTTTTTATAGAATTTTTATACACATGTTATTAAATAGTTTTCCACATGTATAGTGTGGATTATGTGTATAACTTATTATTTTATTTGACTTTTCAACAATGCGGAATCGGCGCGTAACGTTTTGTTTATAGTTAATTAATAGTTTGTTTAAAATTTTATTAAGGTGAATTTAAGGTTTTTTATTTATATTTAACGTAGATTTAATAAACGCTTTAAATTTGTTAAAATAAAGCGGATCAATTATAAATTTATGACAGGAGGAATTAGATGAAATTCAGACATGAGTACAAATATAGAATCAATTACTTCGATTATCTGATATTGAAGCGAAGGATACAGCTTATTATGGATGTAGATCCTCATGCGAGCGAGTCGGGACAGTATTTTATAAGAAGCCTTTATTTCGATAATATATACGATAAGGCTCTTAAGGAAAAGCTGTACGGCGTAAATAACCGCGAGAAGTTTAGAATACGTATTTATAACAACGATTTTTCTCATATCAATCTTGAAAAGAAGAGCAAGATCAACAGTCTTTGCAATAAAGTATCTGCTTGTCTCAGCAGAGAGGAGACCGAAAAGATATTAAAAGGCGATATAGAATGGATGATAGAAAGCGGCGATAAGCTCGTTCAGGAATTTTATCTCAAGATCAAAAATAACGGGCTCGCGCCTAAGGTAATAGTAGATTATACGCGCGAGCCGTACGTTTTCAAGGCGGGAAACGTTAGACTTACTTTCGACTATAACATAAAGACCGGGATGTATAATCACGATATTTTCGATATCGATATGGCTACGGTCCCGGCTATGGATTCGCCTATTCTTTTGGAGGTAAAATACGACGAATTTATTCCGTCGGTGATAAAGGACGCGCTTCAGCTTGAGAACAGAAGAAGCGGCGCGTTTTCCAAATACGCGGCGTGCAGGATGTACGGATAATATTTGTAAACTATATAAAGATATAAAATAAATATTAAGGAGGAAGGTATATACGCCGGTATATACTCAAGGAATATGACATTTAACGATATATTTAAATCGGACTTTTTAGATAACGTGACTTATATATCCATATTGGATATGGTCATAGCTTTAGCGTTGGCTTTCGCGATAGGTCTATTTATATTTTTGGTATATAAAAAGACGTTCAGCGGCGTTATGTATTCGTCGGGATTCAGCGTGACGCTGATCGCGCTTACTATGATATCGACTTTCGTTATACTGGCGGTAACCAGCAACGTGATCCTCTCGCTCGGTATGGTCGGCGCGCTGTCGATCGTGCGTTTCAGGACGGCTATAAAGGAACCTCTCGATATTGCGTTCCTGTTCTGGGCGATCGCGGCCGGGATAGTGCTGGCGGCGGGAATGATACCTCTCGCGGTGTTCGGAAGCGTCGTTATCGGCGTTATACTACTCGTTTTTTGCAACAAGAAGTCGAAGGATTCGCCCTATATAGTAGTTATAAGCTGTTCGGGCGAAGATACGGAAAACGTGGTTAGAGAATATTTGAAAGAAAACGTTAAGAAGCTTGTTATAAAATCTAAAACGGTCTCAAAGGACGGCGTGGAGCTTAATTACGAGGTAAGATTGATAGAGGAAAACACTAAATTTATAAACGCGCTCGCAAACATGCAGGGCGTAAATAACGCGGTTCTTGTGAGCTACAACGGAGAGTATATGAACTGAGTTTAGGGAGAAATGATTTTCTCCCTTTAATATTATATATGTAATACGCGGTTAGGGTTAAGAAAGAAAAAATTAAGGATAAGATTATGATAAAAAACAGATATATAACGATCGTATGTATAGCTGTATTGATCGTAGCTTTGATATTTACGTGCGTTTTTACCTATATAGGAATGAACCGAGACGGGAGCGTCGGCGTGAGTATGGAGTACGAGTATACTATATTCGACGATTCTTACGTGCATACTCTTAATATTGAGGTCGATGAAGACGATTGGAACGAAATGCTCGAAAACGCTATGGCCGAGGAGTATATAAGCTGTAACGTGACTATAGACGGCGAGACGCTGTATAACGTAGGCATAAGACCTAAAGGAAATACATCGCTCTCCAGCGTTTCAAGTATGAATTCGGACAGGTACAGCTTTAAGATAGAGTTCGATCACTATGACGGCAGTATAAATTACGACGGACTCGATAAGATATCGCTAAACAATATTATTCAGGATAATACTTATATGAAGGATTATCTGAGCTATACGATGATGAGAGAGATGGGAGTCGCGGCGCCCCTTTGCAGTTACGTTTATATAAGCGTAAACGGCGAGGAATGGGGACTCTATATAGGAGTTGAAGCCGTGGAGGAGTCGTTCGCTCAGAGAAATTACGGAAATGATTACGGCGAGATATATAAGCCGGACAGCATGTCTATGGGCGGCGGCGACAGAGACAGAGACGATTTCGGCGGCGGAGATATGCCGCAGCCGCCGGAGAATATGGAAGGCGGCGCCGAACAGGGATTCGGAGGCATGCCTCCCGGAGATATGCCTAATAATCAGGCGCCTCAAGTGGGATCCGAAGGAGAAAACAGCGCCGCAAACGGAGCTCAGGCTTCGCAGAGCGGCGGACAAACAGAGACAAATTCGATTGAAAATTCAACTCAGCCCGGCAATGTAAGCGGCGACGCGGCAAATGTCCAATCGCCGCCGAACAAAACTCAAACCGAAGGAGCGACGGTCGCCGGTTCTACTCAGGATCAAAGCTCTGAAAATACGGCGGCGGACGGACAGCAGAGCGGAGAGGCGGCGTCGGGAGCTGAAGGATCAAACGAGGGTCAAGGCTTTGAAAGGGAACGCGGCGGCATGGGCGGCGGACCCGGAGGCATGGGCGGTAACGACGTAGCCCTTATTTATACGGACGATGAAATAGAAAGTTATTCGAACATTTTTGATAACGCGGTGTTCGAAGTAAGCAATTCGGATAAGAACAGGCTGATAAGTTCTATAAAACAATTAAACAGCGGTGAAAATCTTGAAGAGGTCGTTAATATTGATCAGGTTCTTAGATATTTTGCCGTCCACAACTTTGTGGATAACTTTGACAGTTATACCGGCAGTATGATGCATAACTATTATTTGTATGAAAAAGACGGAGTTATGTCGATGATACCCTGGGATTATAATCTCGCGTTCGGAGCGTTCTCGATGGGCGGCGGCCGCGGCGGTTTCGGCGGCGAAAGCTCGGGAGGTACGACGGACAACGCGACCTATAACGTTAACTTTCCGATTGACACGCCGGTGTCGGGAACTACGCTCGAAGACAGACCTATGCTTGGCAAGCTGCTTGAAAACGAGGAGTATATGAACCTGTATCATCAGATTATGGACGAGTTTATTTCAAATTACTTTGAGAACGGCAGGTTCGAGACGGAGATGGAGAGAGTAAAAGAGCTTATATCTCCGTATGTTGAAAAGGATCCGACTAAGTTCTGTACCTACGACGAATTTTTGACCGGTATAGATACTTTAGAGACTTTCTGCCTGCTTAGGGCGGAGAGCGTCAAAGGACAGCTAAACGGGACGATCCCATCCACCGATGACGGGCAAAGCGCCGATTCGTCGAATTTAGTTGACGCAAGCTATATAAACATCGACGATATGGGAAGTCAAAACACAGGAGGTATGGGCGGACACGGCGGCGGCCGCGGCGGATTTGGAAGAGAAATGCAAGCCGGAGCCTCGCAAACGACAAATGAAAATACTTCGTCAGAAACCGTCCAGACCGAACAAACTGGAACGGAAAACGCCGCGTCGACTGATGACGGAGCGCCTTCAAACAATAACGCGCCGCGAGACGGAGCTTTAAGACAAGAAATACCGGCTGACGGCGCGGCGGGGCAAGTACAGGCGCCGCCAAGCGGAGAGGTTTTGAACGCGGAAAACTTTGAAGGCGCTTCTCAGAGCGGAGAAGAGACCGCCGCGGAGGATCCGGAAAGCGTTTCGACACAGGAAAGCCCGGCGGAAGGCGCAGAAGCTTCGGCGGCGACTGCTAATAATGAAGAAACTGCGGCTCATGCGTCCGAAAGTTCAGAAAACGCTCGGGCGCAGGGCGGTTTTCCGGGCGGCGCGGGCGATACGGGCGGCGAAAATAATGGTCGGCCAAACTTCGGCGGGTTCAGAGGTCAAACTACGGAAAATAATACTGAGAAATACATTTATTTAGGGGCTTCTTTGATAGTGTTGGCTCTTGGAATCGTAATAGCTAAATTATTCAGATAAATAAATTTTTATGCGGCGCTTGCATTTATGTTGGCGCCGTATTTTTATTGACAGATCCGGCGTTTTAAAATATAATCATAGCGTATAATATTGATATGATATTCTAAAAAGGAGGATCGTTATGTCAAATTTAGGGGATTCTTTGATATTTGCGGCGACCGGGACGGGATTTACTTTTTTGATGACCGCGCTCGGTTCGGCGGTGGTATTCTTCTTTAAAAAGAAGATGAGTAAGAGCGTTCAACGGATTTTTCTGGGCTTCGCCGCGGGCGTGATGATAGCCGCGTCGGTGTGGAGTTTGCTGATACCCGCAGTAGAACAAGCCGAAGCCGAGGGGATGATAGGCTGGATACCGGCTGCGGGCGGTTTTGTGTTAGGTATAATATTTTTGATATTGATGGATAATCTGACGCCGCATCTGCATATAGGCGAGACGAAGCCGGAGGGCGTTCATACGTCCATGAAACGGACGTCTCTGCTTATGATGGCGGTAACTCTTCACAATATACCCGAGGGAATGGCGGTCGGGCTGTCGTTTGCGCTTGCGGCTCAGGAAGGTTTGAATTTTTCTTCGTATATGAGCGCGCTCGCGCTCGCGGTGGGTATAGGAATACAGAACTTTCCCGAGGGCGCGGCTATATCTCTTCCGCTCAGGCAGGAGGGCATGTCGAGAACGCGCGCATTTGTATACGGCGCTCTCTCCGGAGTAGTGGAGCCGATATTCGGTATAACCGTAGTCCTTATAGCCGGTTTTATCGCGCCGATAATGTCCTGGCTATTAGCTTTCGCGGCGGGCGCCATGATGTACGTCGTGGTCGAGGAACTTATACCCGAGGCAAATCTCGGCGAACATTCAAACGTCGGAACGCTTGGCGTTATGGCGGGATTTTTGATAATGATGATCCTCGATATCGCGCTTGCGGTATAAAATTGAATAATTCATATCCGGATTAAACGTCCGGATATTTTTTACGTCTATGTTTCATGTGAAACAAAATTCGAGTTTAATTTTAAATTTGTAATATAAACGTAACCTGAAATGTAATAAAAAAGCGCAGCTCCCAAGCGGTTTAGCCTGAGGAGTTACGATTTTTATAGATCTTATTTTATTACTTCCAAACCTTTCATATACGGGCGGAGAACTTCCGGGACCGTGACGCTGCCGTCCGCGTTCTGATAGTTTTCGAGTATTGCGGCGGTCGTGCGGCCTATCGCCACTCCGCTGCCGTTTAGGGTGTGGACGAACTGAGCCTTTTCTTTCGGAGAATTTTTATATTTTATGTTGGCTCTGCGCGCCTGGAATTCTTCAAAGTTTGAACATGAAGATATCTCCACGTATCTGTCGTAGCTCGGCATCCAGACCTCTATGTCGTATTTCATAGCGGCCGTAAAACCTAAGTCGCCGATACATATTTTTACGACTCTGTAGGGAAGTTTAAGCTCTTGGAGAACCATTTCCGCCTCGTGAGTGAGTTTTTCAAGCTCGTCGTACGACTGCTCCGGCTTTGTGAATTTAACCAGCTCGACTTTATTGAACTGGTGCTGTCTTATAAGTCCTCTCGTGTCGCGTCCCGCGCTTCCGGCTTCGGCTCTGAAACATGCCGTATACGCGCAGTAGCTGAGCGGAAGGTCGTTTCCGTCCAATATCTCGTCGCGGTGCATATTTGTTACAGGAACTTCAGCGGTCGGAACGAGAAAATAGTCGGTATCCTTTACCTTAAAGGCGTCCTCCTCGAATTTGGGGAGCTGACCGGTTCCTATCATACTGTTTCTATGAACCATAAACGGCGGAAATACCTCGCTGTAGCCGTGGTCGGTATGGTAGTCGAGGTAGAAGTTTGTTATGGCGCGTTCAAGCTGAGCGCCGGCTTTTTTATATATATGGAATCTCGCGCCGGTTATCTTAGCCGCGTCCTCGGGGTCGAGTATTCCCAAGTCTTTGCCTATATCCCAGTGAGCTTTAGGCTCGAAATCGAATTTGGTCGGCTCCATAAACCTTCTTATTTCGACGTTGTCTTCGTCTGAATCGCCGTCGGGAACGGACGGATTAGGTATGTTCGGAATGGTATACATTATGCCGTCGATCTTTGCGTCAAGCTCGCGTATTTTCTCGTCGTCGGTCTTTATATCGTCTGATAGTTTCTTCATTTCTGCGAAAATCTCGGAAGTGTCCTTACCTTCTTTCTTATATACCGGGATCTGCTTAGAGACCGTGTTCTGACGCGCTTTTTTCTGTTCTACGTCGTATAGGAGCTCGCGTCTTTGTTTATCAAGCTCCAAAAGTCCGTCTATATCGACTTCTTCCTTTCTGCGCGACAACGCCGCTTTAACTTTTTCGGGTTCTGTTCTTATAAGTTTAATATCAAGCATTTTTTTATCTCCTGTAAATTATTTTTATTATTGCGCCGGATTTTCGCCGCCAAGCCCTAATAGCTTGTATAATGCATTATAATACGAAAGTTGGTTTTCGTCAAATCCGGTCGTATCCACCGCGGCGAGCGCGGCTTTTGCGCCCTCAACGTCGCCGGAGCTATAGAGGTTCCAAACCGAAGTGAGATTTCCGAGAGCGGAAACGTAATCGTTATGAGAGCCTTCTTTCTCCGCGTATTCCTGGTTTTGTTTCTTAAGCTCGTAGTTCTCGTCCTCGAGTTCTACCAACTGGTTCTGGATATTCGCGCTGGTCTGCTCAGTCTCGTTTATCCTGTTGTCGATCTCTTCCTCGCGGTTGTCCGCCATCGCGGCGATCAATATTATGATTATCACGCAAATTATCATAATTATCGCGTAGGTAAATAAATTATTCGCCTGTTTTCTTTTATTTACCATTTTATCTTGATTTGTATTTTTACTGTCCAGCTTTGATCATCCTCTCTTTATTATCAATAAATTCATATTATTATTTAACGTTAATTTAATTAATATTTTTACAATAAAAAGTAAGTATATTCTACAGGCTAAAAAATACGGTCTTAAATCGTTTTAAGTGTATATTGGATAAATTACACCTCTCGTCCCCAAAACGGCGAAAACAGACCTAATTTTAGGGGCGTATATTTTGTAAATTAATGTAAAAATATGTAATATTAATCCATTCGTCTGAGTTCGAACAGGATACGTTCAAAATCGTCTTTGGAGTAATATTCAAATTCTATTTTTCCTTTGTTAGCCGAACGTTCTGTAATTTTCACTTTGGTTCCGTATTTAGAGCCTAGATCGTTTGCGACTTCCTTGAAATAATTTTCGGTCATCGGGTTTGATTTTTTTACGACGGGCTTGCGCTTAGGTCTTGCGTACTCGGCGACCAGATTTTCGGTCTGTCTAACGTTTAGACCCTGAGCGAGTATCTTTGAGGCTATATTGTACTGATCCTCCTCGTTGTCTACTCCGAGCAGAGCCCTTGCGTGCCCTTGCGTAAGTTTCTCTTCTATAACAAGTTCTTTGATCTTGTCTGAGAGATTGTTGAGCCTGAGCGAGTTTGCCACCGCGCTGCGGCTTTTCCCTACTCTTTCGCCTATTTCCTCCTGTGTGAGGTTAAAATTATCGATCAGTTTTTTATAGCCTTCGGCCTCTTCTATAGGATTAAGATCCTCGCGCTGAAGATTTTCTACCAGCGCAAGCTCCATTATTTGGGCCTCCTCCATATCTCGAACTATACACGGTATCTCTTTAAGTCCCGCCATTTTTGAAGCCCGCCAGCGGCGTTCGCCGGCTATTATCATATACGTTCCGTTTTCGTTAGGTTTTACAAGGATAGGCTGAACAAGCCCGTGTTCCTGTATAGAACGGCTGAGCGTCTCGAGTTTTTCCTTATCGAATTTTTTTCTGGGCTGATCCCTGTTAGGCTCGATATCTATTATTTTTATGTTTAATATATTTTTTTTATCCTCTTCTGAAATATTATCGCCGTTTATTTCAAAAGATATGTCGAAATTTTCTTCGGAATCGGAACTTGGAACTTCGGGAATAAGCGCGCCCAAGCCTCTTCCTAACCCTTTTTTACCTTTGCCGGGCATTGTATTCACTTCCTTTGATTTATATTACTTTTTTATGTAGCTTTTGTTCTGTTCTATTACCTCTATAGCTAAATTTCTGTAACACTGCGCGCCCTTAGAGCTTTTGTCGTAGGCTATTATAGGTTTTCCAAAGCTCGGAGCCTCCGAAAGCCGGACGTTTCTCGGTATTACCGTATCGTATACCGTCGATGCGAAATACTTTCTTACTTCCTGCATTACCTGCACAGAAAGATTAGTTCTGCCGTCGTACATTGTGAGCAGCACGCCTTCTATGGTAAGCGCTCTGTTAAGCGACTGTTTGACCATTTTTATCGTTTTTGTGAGCTGTGAAAGTCCTTCAAGCGCGTAATATTCGCATTGTATAGGCATTAGCACGCTGTTTGACGCTGTAAAAGCGTTTAAAGTAAGAAGGCCTAAGGACGGAGGACAGTCGATTATTATAAAATCATATTCGTCCTTTACGTTTTCTAAGGATTTTTTTAATCTGTATTCTCTTCTTTCTTCTCCCGATATTTCCAGATCGGCCCCCGCCAGATCGATGCTGGCGGGACAGAGATATAGATTATCGTAGTCGGTCTTTATTACCGTCTTTTCCATGCCTATACCGTTTACTATACAGTCGTAGGAAGTGTATTCAAGATCGTTCGTAAAGATCCCGAGACCGCTCGTAGCGTTGGCCTGCGGGTCTATGTCTATCAGCAGAACCTTTTTACCCTTTTCGGCTATACAGGCGCTGAGATTAACGGCCGTGGTAGTCTTGCCCACTCCTCCTTTTTGATTGGTAATAGCTATTATTTTACCCATGTATCTTACCATTCCTTTTGATTTTTCTGACGTAGATCATAAAAAGTCTTTTATGAAAATACTTCTATAATTATATCATATATGCGGAAAAACTCAATAACCTATGCGTAAAAAGAGAGCGTTTAATTTTAAAATTTGATTTCAATTTCAAAATATTATGTCAGAATTTAATGTTTCATGTGAAACATTAGAATAAGGCTTTTAAAATAATCTACAAAATTAGATGTTTCACGTGAAACAAAATAAGCGCGCCGCGGAATAGGCGCGCTCTGAAATCAAAATTTCATAGTGAGACTTATTCGATTTTTCTTTTTATCTACGTCTAATATTTTTACCTTAACTATATCTCCGACGGATACGACGTCGGTCGGATGGGAGACGTATTTGTCCGAAAGCTGGGATATGTGAACTAGTCCGTCCTGGTGCACGCCGATATCTACGAACGCGCCGAAGTCGATGACGTTTCTCACGGTTCCGGTCATTATCATATCCGGTTTTAGATCGTCTATGCTCATAACGTCGCTCCGAAGAACCGGCTGATTAATATCGTCTCGCGGATCGCGTCCGGGTTTTATCAGCTCGGCGGCTATATCGCGCAGGGTCGGAACGCCGACTCCGATCGTTTCAGCGACCTTTTCTGTACCGAGTTCGGATATTTTTGTATTTATATCGTCTATCTTTCTTGATCTTACGTCCTCCTCTGTATATCCGCAAAGTTTGAGCAGTTTTTCCGCCGCCTCGTAGCTTTCGGGGTGTACGGACGTATTATCTAAAATATTGGTTCCGTCCGGGATCCGCAAAAATCCGGCGCACTGCTGGAAGGCCTTCGGGCCGAGCTTTGGGACTTTCTTGAGTTGATTCCTGTCGGTAAACGCGCCGTTTTCTTCTCTGTAGGCGACGATATTTTTAGCTACTGCGGAAGATATGCCTGACACATACTGAAGCAGCGGCGCGGATGCCGTATTTAGGTCTATTCCAACGCTGTTTACCGCGTCCTCGACCACCCCGCCGAGGGTCTCGGAGAGACGTTTCTGGTTCATGTCGTGCTGATACTGTCCAACGCCGATAGCCTTTGGATCTATCTTGACCAGCTCCGCAAGAGGATCCTGAATACGCCGCGCAATAGAGATAGCGCTGCGGCGGGTGACGTCGAAGTCCGGAAATTCCTCGGCGCCGAGCTTGGAAGCCGAATACACCGAAGCTCCGGCTTCGTTTGTGATAATATATTTGACTTTTGTTCCGGGCATGGATTTCAGCAGCTCCGCGGCGAATATCTCGGTCTCTTTAGAAGCCGTTCCGTTGCCGATTGATATCAGATCCACGTCGTACTTTTCTATAAGTCCCTTGATATATTCAAACGCTCGATCCTTTTGGGCTTCGGAGGCAGTGACATAGATCACGCCGGTATCCAATACCTTTCCGGTCTTATCGACGACGGCGACCTTGCATCCGGTCCTGTAGCCCGGATCGAGCCCGATAACGACCTTGTCTTTTATAAGCGGCTGCATAAGCAGGTTGTGAAGATTGACTTTAAACACCTTCATCGCCTGTTCTTGGGCGTTTTCGGTCAATTCGCTCCGTATCTCGCGCTCTATAGACGGACTTATAAGCCGCTTATACGAATCCAAAATAGCTTCGCGTACATACTCGGTTGTAATCGAAGGCGTCTTTTTAAGCTCGCGCCTGTTTAGATAATCTATTATTCCCGACTCGTCGAGCTTTATGGATACGTTCAATATCTTTTCCTTTTCGCCGCGGTCGATCGCGAGAATGCGGTGGGGCGCTATCTTCGAACAAGGCTCGGAGAAGTCGTAATACATACTGTATACCGTGTCGTCCTCAGTATTGGCTTTGACGCTTATTACCCCGGTCCTGAATGTGAGAAAACGTATCTTCCTGCGGTATTCCGCGTTGTCTGAGATATTCTCGGCTATTATATCCATAGCTCCGGCGAGCGCTTTTTCCGCCGTGTCTACCTCTTTTTCCGGGTCAATATACTTCGCCGCTATTTCGTTTATATCCCCATTTTGAATGTTTTGTTCATATAAAATCTTTGCGAGCGGTTCCAATCCCCTCGATTTTGCGAGCGCGGCGCGGGTGTTGCGTTTCGGTCTGAACGGACGGTAAATATCCTCTATCTCGGTCAGTTTGACCGCGTCGTCGATAGCCTTAGCGATCTCCGGCGTCAGCTTGCCCTGCTCCTCTATTATCCGTTTGACGTCCTCTTTGCGCTGATTAAGGTTTCTGAGGTATTTTAAACGCTCGTCGAACTCTCTCAGTACCTCGTCGCTAAGTTCTCCGGTTGCTTCCTTCCTGTACCGCGAGATAAATGGTATTGTATTTCCCTCGTCGATTAACGCGATAACGTTATCGACCTGCCACTGTTTGAGTTTGAGCTCGGCGGCTATTTGTTTTGATATATCCATATACGTTCTCCTTAAGTTAAATATGTTTAGAAGGGGTTAGTTTGTCTAAATGAGATTATATATTTAAGAAAAAAATATGTCAATATTAAAAAGATGAGAGGCTTTGAAGAAAAAACTGCGAGAGTCAATTTATAAAATTTTATTTATATTATGTTAAATCAAAAGCGGGTTTAGTATTGACAAGCGCTGAATATGATAGTATTATATCAATTGTTTAAAAATAGCGCTGTGGATTTTTCCGGGCTTTATGTCATCTTTTCGCCACGCGGTTATCTTATGATAGCCGGCGTGGTTTTATTTTATTCACGGGCGTTTTAAGGAGGAAGAAATGAACGAAAACTTTATGAAAGAGAGACCGGCGGCGCGGCTTATTATCTCAATGGCGTTTCCAATGGTCATATCGATGCTGGTCAATTCGCTTTATAATATCGTAGACAGTTTTTTTGTCGCAAAGATAAGCGAGGAAGCGATGACTGCGCTGTCGCTGGTTTATCCTGCGCAGAATTTTATAAACGCCGTCGCGATTGGATTTGGGGTTGGAATTAACGCGGCTATAGCGTATAATTTGGGCGCGGGAGATAAGATCAAAGCTAATATGGCCGCGTCGCAGGGAATGGCGCTTTCAATAATTCACGGCGTATTATTGACCGTCGGCTGCGTCGCTGTTATTCCGGCGTTTTTGAAAATGTTTACAGCATCTGAAAATATAATAGACCTTGGAATAAGATATTGTATAGTAGCTTTTGCTTTTACGATAATCAACGTCGCCGCAATATCGTTTGAGAAAATATTTCAGGCGGTCGGAAGAATGAAAGTAACGATGTTGAGTCTTATGTGCGGATGTATAGCGAATATAATATTAGATCCTGTTCTTATCTTTGGTTTAGGTTTTTTCCCTGAAATGGGGATAGAAGGCGCCGCGCTGGCGACCGGAATAGGACAAACGCTAAGTTTAATTATATATTTAGCCGTATATATTATCAGTCCTATAAGCGTTAAAATAAAAACGCGTTATATGAAACCGGAAAGAACTATGATTTTTAAATTATATTCAGTAGGAATACCTGCGACACTTAACCTTGCTCTGCCGTCGTTTTTGATTTCGTCGTTAAACGCGATACTCGCCGCGTATTCGCAGGTATATATCCTTGTTTTGGGAATATATTATAAGCTCCAGACTTTCTTATATCTTCCCGCAAACGGAATTATTCAAGGGATGCGTCCCATAATCGGTTTTAACTATGGCGCCGGAGAAGATAAAAGAGTAAAACAGATATATTACATAGTTCTTTTTATGTGCGGAGCAATAATGCTTTTGGGGACAATAATTTGTCTTTTGGTTCCGGGACGTCTCATAGGTATGTTTACTGAGAACAGAGAGACTATAGAAGCGGGAACGAACGCGCTTCGTATAATCAGCGCCGGTTTTATAGTATCGGCGATATCGGTAACGTCGTGCGGCGCTCTCGAAGGACTTGGAAAAGGTGCGCCGTCGCTTATGATATCTCTTTGCAGATATGTTATAGTTATAATTCCCGCGGCGTTCTTATTCAGCAGGATATTCGGCTCCGACGGAGTTTGGAACGCTTTTTGGATCGCTGAATTGGCGACCGCCGCGGTATCGGTCATAGTTTATAAAAAAGCGTTGGAAAGAGATAACCGAACTCCGCGCATGAGAAATGAAGAATAAAAAAACCGCAATTTTACTCTATTAAAGTCGCTTAAAAGCGGTTGAAAACAGCGCCCGTCTATGATATAATTAAATAATGTCATTTAACTAAGAAAGGCGGTTTTGATATGAGTAAAAAAACAGTCAAAATCGGTGATATAACGATAGGAAATAATAATAAGATCGCGGTTCAGTCGATGACAAATACGCTCGCGTCCGACGCGCGCGCGACGGCGGAGCAGATCAACAGGCTGGCCGCCGCGGGATGCGATATAGTCAGGTTTGCGGTACCGGATATGGCGGCCGCGGAGGCGGTAAAGTATATAAAGGAGAACACGGATATACCGCTTGTGGCGGATATACATTTCGATTACAGGCTCGCGCTCAGATGTATGGAAAACGGGATAGATAAAATAAGGATCAATCCCGGGAATATCGGCGGCGAGGACAGAGCCGCGGCTGTTGCTAAAATGGCGCGGGAGAAGAATATCCCGATAAGGATAGGCGTAAACGGCGGTTCTCTTGAAAACGGATTGCTCGAGGAATGCGGCGGGTCTTTGGCTAAAGCCATGGTCGCGAGCGCAAAGAAGCATATAGAGATCCTAAACAGATATGATTTTGACGACATAGTTCTGTCTATGAAATCGTCGAGCGTAAAGATCACGGTCGAAGCTTACAGGCTCGCGGCCGAGACGTTCGATTATCCGCTGCACGTGGGAGTTACCGAGGCGGGAACTACAGAGCAGGGAGTTGTTAAGTCGGCTATAGGGATCGGCGCGCTTCTTCTCGACGGGATAGGAGATACGATCCGCGTCTCTTTGACCGACGATCCGGTTAAGGAGGTCGAAGCCGCGAAGCTGATACTTAAGGCCTTGGGCTTGGGTGGCGACTGCGTCGAGGTCGTTTCATGCCCGACCTGCGGCAGGACGAGGATCGATCTTATACCGATAGCCAACGCGGTCAACGAAGCCGTGAAGAATATGGAGATAAAGGCCAAGGTCGCGGTGATGGGCTGCGCGGTAAACGGTCCGGGCGAGGCTAAAGACGCGGATATAGGCATAGCCGGAGGCGACGGCTGCGCGGTCCTGTTTAAGAAGGGCAAGATCGTTCGTAAGATAGACGAGTCGGAAATAGTCGGCGCGCTGCTCGAGGAGCTTAAGGCTTTCGGCGGCGGACAGAAGATATAAATTTAGTTTTATAGTTTTATTTGAATATATAGAGGCGGAAACGGGAATAATATTAGAGGGAATGATCAAATGAATGTAAAAGTTCTTGACGCGTTCGACCGCGTGACGGTCGTGGAGGATTTCGCGAGAAAGCTCGATAAGGCGGAAATAACGCATTGCAAAATACATATGGAGCGGAGCGAGGTAGAGACCTACGTAAACTGCGCCGAGCTGATGCCTATGCCGGATCTTGCTCAGTTTATAGAGCAGGTCAAAAACGCGTACCATTTAAACGATTTCAAGTTTAATATAAGCTATCCGGGGCTCGGCTTTTCAGAGGAATATTTTAAAGGGATAATCTATATGTTTGTGTATAAACACAGCGGATGCCGGGCGTTTTTGAGTCATGTTTCCTGCGACTACGACGGCGAGACGTTGACGGTGAGAAATATAAACGGCGGAGAACCTTTTTTGAAGAAGAACAGGTTTAAGGAATATTTGACCGAGTGTCTTAAAAACGAGCTCGATATCACAGCAAAGATAGATCTGGACGTTAAAAATCCGGATAAGTCCGAATATATAAAAAAACAGGCCGAAGAGGAACAGGAACTCGCCAAAAAGGCGTGCGCGCCCGTTATCAAAAAAGCTGAAAAGAGCGGCGGAGCAAGCGGGAAAGACTCGGGCGCGTCCGAGGTCAGCGGCTTGATCTTCGGAAAAGCTATCAAAAATCCGGCTATGCCGATCATCGACGTTAACGAAAATACCGGAACATGCGTGGTCGAGGGAACGGTAATAGACAGCGAAGTCAGGGAGATAATGAAGAGCGGAAAACCGACCGGGAACACGGCTATAGAGTTTGATATAGGCGACAGCGAATGGGCGGTAGCTTGCAGTATTTTCTCAAAGACGGACAGGCTTAAGTTGGCTTCAAAGATAATAGCTAAGGGCGCAAGGCTCAGACTCGAAGGCGGTTACGAGTACGACGACTTTAAACATAAATATATGATAAAGGTAAAATCTATAGAAAAACTGCCGCCTAAAGAGATGAGAATGGACAACGCCGAGAAGAAACGCGTAGAGCTGCATCTGCATACAAAGATGAGCGCGATGGACGCGGTGACTTCGGCGGGAGACCTGATAAAACGCGCGGCGAAGTGGGGTCACAGCGCGATAGCCATAACCGACCACGGAGTGGCTCAGGCTTTTCCGGAGGCCTGCAAGGCCTGCGACGGAGTTAACAAGGGCGGACAGGATTTTAAGGTCATATACGGCATGGAGGGTTATCTCATAGACGATACGGACTCGGCGGAGCTCAATAAGATCAACGAAGATATGCGGGGTTCGTACGTGGTTTTCGATATAGAGACAACCGGGCTCAGCCCGGTATACGACAGGATAACGGAGATCGGCGCCGTTAAGATAGAGGACGGAAAGATAGTAGACAGATACAGTCAGCTTATAAATCCAAAGCGGCCGATACCTCAGGAGATAACCGAGCTTACCGGAATAACCAACGAGATGGTGAAAGACAAACCCGATATTACTCAGGTTTTGCCGGAGTTCTTAAGCTTTTGTAAGAATTCGACCCTTGTCGCGCACAACGCGAAGTTCGACGTAAGCTTCATAGAGTTTAACGCTAAACAGCAGGGTTATAAGATCGAAAATCCGGTTAAGGACACGCTTTTGATGTCGAGAGAGCTGTTTCCTAAGGAGAGAAGCCATAAGCTGAATCTGGTCGCCGAACGGCTGGGCGTAAGCCTTGAGAACCACCATAGGGCCGTAGACGACGCCAACGCTACGGCCGAGATCTTTATCAAGATGATGGAGATGAGCGAGTGGAGAGAAGCCAAGGCGCTCAGAGAAAAGATAAATATCCCGAAAAAGGACAGCGACGTAACGAGGCAGAGAAAGTATCATATCATACTTCTCGCCAAGAACTATACCGGGCTAAAAAATCTGTATAAACTCATATCCAAGTCTAATCTCGACTACTTTTACAGAAAACCCGGCATACCTAAGTCGCTTTTGCAGCTCTGGCGAGACGGGATAATCGTCGGTTCGGCCTGCGAGGCGGGAGAGCTGTATCGGGCGATAATGCAGAAGCGCCCGGAGAGCGAGTTGTTGGAGATAGCCAAGTTCTACGACTACCTGGAGATACAGCCTATAGGCAATAACGCGTTTATGCTGAGAAACGGTCAGGTAAAGAGCGAGGACGAGCTAAGAGAGATAAACAAGTATATAGTCCGTCTCGGCGATATGGCCGGCAGAAAGACCGTGGCGACCTGCGACGTGCATTTTATGGATCCCGAGGACGAGGTGTACAGGCGGGTCATGATGGGCGCCCAGGGCTTCGAGGACGCCGATAATCAGGCTCCGCTGTTTTTCAGAACGACCGAGGAGATGCTCGAGGAATTTGCATATCTGGGCGACAGAGCCGAAGAGATAGTTATAGACAATACGATAGAAATTGCGGATAAGATAGAAAATATACGCCCGGTAAAGGACGGCTCGTATCCGCCTACTATAGAAAACTGCGAGCAGGATCTTGTCGATATGTGCCACAAAAAAGCGCACGATATATACGGCGACGTTCTGCCCGATATAGTTCAAAAGAGGATGGACAGGGAGCTCGACTGTATAACCAAGTACGGTTACTCGGTAATGTATATGATAGCGCATAAGCTGGTCAAAAAGTCGAACGAGGCCGGGTATCTGGTAGGCAGCCGAGGCAGCGTCGGCTCGTCGTTCGCGGCGTTTTTATCCGGGATAACCGAGGTAAACGCGCTCTGTCCGCACTATGTTTGCCCCGAGTGCAAATACAGCGAGTTCTATGAAAACGGCGAATATCCGACCGGAATGGACATGCCGGATAAGAACTGTCCGGTTTGCGGCGCGAAGCTTAAAAAGGACGGTCTTACGATCCCGTTCGAGACGTTTTTGGGCTTTAAAGGCGACAAGGTTCCGGATATAGACCTCAATTTCTCGGGCGAATATCAGGCCACGGCGCATAAATACGTAGGCGAGCTGTTCGGCGAGGAATATGTGTTCAAGGCGGGTACGATCGGCACGATCGCCGATAAGACCGCTTACGGCTTTGCCAGAAAATATTACGAACAGAAAGAGATAGAAGCGCCCGACGCGGAGCTTAAGAGGGTCAGCGCCGGAATGATCGACGTCAAGCGTACGACCGGCCAGCATCCGGGCGGGATAATCGTATGCCCGAAGACGATGGATATACATGATTTCTCTCCTGTCCAGCATCCGGCGGATAAGAAGGATTCGGATATAATAACCACGCATTTCGACTTCCATTCGATACACGACAACCTGCTAAAGCTGGATATACTCGGTCACGACGATCCTTCTACGATACGTATGCTCGAGGATCTGACCGGGATAAACGCGCTCGAGATACCGCTCGACGATAAGGAGACGATGAGCATATTCAGCTCGACCGAGGCTTTGGGCTTAAAGCCGGAACAGATAGACAGCGTCGTGGGAACGTTCGGCGTTCCCGAGTTCGGAACCAACTTCGTTCGCGGCATGCTGGTGGATACCAAGCCTACGACGTTCGTCGAGCTCCTGATCATTTCGGGTCTGTCTCACGGCACCGACGTATGGCTGAACAACGCTCAGGATCTGATAAAAGCCGGAACGGCGACGCTTTCGGAGGTAATAGGACTTAGGGACGATATAATGGTATATCTTATACAGCACGGCTTAGAGCCGGGCATGGCGTTTAAGATAATGGAGTTCGTCAGAAAAGGAAGAGCCGCGAAAGAGGGAATGCCCGAGGAATACGAAAAGGCTATGCGGGAGAACAACGTTCCCGACTGGTATATAGAGTCGTGTAAAAAGATAAAGTATATGTTCCCCAAGGCTCATGCGGCGGCGTACGTTATGATGGCGTTTAGGATAGCGTACTTTAAGGTCCATTATCCGATAGAATTTTATATAGCCTATTATACGGTAAGAGCCGACCTGTTCGACGCCGCGCTGATGGCGCAGGGCGAGGATAAGCTCAAGAACGAGATGCGCAAGCTCAAGCTCAAGGGAAATAACATGACGGCGAATGAAAAGAGCCTGTATACCATATTCGAGATTTGCCTCGAGATGTACGAGCGCGGGATAGAATTTCTGCCGGTGGATCTGTATAAATCGCACGCGTATAAGTTCCAAAAGGTAGGAAACGCGATACTCCCGCCGCTTAACGCGTTCGCGGGCGTGGGCACCGCGGCGGCCGAGTCCATAATGGAAGCCGCGAAGGAAGGCAAATTCCTGTCGCAGGACGACCTTAAGAACCGCGCCGGAGTCAACAAAAACGTAATAGACACGCTCGCCGAATACGGCGCGCTCGGCGATCTTCCGGAGAGCTCGCAGATAAATCTGTTCGAGCTTTTGGGATAGATCGGATATTTGAAGCGTTAGCTCTGTAATAGGCTTGGAGGTTGATATTTATGGCGTATAATGTGAATTTACCGGAAAAAGCGCTTACAGACATAAAAACTTTAGCCGAAAAATGCGGTCTTGAAAAGGTTATATTATTCGGTTCGCGGGCGCGGGGCGACAACCGCGCCAAAAGCGATATCGACCTCGCGGTGTCGGGCGGAAAAACGGACGAGTTCAGATGTCTGGCGGACGAGGAAGTATATACTCTGCTGATGTTTGATATCGTAGACCTTGACGGACCGGTTCAGCCGGAGCTTATGAGATCGATCGAAAGGGAGGGCGTCGTTATATATGAAAAAGTTTGATAATTTTTGTATGGCGCTTGAAAATTTAAAAGAGATAAACAATTACAGCGAACCTTTCGATACGGTTACCAAAACGGGGCTTGTAGCCCTGTTTGAAATATGCTTCGAGCAGGCGTGTAAGGCGATGAAGGAATCCCTTGAAGTTCACGGCTTCGACGGCGGTAAGACCGGTTCGCCGAGAATGACGATAAAGCTCGCATACGCGGCGAATATGATAGAGGACGAAGAAATTTGGCTTAAAGCGCTCTCCGCCAGAAATAACGTCGCTCGTTCGTATAACGAGGCGGTGGCGCTCGATATTATTAAAAATACGAGAGAGATCTTTCTGAAAATGTTTCTCGATCTGAAAGAAAATTTGAAGAATAATTGGATAGAGATAGATTAGAATCAAATATTTGTTTAAGGACGGCTTTGGTCGTCCTTAGTTGTTTTATATTTAAATTTAAATATCGGTTAAATTTATTGAAAGATTATTTGACGTTTGTTCAATTGTAAATTCCGTATTTATTTTGTATAATAAAAATGTTTTAAAATATAAGGAGGCGTTTGGCGTGCAGATAGGCGAAGTGATTCGTAAATACAGAAAGAAGAAAGATATGACTCAGGAAGAAATGGCCGTCAGCCTTGGCGTTACGACTCCGGCGGTGAATAAGTGGGAAAACGGGGGTTCACTTAGATAAAGATACCACATCAATCCCACGCTGACTTTTGCTCAACCGATACAGCCGGAGGGCTGGATAACAAGAAAAGGCGGTATG
>CAJFTO010000022.1 GCA_904419955.1 Candidatus Roslinia caecavium | reverse complement strand
AAACGATAAGACTATGGTCCCGCTCAGGTTCTTATCCGAAAACCTCGGCTTTAACGTCCAGTGGGACGAAGCGACCAGAACGGCTATTGTGACTACGGAGTAAAAAAGATCCGGCGCAAGCGCACGATAAGGAGCCGCAGCTTTGCGGCTCCGATTTCTTGTGTAAAATAAAGAAAAGCGGCATATAAGTTGGACTATGCCGGTTTGTTATTTGCATAAAGACTTCCGCTTAAGATAAATTAATTTATTTTAAGCGCTTAATAATATATGTTTTCCTTTGTGATATTTTTACAGAATAATTTTTGATATACGTAAGATACAGCTTTTAGTTTAGAGTCAAAAGCAATAAATAAGGATAGCGTCTAATGTTTTCGTATATTTCCTTTCGTTTTAGGAATACTTTATTTGTATAAAAAATACTTAAGTCTAAAAGAAAGGAAGCGTAAGGTTATGGTTGAACAAGATACAATAAGACTGCTGCGCGAATGCGACGCGGGGGTTAAAATGGGGGTCGAGGCTATCGACGAGGTAATGGAGTATACCCGTTCGGACAAGCTGAAAAAGAGGTTGTCCGACTGCCGGGCGGAGCATGAGAAGCTGGACTCGGAGATCCAGGAGTTGCTTTATAAGTATAAGGACGACGGCAAGGAGCCGAATCCGGTCGCAAAGGGGATGTCGTGGATCAAGACGAACATGAAAATGGCGATGGACGATTCGGACGAGACTATAGCGGACCTTATGACCGACGGATGCAATATGGGCGTTAAATCCTTAAACAGATACCTTAACGAATATAAAGCCGCCGACGAAGTCTCGAAGGATATAACTAAACGGCTGATCAATCTTGAAGAAAAGCTCGCGGTCGATATCCGCAGCTTTCTGTAAACGTAGAGATTAGCAACGTAGAGATTAGAGAATAGCGAATAGGGGGCGAAAGGGGATGGCTTTAACGCCTAAGCGGCTGCGCAGGCGGAAATGGAAATACGATGTTCTTCTAAACGATTAAGGCCGTTTCCACGCAGCAGAAACGTTTCACGTTCCTAATCGCTATTTGCTAATCGCTAATCTCTACGTTCACTAATCGCTAAGTCGCCATTCTATTTCGCCGAGGCGCATATCGTGGCCTTTTCGTTCGTTTTCAGGCGGGGGAGTCATGTAGTCGCCGAACTGCGCTCTTAAAAAGCCGTCGTAGTCCGACGGAACAGGGTAGCTGAGTCCCTCGAAAGTCAGTTTTTGTTCCTTGCCGAATATTACGTCGCGCTTTACCATAGATCCGCCTTTGCAGATCACGTATACATACTCGGTGTCGTCGCCGTGGCGTCCGAAGATCTTCGCGCTGGTATTCATCAGCCGATGTCTTACGCGAATCGGTATCTTTTCAAAGAGCCGCGTTATAATATCGCGTCCGTCCTCGTACCTGGTCATCTCGGAGAGCAGAGCCTTGCGCGCGATCTTAAAGAACCCGATCTCCAGCTTGCGCAGCAAAGGATTGTCGCTTACGGAATATATCGGGAACAGGTCGATGCACATTCCCCAATTTATCGGTATGTCCTTATAGACGATCGGTCGGGACAGAGTGTTTTTAATCCGTATCTTCGGCCACGAAAGCGGATAATGCGATTCTATGTTATGATTGGTTATCATATATTTGCCGTCGGCTTCCCGAGGAAATATCTCGATCAGTCGTTTAAGATCCTTGTCCGGAAGTATGACGTCTACGTCGTCGTCCCATGGGATAAAACCCCGCTCCCGCGCGGCGCCGATCAGCGTGCCCTGAGCCAGAAAATATCGGATATTATTTTTTTCGCAGACGCGGCGAAGTTCGACGAGCGCGCCCAACTCCGTTTTTTGAATTTCTTTCAGTAGATCCATTCTTATCTCCTTTTAAATCAAATAATATAGATACTGTTGTTGCGCCGTAAACCGAGGCGGAAGATCAGATACGGACTTTGAATCTTCTGACCAGAGCCTTGAATACCCGGCTCCTGCCGTAGAATATCGATATAACGACCGCAAAGATCGCGACAGCGGTCAATCCCGCCAGTATCAGCCCCGCTATCCCGTCGACCGGGATCGATCCGGCTGCGAAATACGACGTGAAACAACCCAGCGCCGCGACGAAGAGCTGCAAAAAATAGTTTATATAATACCTCTTGACCGGCTTGTGCAGCGCGTATTTATGCACCGCGAACGTTTCCCACCAGATACATACGCTCACCATCGAGACGGTCGTCCCGAGCAGTACGCCGTATATCCCCATTTCGAATACGACGAGGAAGAGGAGGGATACGATGAGGTTGACCACTACCTCGCCGACCGCTTTCATTCGCAGGTTATTGAACAGTCCCGCGGCCTCTATCACCACGATATTCGGCTGCCTAAGTCCGGTGAGCATAAAGTTCATTATTACGACGAATGTCACCGACGGAGGCAAAAGCCAGTCCTCGCCCGCCCATATAACTATAAAACGTTCCAGGCAGGCGGAGAAGCCCATAGCGATAAAGAAATAGAAGCAGAAGGTCGCGAATACGAACTCCTCGAATACTTTGTATTTATGATCGTCGTCCTTTTGGATCATTAGGTTGCCGACGCTGCCCATGACCGAGCATAGTACGTTGTATACCACTCTTGAGATCGTGCTCACAACTATCGAATAGTTGCTGTATATGCCCATCAAAGTGAGCCGCGCGTACGAGATCATAAGGTTGTCCGTACCCGTCACCAGCTTCGCGCCTATCTTTTGGTACATCAGCGAGACCACGCTCTTTTTGAGTTTATCTTTATCCTCTTTGATCAGTTTTTCTTTTTTGTATTTTTTTACAAAAGGATATTTCCTGTCGCAAACTATGCCTATAACTATATTGGCGCCGCAGACGCATACCAGGTTGATAACGAGATAGCCTATATAACTGCCGAATTGGGTGATCGCGACTATCTGAAGTATGTATTTCAAGACGGCGAAGGCGTCCTCGCTCAGGCTGTTTATGTAGTTTTGCTGATACGCCGAGAGCAGAGTCCTCTTATAGGCGAAAAAATAGCTCAGCGTCGTATTTAGCAGAAACAGGAGATAAATAAGGTTT
The DNA here is from genome assembly GCA_904419955.1 of Candidatus Roslinia caecavium. Lineage (GTDB taxonomy): Bacteria > Bacillota > Clostridia > Monoglobales > Monoglobaceae > Roslinia > Roslinia caecavium. Next base: position 42,392 of record CAJFTO010000022.1, on the reverse strand, counting down.
ATATCGGCTACGTTCGCGGCCTCGCGGGTAAAAAAGCGCATAAAAGGGATCAGCAGAGGTCCCGCGACCGCGGTCGCAATACCGAGGATAAAATATACCTTTCTGTAAAACGCCATCAAACTGCCTATACGCCGCTCGTCGCCGTCGTCGATAGGCTTGTACAGAGCGAACGCTACCGACGTCCCTATCCCAAGTTCTCCCATCGATAGGATTGTCAGCATACTCTCCATTACCGAGTTGACGCCAAGATATTCCTGGCCGAGCCGGTGTACGAAGAACCACCGTACGACAAACCCCATAAGTATGGTCACTATCTGTCCGCCGAGGGCGAAGGCGCTATTGCGCAGCGAATTTATAAAGCGCATAATTCTCTCCTTTGGTTGGTATCTCCCACCGCTTTTATAAGACAATGCAAAAGAGTCTCGTCGAAGCGGCCGCATTTACCTGTTCTGATCATGTCAAATATTTTCTCGGGCGGCAGACCGTCGCGGTATATTCTGTCGCAGTGCAGAGCGTCGAATACGTCGCATATCGACACCGCCTGAACGTATAACGGAACGTCGGTCAAACCTTCATAGCCGGTTCCGTCTATACGTTCGTGATGGTACCGGCATACGTTTGAGACGATATCGCGCTCATAACCAGTAAGCTCGCCTTTTACGGCCTCCGCGCCGAGCCGGGCGTGAAGTTTCATGTCGTCCATCTCGCTCGCTTGGAGCGCGGAGCTCTTGGTGAGCGTCGCGTTTTTAATGAATAATTTACCTATATCGTGAAGGAGCGCGCCCTTGCATATATGGCATATTTCATCGTCGCCGAAGTCGGGCGCGCCCGCGAGATTGAGCTGACGCAGTATTTTATACGTCAGATTTTTTACGTGCAGACAGTGGTAGTATGTCTCAGCGTGGTTCTTTTTGAGCTCGTTCATCAAATCCTCTAATTTTTCTGTCATTTCGATCATGCTTGCCCCCTCCATCGGATCTCGAAAATCTTTCTTACCAAAGCGGTAGGCATACACATCAAAACAAAAGTTATAAGCTTATCCATTCTTAGTTTCGGATCAGATCCGATCTCACGAAAATACTTGAACGCTTTTTTTCTGTGTCCGTCTATGATATAGTGTCTGCATCTACGCATAGTAAACCATCTCATAAGTTTTTTCAGACTTTCTTTTCTGTATTCTGGAACGTCTTTATCTGCGTACAGTTCGGCGACGCCGTCAAAAAATCCCCAGTCTGGATCGAACGATATGTTTTTCGTCGCGCTTGAGTTTGATCTGCGGTAGGTCGCCGTTGCGCGTGAGGTGAGAATCACTGGGAAATACGCGGCTATTTTAAGAAATAGTTCCAGATCCTCGCCTATCTTGCATCCGACCCTAAATCCTCCGACCTTATCGAAAGCCTTCTTGGATACGCAGGAGGTTATTACTGTAAACATTTTTGCGGAGCTGTCCTTGTAATATTCCTCGAAGAAGTTATCGAGACGAACAGTCTCCTCGCGGTCTTTAAAGAAATTACATTCTTCTATGATATCGCCGTTTACCAGCTCGGTCCTTGTGAAACTCCCATACAGACCGGCGTCGGGATATTTTTTTATCATGTCGCGCATTACCTCAAGGTGGTCTTCGCGCCAGACGTCGTCCGCGTCCAAAAACGCTATATAGTCGCCGTTAGACGCCGCGACGCCCCTGTTTCGCGCCGCGCTTACCCCGAGATTTTCTTGGGTCATGATCTTAAAATTAGGCCGAGTCTTGTATTTTTCAAGTTTTGCGCCCGTGTTATCGGTCGAACCGTCGTTTATTATTATTAGTTCCCAGTCGCTCTCGCGCTGTTTGAGTACGCTCTTGACCGCGTCGTCTATATATATATCGCCGTTGTACACCGGCAGTATAACCGAAAACATTTGCGATTGCCTCCTTCTTATATGAAATAGAATACCAAATACGCCCAGTCTATGAAGAAGTCGACCGTAAAGCCGAAAACGATAAAGGCGAAATTGAATATGAGCTGCAATATCTTTATATCCTCGGTCTCGTAGCCTGCGTCGTTGGAAAAATGTCTCAGCATACGGTATGTAAAAACGCAGAACAAAGGTATGTAGACCAAGATCGTTCCTATAACGCCGAAGTTGAGCAAGGCTTGTATGTATGAGTTGTGGCACGCTATCTCGATTACGCTGTAATCGATGGCCATTACCGTTATGACGTCGCCTCCTATCAGCTGTCCCCAAAGATCTTTCGATAAGAAGATCCGCATGGCTTCCGACCAGATCGCGTAGCGGTCGGTGGTCAAAAGATCCCAGCGTCCGCGCGGGATATAGGATAGCTTCTCGTTTATGCGTATGATCAATCCGGCGATAGCGTCTATTTCCCTGAGCTGAGGCGTTGCAAGGATCACGCCCACGGCTATGACGAGCGCGATAAATGAGACGGCCAGGATTATTATCGACTTGGCTCTATATTTTAAAATTATATACAGAATGAGCAGTGCGATAAGGATCAGGAGCGCCGATAGACTCGCCGTCTGTAAGAGCAGTATGCCGAAAAGCGCTACCGCCGCGATCTTGAGCAGTTTTGGCAGACCCTTGACCGCTATCGCGCTGACGGCGCATATGCTGTAGAATAGTCCGGCGAAGTTAGAGTCGCTGAGCGCGCCGAAGTTCCTGTCGACCGTCTGAGCGCCCGCTCCCGCCACGTTTATATCCACTGTCATATCCGGGTTAGTCCAGCCGTACACTCCCGAGGCGACGCCGCCCAAGAGAAAAGCGTATATGAACTTCCGAAACAGTTCGGGTCTTTCCAAGACCTTAAGCAGTATTATGTAGACCAGCGTCGCGTCGACTATGACGTTAAGACCTAACCTCATCGACGTTAGCTCCGGCATGGCGAACACGCTGTGCATGAAGAATACGAACAGCGCGGGTATGTACGCGACTCGGAACTTCGTCTTTGGCAGGTCTATGAGAAACCTTAAGACCACAAGGTACGAATAGACCCTAAACGCCGGTGTGTCGCCTATCAGCATGATATACCGCATATACATAAACAGAGCGGTATATAGGTAGAAATTCTCGTCGAAGAAGCATACCGCGATGCAGAGTACCAGGAGCGCCGACACATAGACCGTGAGGCTTGGCATAGCCCCCGGAACAAGGCAGCACAAAAAGCCGAGCAGGAACACCGCGTCGAATATTCGTCTTTTAAGGACGCCCTCGCGCCCGTCTTTAAGCCGGCTTGCGGCTCCGTTCATAGGCGTGCTCATCATAACAACCCTTCCGCTAATTTATCAAATTTTTCTATTTCTTTCTCGTTCCCATAATCGTGTTTATTTATATATTCCCGCATTCTATCCAAGGCTTTCGGATCTTCCAATACGGTCTTAAGACCTTGGTAGAGCGCCTCGTCGTTGTTTTCGAATATGAGTCCGTCCACCCCGTTTTGTATCTGCTCGCCGGCCGAGGTATACCGCGTGACGATAGGAACGAGCCCCATAATAAAGCCTTCAGTCACGACCATAGGCTTGCCCTCGTATCGAGACGGCAGCAACATGGCGTCGAACTTCTTCATATAGGGAATAGGGTTCTCCCTGACCCCGATCGGGTATACAACGTCTTTAAGCCCGCGCCGCGATATGAGTTCGCGTAGGCGTTCTTCATCCCGGCCTTTACCTATTATCACCCATTTGACGTTATCCGTAAGCCCGTCGGATTTGAGCCTTGCGAACGCCTCGACCGCTCTGTCAAGACCCTTATGCGAAAAGTTTATCCTCGCGACGGTAAGGAGTTTTAGGTATTTATCGCCGTCCTCGAACGGAAGACTTACGTCCTCCGCGCCGCCCCGCTTTCTCACATATTCCGAGGAGAGGATATTTGGGATGAAGTACGATTTGGCCGCGTGTTCGGGGTGATCGTTTATATACGCCCGCCGTATATCCTCGCTGACGAAAACAAGCGCGTCGGCCTTGTCGAACGACTTCTTATCAAACTTATAGCACAGCTCCGAGTTCGCGTAGTCGAGGTGATGCCAGGAGATCTTCTCCTTGGCTTTTATCCTCGTCATAACGTAATTCAGACACCAGCCGAATTCATAGGCTATCGCGATGTCGTATTCCTTATCGTTGGCCGCCGAGTAGCGGCAGCCCTGCTTGGACATTACCTGCGCCGCCTGACGCTTGTTACGCTTGACTCTTCTTAGGTATGTTCCGTGCGCCGCCGCCAGGACGTAGCGGGGCGAGCAGAACTTCCTGAGAATATTACTTATGGAGTACTTGGCGTGGATCTTGCCCTGCGGCAGTATATTTATCTCCGGCTTTATGCCCTCTCTTCCCGAACCGTTCTCGTAGAACATAACGTCCACCTCGTATTTATCTGTATCGAGCGCATTTAAAAAGTTCACCAGCGACGTCATCGCTCCTCCTATATGCGTTTGAATAAAGCACACGAACAGCTTTATCTTCTCCGTTTTGCCCGGATTGACAGACGCCGCGGGCTTTGCCGGATCTTTAGACGCATACGTTAAATCCATAGCCGAATCATTATCCTTTATTTTTATATCCACGTTTGCCACTCCTTTGCGCCGTTCTTATTTTCTGAGCGTAACTATCCTACCCGCCAGCGCCGCGCTGTACGGAAACAGGCGGAACGCCGCGTATATCAGCCGCCGTTTCAGCGGTATGCCGCGCCGCTTTATCATCAGTCCGTAGTTTTCCTTGTAAATATCTATATACTTACCGTTTGCGCAGTCTAAGTCTCTCTCGTCGGGGCTGAGCCGCATCTGCTCACTGTAGCGCAAGATTATGTCGGCGCATATCTTCTCCCGCGTCCGCAGCGCCTGATCCGGCTTTCCCTCTTTGGTAAAAAACTCAATCCTCTCTTTATACGCTTCAAGCCAGTCGAAGCGGTGCGGGTTATTCTTGAGCTTTTTTATCAAAACGTCCATTATACTGCCGTCGCGCTGGTAGTAATAGTAGAGTTTTTCGTTTGTAAAAACGATTCGGTCTCCGTTATACACCGCCCGGTATGTGGTGAACTCCTCCTCGTTTGTGACGCCTTTGGGGTATCTGACGTCTTTGAGCAGCCGCGCCTTGTAGAGCTTTAGCATGTTTATCGATTTCAGCGTATAGCCAAGCAGCGCGTCCTCGCAGGTCGAAACCTCGATCCGCGGCTTTTCGGCACGGTCTGAGAATCTATCGCCCGAACCCTTTTCATAGGCGCACTGAGCCATATCGCAGCCGTAAGTCTCGCACAGCCCGACCATGCGCTTTGCGTAGTCGGGGCTGAGAAAATCGTCCGAGTCGAGAAAAGTGATATAGTCCTCCATGTCCGCCGTTTTAAAAACAAAGTCCAGCCCCGCGTTTCTTGCGTCGGCCTGCCCGCCGTTTTGCTTGTGTATTACGTCTATGTTTGGATACGCCTTTGCGTATTCGTCGCATATTTCGGGGCAGCCGTCGGGGGAACCGTCGTCTATGAGAATGATCCTGACCGGGGCGTAGGTCTGTTTGAGTACGGAGTCGACGCAGCGGCGCAGGTATTTTTCTACTTTATATACCGGAACTATGAAATATACCGTTCTCATTATCTTCACCAGTCCTCTCTCTCGAGCGTTATCAAAACCGCCTCGGGCGGGTTGAAATATCTCTTCTTGTTCGGGTTTTGGTCGCAGCCGCCGCTTACGATCATAGCGGCCTCGCCCTCCTCGTAATAGCCGTAGTCGTAATCAGGGAAGAAGTGTTTGGCGTATTTGTGTCCGATAACGCCGCCCAAAAACGGAAGGCGCACGATCCCGCCGTGCAAATGTCCGGATAGGATCAGATCGACGCCGATGTTTTTAATGTACGGATACATATCCGCGCGGTGGTTGATCAGGATGCTGAATTCATCTCTGTCATCAGGGATAAATTCCTCTATCTCTTCTATGATCTCGTCCTGAGCGACCTCTTCGCTCAACTCGTCTATTCCGCTGTCTTTAACTCCTATAAGGCGGATCGAGTCGCCGTTCTTTCTCAGCGTCTTGTCGTCGTTTTCAAGCCAAACGATACCGGCGTCCCAGAGATTGCCTATTATATGCTCGTATTCCGCATTTTGGGATTCGTGGTTTCCGGATACCGCGTAGATCGGTATCGAACCGCCTACCCCCTCCGCAATCTTCTGCGTCTCGTCGAAATTGTAATCCGGAAGCGCTACCAGGTCGCCGCATAATATTATAACGTCCGGCTGCGTTTCTTTGATATGTTCGAGGATCTGGTCGGCAAAAGGCGCTTGGTGGAGATCCGATATAAAAAATATTTTATAGCCGTCGAAGGCGTACGGCACGTCGCTGTGAGTATACGTATATTCGGTAAGCCTGACCGTCTTATTCGCGGCCGAGTTGGCTGCGATGACCGCTATCGTTCCAATAACGATCACCGCCGCGACTATGCCGGTTATCCTAAGTTTTTTCAATCTTTTGTTTCCTTTCTTTCAAGTCGTTCGGGCTTGCCGTAGAAGTAACCTTGCTTGTAGTCGAAACCGAGACGCGTAACAAGTTCGTCCTGAGCGGCGGTCTCTACGCCGCATATGCAAGCCTTTATCCCATGTTGTCTGCATTCGTTTATTATATGAGTGAAGGTTCGCTCCATCTCCTCCTCAGCCTTTAAAAAGTCCTCGCTTGTCGTCGCGTAAATATCGGAGTTTAGGCTGTCAATGCTCATTTTTATGTACTTTGGCTCAAGAACCTTTATTATTTCCTGTTCCTCGTCAGTGTTCTCGAATTTGTCTATGCATATGCCTATTCCCATATCCTCGAGCAGGGTTATGTCCTCGAGCGACGACGCTATGTCGAATACCTCTAGCTCAAGGCAGACGCACTCGGCGGGGATATGATTTTCAGACACATATTTTATGATTATGTCGTTCAGCGCAAAGTCCTGAAGCTGGCGCGACGGACAGTTGATATGAACAACCGGAGCTTTGCCTTTATCCTTGCCTATACGGGCGATATCCGCGCATACGTTTTTGATTATCCATTCGTTTAGCTGGCGGAATATTCCGAACTCGGATACGCAGTCGATTATCTTCGCGGGAGATACCATGCCAAGCTCTTCGCTGCGCCATCTGATAAGCGTCTCAAGGTGCTCTCTGCCGCCCTCTTCGTCGCTCACCATAGGCTGATATACCAGGTAGAATTCCTCAAAATCCTTAAGGTACTGTTCGTATACGAGCTGATGCGTCCGACTCATTCCTGAGACGTCTATCTCCACTTTATCATTAACCGGTTTCTCATCCTCGCGGGTTTTCTTGGAGATGTTCTTGGCAAGTTCTCTAAGGAGCGCCGCTATCATAAGCAGACCGAAAGCGAGAATTATCACGAACGCCGCCACAAGTTTTACCGGGATATCCGTAGTCACCTCGGGCAGGATCAGGTATTGAAGATCGCCGTTGACCTCGGTGTAGAACAGCTCGTCTATCGCAAGGTTAGCGATCTCGCAGTACCGGGTCGAAAGCTCGCGGATCTCGTTGAAGATCTCCTCGTTCTCGGCGATCAACCGAGTCTTGGTCTCCTGCGGAACTGAATCGTATGTATAGTCGTTGATTATTGTGTTATAGTAGTTTATCGTGTGTAGCGCATCCGTAGCCGCCGAAGCGCGCTCCGCGTAGGAGAGGACTATGTTGTCGTACGTGTTCTGGTGCTCTTCGATGTTGAATTCCTCAAGGACGCTCTCGTCGTTGTTGTTGGAGGCGTTGAGGTCGGTCTGAGTCCGCTGCGCCTGATCGTAGAGACCGGCCGCCTTATATGAGTCGTAGAAGGTCAGGATCTCGTTCCTGTAGTTTTCGGCTATAGAGTTATCTACGGTCATAGTCTCAGTGAGATCGTTTACCCGGTTCTGGTAGCTTTTTATCACCATCTCGGGATCCTTAGCGAGATTCCCTATGCGGATATTGCCGTAGTACTTGGCGTGCTGTATATCTCTGACGTGTTCGTAGAGCGTCTGAAGCTCCGCGAAAGAATAGCCGGTGCGTCTCGAGCGATAGTCAGGGAAATATTCGGCGAGCGACGATAAGTAGGTTATTATGGAATCGAGACTGTCGCTCATTGAATTTGAGATCTCTATATAATCCGCGGACGAACCGTCGACAGTCTTTGCGAAATCGGGGATCGTCTTTTTGTTGTAATACTTATCGAGCAGAAATTCGTCGTATTCCTTGATTATATTGCTGAACATCTTTACGCCGAACTCGTCGCCCAGCGACGCGTCGTAGGTAAACGTCATCTCGAACTCGGTCGCCGCCGCCTCGTATCTCTCGCCGAGCAGAGCGGCGGAGTCAGATACCTCTTGGTCGAGGTCGGTAACTACCTTGGATATACTTATATTTTGCCGTATGCCGCGCACGCTGAGCCGTTTGTCGTCTTCCAGCCCAAGATTTTCGAGCGCGCCCTGGATTATCACGGGATTCTGTATCTCGTACGGATCGAGTTCGCTCGTATCGTCCGGCGCGAGACCTTCTTCCGCACCCGAGTGGTTGAACTTAAATCCCAATACGCAGGTGTAGGTCTGCATCGAGTCTGCAACGAATATGCTAACCAGTCCGGCTGCAAGCGACAGCGCGAGTATCCGCAGAAAGTACCGGCGGATAACGTTTAGCATATCTTTTATATTTAAAAGTCCCATATCACATACCTCCGGCTTCCGTTTTCTTTATATTTTCAAGCAGTTTCTTTTTGCGGTGGAGCATGACGTTGTCCTGTATAACGTTATACGCTATGCATATTATGAACGCCATGACGGCGCCGAGCGCGAAAGCAAGCACCGAGCCGACAAAAAGATCGAGGTCGAAGATCTCCCTGTGAGTTACGCTCGCGGTCATGTAACCTTCGTTTATGTCGTTATAGTATTCCTCAACTACGCTTACGGCCTTATCGGTCAGCGCGTCGTATTCCGTCTTAAGTTCGGAGAGATATCCGTCGCATAGCGCGCTGAGTCTTGTATACTCCTCTGTGCTCTGCGACATACTCTGAGCTCGCCAGATTTCCTGGTTGAGCAGAATTATATCGGAGCTGTACTGGGCGGTCATTTCGTCCGCGTCGTGCTTCTGTTCGACTATCGTATCGAACGCAGTCTTAGGTCTCGCTTGGTAAAGACCTTGGTTTTCGTCGCGCACTACGTTGATCAGGTTTTCTGTAAAGGTGTGGTCGTAATTATCCATCGCGTATTTGTTTACCGCGGCTCTGTCGTTATATTGGCAGAATAGCAGAGAACTGTTTTCGAGGTTGACGAACAGCTTGTTTGAGTTGACCTCGATATTGCGAGAGATATTCGACGACTTAATAAAGCTTTCAATCCCGTCGAGTTTGTTTGTAACGAGAAGTTCGTACTCGCCTATTATATCCCTGAGCGCAGTGTTATCCTCGTCGCTTGAGATGAAGCCCGGCGACGCGTTTTCCAGTTCGTTTAAGCAGTTTATTATCGCTTCAACTTTGACCCTGTATTGCTGTATCTCTTCCTGGTAGTCGTAGCCGGACAGGTCGCCCATGGCGGTCAGGGTCTTAAAGCCGCCTATGCCGCCCGACGTCTCGGCGATGCGCTCTCTGTTGACCTGCATGAGTGCGTTTAAGAAATCCTGACTGTAATCCGGGGAGAACAGTTTTACGAAAATATTGCTGTTGCGGTAGTCGTGTTGTTGGATATAGGTTATCCTGTATTCGTTCGCAACGTAGCTGTAGTCGTTGCCCTCGCTTCTTGCGGACGACACCGACGCGCTCGCGGAGCCTTCCAGATAGCTGTAGAGGTAGAGGTTGTTTTTTATGTCCTCGACCGTGTAGCTTTGGTACTTTCCGGAATCCTGCATGATCTTCAGCGCGGCGGCGATCTTTTCGTCGTCTATAAACTCGTAGACGGTAAACCGCTCCCCGTCCGGATAGCAAGACGCCGCTATCTCGGGGTAGGTGAGTACGATATGGGCTCGCGCGGAAGCGTATTCGTTATATATATATTTTACAAAATAGAGCAGAGCGAATACGATACCCAGGGCGATCATGAGCGCGACCACCCTTTTAAACTTTGTGAGCCTCCCTTTGTAAAAAGCTCTTTGCGCGATCTTTAGGGGTTTCATTTTATCTATCATTTGATCAACGCCTCCTCTTTATGTTCGGCAACCGTTTTTTCTTTAAATCCATCTTCGCCTTCGGCCGCTGATTTTAAAAACATTGTTTTTGTCGTCAAAAGTATTATCTTAAGATCTAGCAGCGGCGAATAGTGGGTTATATAAAATAAATCGTAATAGGTCCTGTCGTGGATATATGTAGAATATCTCCCGTATACGTGGGATAGGCTGGTCAGACCCGCCTTGACCTTGAACCTGTCGTTATACCGTTCGATCTCTTTCTCGAACTGCTTAACGAAAACCGGCCTCTCTGGTCTCGGGCCGACTACGCTCATATCGCCTTTTAGTATATTTATGATCTGAGGCAGTTCGTCGAGCCGCATAGAACGAAGAACTTTTCCGACTTTGGTTATCCGCGGATCGTCCTTTTCCGCAAATTTAGGTCCGCTCAGTTTCTCGGCGTCCGGGATCATAGTCCTGAATTTATAGATCTCGAACTCGCGTTTACCCCGAGTATATCTGGTCTGCTTATAGATCACCGGCCCGGGCGAAGTCAACTTTATCGCCGCTGCGATTATAGCCATAGGGATCGCCGCTGCGATCAATCCGGCGAGCGAAAGGACGATATCGACGGTCCGTTTAAAAAACAGTTCGGCGGCGCTGAACTCTGTCTTCGGCATATATAGCGTGAGGATATCGTCGAAACAGACGATCTTCGCATTGGTCTTACCGACGTCCACCATTTCGGGAACGATGAACAGATCCTTATTCATTTTCACCGCGGTATTGACCGCCGCCCGATATTCAAAGCGGTGGAAGCCGTTTAAAACACATACGGCGTCGAACAGCGGAAATTGTTCGTTGACAAATTCGACAAATTCTTCCGAAGTTTTGCCATCGATATTTTCGTACCAGGAGTCGTATTTTTTCAAGACGCCGTATTTTATTCTTTTTGTTCGGTTGATGTTGTTTGGGTCGGTATCTATTATCAATAGCCGCGGCTGCCGGTAATGCGTATTATAAAACCGTTCGGTCAGCGCGTCGATCCCGCAAACGAAGAGAATATCGACCAATGCGAATGCCGCGTCGTATATCAATCGTGCCGATTCGTTGAATAGGATAAAGTTTATCGCGCACATCACTACGAACATATATATAGCCGAAAGAATGGTCGAGACCGCTTTTTCACGCATACCGGAAATAAGAGCGGAGTATTTTTCGAGCGCCCACATAAAGCCCATTAGCCCGCATACGTAGACCGCGTTTAAAAACAACATGCTGCGCGACCCTATCGGTCCGCGTTCGGGCATGACGAGCCAGAATAACGCCGCTATGCTTAACAGTACGGCGCAGTTGAGCAGAAAGTTGTATTTTCCTTCCGAGCGCATATTACGGGGTTTCATTTCCACTTCACACCTTTCCTTTTCCGGCGCCGGCGACGACTTTTTCGCGGATCGTCCTAAACGCCTTTGAAACAATAATTATATACGGCCGCAGATATGTCAGCGTCCTATAAAACAGGTCGTCTATTCCCCAGACCGGCAACGCCTTTGCGAGAGTCCGCGAGACCCGTCTGTTCGCCGAAAATTTCTGCGAAAACGACAGTCCGCCGCCGGTGAGCGACGTATGGCCGCGATAGTAATGATACAATATACCGGTCGTAAAATAATATCGTTTTACGTTATGAAAAAGCCGTATGCAAAAATCCAGATCCTCGGCGGTTTTAAGATCGGTATCGAACCTAAGTCCGCTTATAAGAGAGGAGCGAATCAGCTTCATACAGACGTGATTCATATTAATTCCGGTCATCATACGCCGATATACCCGCCTGAGCGACTTTCCTTCCAAAAGTACGTTTTCATTAAACGCCCCCTTCGGCAGGATTTGTTTTCCTCCGGGCAGGTCGTATACGAACCGGCATTGTACTACGTCGGCGTCGTATTTTTCAGCGTAGCCGCGCAGCGCCGCGAGCATATCTTTTTCCCAGACGTCGTCCGCGTCCAAAAACGCCGCGTATTCGGAGTCGAGCATGGACAGAGCCTTGTTGCGCGTCCGAGCGACGCCGAGATTTTTCTCGTTTCGGAGATAGATAAACCTGTCGTCCTCCGCGGCGTATTTTTTACGATAGCAGCCGAACCGTCAGTAGACGCGTCGTCCACGATCAGCGCGCGCCAACTCGAAAAGGTCTGAGCTTTAAGGCTTTTAAGACACCTTTCAATCGTATCTTCGTTGTTGTAAACAGGTATAATAACCTCTATTTTATATTTGTTCATTACAAATCTCCCGTTTGCCGGCGTAATAAAATCGGGCAACAAAAAAGCTGCAACATTAATATATATGTTGCAGCCGATCGAGCGTATGATAAAATCACTTAGCCATCTTAGCTTTGCGTCTCCGTCTTTCAACGAATTTGCCCTATTATAATTTTGTCCGTATTATTCTATTGATGGAATACATTTTAACATCAGATTCGACGTTTGTCAATACAAAATATGAATTTTTACCACAGGTAATTTTGTTAAAATTAAATCAAATATGGAATCGTCTAAGCGCCTCGGATTTCTATAAAACGAGTTTGCTTTCATCAGATATGTCCGAAGCGCTTTTAGATTTTTAATATGTTCGCGTAGATAGAGTCGTTGTCGGAGACCTAACTTTTTGCGGCGGCGTTATAAGACGTTTCAAACGCCGCGGCGCCTTAGGATTATTTCGCATTTAAACATGGCGCGATTATCGGCCTGAGTTTACTCCGATTTGCCAAAGCGCTCTTTAATAAATCGGTATTAGTCGTTAAATTAAAATATAGGGTCGTCCAAATGTCGTAACTTCTTATAGAGCTCGTCGTCCTTGGATACGTCGGATGCGTTTTCGAGTTGTTTTCTTATGTTCATCATGGTCAGGTCGGTCTCGGAGATGGTGTCGGCGCAGGATTTCAGCTTTTTAATCACGTCGTCCTGATCCGGGATCTCCTTTTTGTATTTGATCTGATGCTCGAGGCTCGCCCAGAAATCCATAGCTATCGTTCTTATCTGGACCTCTGCTTTTAAGTACTCCTTTTGCTGTTCAAAGAAGACCGGGATGCTGACGATCAAGTGCAGGCTTCTGTAGCCGTTCGGTTTTGGATTTTTTATGTAGTCCTTCTCTTCAAGCAAGGTTATGTCGTCCTGTTTGGTAAACGCCTCCGCGACGCGGTATATGTCGTCGATATACGAGCAGACGACCCTGACTCCGGCGACGTCGTGGATATGCGTTTTTATGTCGTCTAAGGTAAAGTTCTTGCCTTTTTTGTGAAGTTTTTCTATCGTGCTGTACGTGCTTTTAAGCCTTGTGCTTATGGAACTGATAGGATTCCTTTGATAGCGTATGTTAAACTCCGAGTTAAGTACGTCGAATTTGGTCTTGATCTCCTTCAGCGCGCACGCGTACATCATTCTAAGCTCCTTGTACTCGACTGTTGCCTGCGCTATTTTTTGAGCCCGATCCAGAAAAGCGGCGCCTTCGGGATGAAAGTTTTCAAACAGTTCTAATTCCGAAGGGATGGACTCGGGAGCCTTGTCTTCAAATTTTTTATCTTCCATAATTAGTACGCCTCCTTATATTATATGTAAAAACTATGCCGTAATATTAAAGTTTTCGTCCGCGCTCATTTCGGATAGAACCTCCGGCGTATGTTAAACGCCGAATCGGCTAATACTTTTTTCTTGCGCGGCCGCGCCTATTATTATAAGTAGCCGCTTTTTAAAAGTCAATACCGCACGCGAAGAAAACGCGTTCACGGCGTTCGCTTATATAGTCGGAGCCGCGCTGTATTTAGGTTATGTAGAGAAATATTATCGCAGGCTCCAAGGCGATACCGCAGGTCTCGCGTACGCGGGGGCATGAGAAGACGATATGGTTTTTGGAAGATAATACGATGGCCGTATGCGGTCATATTATTTAGAAGAAAATATGTTATATTTTTATATAATATTATAGAAGAAAAGACGCGCCGATCATAACGACGGCGCGTCTATTGTACATACGCTTATTTGGACTGTTCGAACAGCCAGTCTCTTACGGCGGGTATCTTATAGCCGTAATTGAACGAGACGTTATGCTCCATGCCCTGGCCGCCGTTTAATACGCTGCCGGTTTCAAACCGGATCATATTCGCGTTGTAGCCCAGCGCTATCAGCTCGGACGCAGCGGCGTTTTGTTCGTCTACCGAATTTTGAGCGTTCCAGGTCCCGTAGCCGTATGGGACGCCGTCCGCGTCGAACATAGCCTTTACTTCGTTCTGACCGCCGGAAGCCTTGGCGTCTCCGCCGGCGGTTATATAAAAGAATTTCTGATTTTCAAGCCCCTGCAAGACGGATATATCCCACTGCCCGGAGACAAACAGCGAAGCGGCGAACATGTCCGGATAAACGCTGTTTAGATAGAGCGAGGTCATGCATCCCATTGACTGCCCGGTGGTATACAATCTGTCCGCGTCTACGCTGTAGGTCTCCGTCAGATAGTTTATGAGCCGTACCGCGGTATCTATCTGCTCGGACGTATTCCAGTCGTCGTCTACGACCACCTCGGAGAACGCGGGGACAAGGACGAACGACTCGTGTTTAGCCTGCTCGTCCGCGCTGACCCAGATATCGGCGCCATAGTATTGTTCGACTATCTCTTTGGCGCTCTTGCCTGCGCCGGACGCGTCGGGGATAAATATGATGAGCGGATATTCCTCGTTTTCGTCGTAGTTTTCGGGAACGTACAGGCTGTATTCCAGCGAAACGCCGTTTTCGGCGTCCTCGAATGTGAACTGTTCGAATTTATCAGAACCCTCTTCAATAACGGCTAAGACGTCCGGATCGGTCTCCTCAGCGGTCTGACCGCCGCCGCCCTGCATACCGTCGTGGTTTCCGCCGCCCTGCGTGTTATTTTTCCGGCTGACGCTTATCGAGTTTGAGTTCTCGTCATAAACGACCGCGGCGCCCAAAGCGGACCCTATAAAACTTAGCGGGACGAACGTTCTGTCTCCGACCATAGCGGCGGTTTTTTCGAGAGACGCGGTCTCGCCGTTTACGGTCGCAAGATCTGAGTTTACGACGAAGGTAACGTCTATATCCCTGTCGCCGCTAAGCGATACGGTTTCGGTCGTATCGTCCCAGCCGACGCTCAGTCCGAGCCCTTCGGCGATAGCGCGTATAGGAACCATGACGATCCCGCCGTCGATATATGGCGCGGCGTTGTCGTAGGCTGAAAAATCGACCGCCGTCTCGTTTATCGTCACGCTTATTCCGGCGTTTTCCGCCGCGGCGACGGTATAGGCGGCGCTGAACGTAAACAGCGCCGCGAGAGTGAGAGAACCTATTTTTTTAAACTTCATTTTAAACGCTCCTGTTCTGATTTTTATTATTCGAGATAAAATAAAAAGAGCGTAGGTCCTAAATCCGGACTTACGCTCTCGCTGCTCGATTCAGTTATATTTTAGCGCCCGATTTAAAAAGCGTCAATAGATTTTGAGATGATTTACAAATTATTTACATTTTAGTTCGATAGGCTTCTACCCGCTCTTGCTTCCGTGATACAAGCTCCGACCGAACACATATATATATAAAGGGCGGCTTTCGGCGCCGCCCTTATTATTATCTTTAAAACCTGATTACTATACTATGCACGAGCCGCTCTGAATATCATTCATCGTGGTCGTAACTACGAGTTCGCCGTCGTGTTCGGCGGAGAGGATCATTCCCTGAGACTCGAGTCCCATCATCTTCCTGGTCGGGAAGTTGGCTATAAAGAGCACGTTTTTGCCCACCATCTCCTCGGGATCGACGTGTTTGGCTATGCCGGATAAGATCTGCCGCGTCTCGTTCCCGCATTCCAGCTCGAATCTCAGGAGCTTGGAAGATTTGGGAACCTTTTCGCAGGTCTTTACCTTACCTACGCGGATATCCAGCTTCTCGAAATCTTCGAACGTAACCTCGTCTTTAAAAGGCTCTATCTCGACCTTTTCCTCATTGTCTGAGCCGCTTCCGAGTTCGCTTTCAAGCTCGGCGAGTTTGGCGTCGAGATCGATACGCGCGAACAGGGGTTCGGGGTTTGAGACATGAGTTCCCGGCATGGTCTTGCCGAATTCGCCGAGGCTGTCGAAGTCGAGTATCTCCGCGCCGGTCTGAGCCGCGGCCGCCTTTGCGGTGTCCGGCATGAACGCGCCGAGCAGAGAGGTTATATAGCGTATGGACTCTATCAGGTTATACATGACGGTCTTGAGCTTCGGCTTGTCGTCTTCGGACTTTGCGAGAACCCAGGGCATGGTCTCGTCGATATATTTGTTGGAGCGGTTCACTATCGCCCAGATATGGTTCAGCGCGTCCGCTACCTTGAGTTCGTCCATGGATTTGACTACGGCTTTGACGCTTTCCGTACAGGTATCCTTTAAAGATTGGTCGAATTCGGTTTCCGCCTCGGGGGCCGGGATCTCGCCGCCGAAATACTTGTTAACCATCGAAACCGTTCTGTTTATCAGGTTGCCGAGCGTGTTCGCGAGGTCGGCGTTGTAACGGTTGATCAGCGTCTCGTATGTGATGGCGCCGTCCTGGGCGTAGGGCATCTCGCGGAGCAGGTAGTATCTCACCGCGTCCACGCCGAAATGCCTTACAAGGTCGTCGGCGTATATGACGTTTCCTATAGATTTGCTCATCTTGCTCTCTCCGTTTAGGAGCCACGGATGTCCGAATATTTGCTTGGGCAGTTCAAGGCCGAGAGCCATCAGCAGGATAGGCCAGTAGATGGTGTGGAAGCGGAGGATGTCCTTTCCGATTATATGGACGTCGGCCGGCCAGTATTTTCTGAAATTATCGCTGTTCTCGCCGCCGTCGTAGCCGAGCGCGGTAATATAGTTGGAGAGCGCGTCTATCCAGACGTAGATAACGTGCTTATCGTCGAACGGCACGGGAACTCCCCAATCAAAGCTGGTCCTTGATACGCAGAGGTCTTGGAGCCCCGGCTTCAGGAAGTTGTTGACCATCTCTTTCTTTCTGGATTCGGGGCGTATGAAGTCGGGGTTTTCCTCGATATGCTTCATCAGTCTGTCCTGATACTTGCTCATTTTGAAGAAGTACGCTTCCTCGCTCTGTTTGTGGACTTCGCGTCCGCAGTCGGGGCATTTTCCGTCTACGAGCTGGGTGTCCGTCCAGAACGATTCGCAGGGCGTGCAGTACCATCCCTCGTACTTGCTCTTGTATATGTCGCCCTTGTCGTAGAGCTTCTGAAATATCTTCTGAACAGCCGCCTCGTGGTAGTCGTCCGTGGTGCGTATGAATTTGTCGTAGCTGGCGTTCATAAGATCCCAGATACTCTTTATCTCGGCGGCCACGCCGTCTACGTATTCCTTGGGCGACGTCCCCGTCGCTTCGGCCAGTTCCTGGATCTTCTGTCCGTGCTCGTCGGTGCCGGTGCAGAAGAAAACGTCGTCGCCCATATAGCGTCTGAACCTCGCGATGGCGTCGGTCAGGACTATCTCGTAGGTGTTGCCTATATGCGGCTTGCGCGACGTGTATGTTATCGCTGTCGTGATATAGAATTTACGTTTTTCTTTGTTTGGCATTGTTATCCTCTCCTCGTTAGTTTTGTTTGCGAACTATTTTGTAATCGTCGTTTAATCTATAGTAAGGGCAGGCGCTGAAGCTCCCGCTCAAAAATTTCACCATCTCGTCCTCGTCGAGATTTATCATACAAGTGTAGTAGCAATATTCGTCGTCGTATATATAATTGACGCAGGTATCGCAGTTGGTTTGCGCCGCTTTGGAGTTTTTCTTCGGCTTAGCGCCCGGGCGTTTGTCGTTCATATCATATTCACCTCGCTACTCCGGATACGGAACGTTAAAATGGTCGTACGCCGTTTTGGAGACAACCCTGCCCCGCGGCGTCCGGTTGATAAAGCCTATCTGCATGAGGTACGGCTCGTATACGTCCTCTACGGTGTCTCTGTCCTCGCCTATCGCCGCCGCGAGAGTGTCGAGCCCTACCGGCCCGCCGCCGAAGTTTTCTATCACGGTCATAAGCATTCGCTTGTCGATGGCGTCCAGCCCTAAGTCGTCTATATCCAGCCGCTTGAGCGCGTGGTCGGCGAGCGCCTTGGTTATCACGCCGTCGCCTTCGAGCTGAGCGAAGTCGCGGACGCGTTTTAAGAGACGATTGGCGATCCTCGGCGTTCCCCGCGAGCGCGAAGCTATCTCGGCGGCGCCGTCGTCTTCGATCTCTATCCCGAGTATCCCGGCCGAACGCTTGACTATCTGCTTAAGCTCGTCCGGGCTGTACATCTCGAGCCTGCTTATCACGCCGAACCTGTCGCGCAGCGGAGCGGTGAGCGAACCCGCCCTCGTGGTCGCGCCTATCAGGGTGAATTTCGGCAGATCGAGCCTTATCGACCGCGCCGACGGCCCTTTGCCTATTATTATATCCAGAGCGTAATCCTCCATAGCCGGATACAATATCTCCTCGACGCTCCTGTTGAGCCGGTGTATCTCGTCCACAAACAGGATGTCGTCCTGGGACAGATTCGTCAGCAGAGCCGCGAGGTCGCCCGGCTTTTCGATCGCGGGACCCGAGGTTATACGGATGTTCACGCCCATCTCCGCGGCTATGATCCCGGCGAGAGTCGTCTTTCCGAGCCCCGGCGGACCGTAGAGCAGAACGTGGTCGAGCGGTTCGTTTCTCTGCTTGGCGGCCTCGATGAATATCTTGAGATTCTCCTTAGCTTTTACCTGACCGACGTATTCTTTGAATGTTTTGGGTCGCAGCCCGTATTCTATCTCGTTGTCGTCGCTTATTTCGTTTGTCGATACGATTCTTTCG
The DNA here is from genome assembly GCA_904419955.1 of Candidatus Roslinia caecavium. GTDB lineage: Bacteria > Bacillota > Clostridia > Monoglobales > Monoglobaceae > Roslinia > Roslinia caecavium. The sequence goes on along the minus strand of CAJFTO010000022.1, from coordinate 23,486 downwards.
TCGTTGTTGTTCATATAAGTTCAGTCCTTATTGTTTCATTAGATTGGTAAGCGCGTACTTTATCATATCCTCTACCGAGCCTTCAGCGCCCTTCAGCGCGTTTTTCGCCTCCTGCGGCGAATAGCCTAAGACCACGAGCGCCGATAACGCTTCGTTGTCGCCTGTATCCGGCGGCGAGAACAGATCGTCCGCGTCCGTATCAAAGCCGATATCCATTCCCTTAAATTTGTCCTTAAGCTCGAGAATTATACGCTGAGCGCCCTTGGGTCCGAGTCCGGGCGTGTGCTTGGCCAGATATTTTGAGTCGCCGGTCGCGACGCACATCGCAAACTTGGACGGCGAGATATTGGAGAGCAGATTCACAGCGGCCCGGGCGCCTATCCCCCTCACGCCGATCAGCAGCTCGAATATATTGAGCTCGTCCAGCGTAGTAAATCCGTAGAGCATACATATATCCGACGCGCTTTTTATGTTAAGATATGTGTAGAGCTTGGCGCGCGAGCCGATCTCGCCGAGCTGATCGAGAGATACCGAAGTGGAATATATCCGGTATCCGACCCCTCCGGCGTCGATTACGGCGAAGCTTTCGTTTTTATACGCCAGCTCGCCGGAGATATAATAAAACATAGCAGTTTCCTTTCAAGATCGAGTTATTTTCCGGCCTCTGAAACTCAAGACGTCCTCTTCGCCTCTATTAGGCGGCGAAAAACGCGTCGCCGTTTAACGCGGCGAGCCCTTTGTTGAATACGGCTGAAAAATATTTACTTATGCATTATAACAAAGTTATATATTTTTATCAAGTGAGTTGATCGTTTTTCTTAAAATTAGTCCGGCTCGGATAAACAAAAGCGAACGGTAGACGCTCCGCTCGCCGTGATTTTAAAATTAAAGGTTACGCGCGCCCATGATCCGGTTTCAGCGACGATTAGCTTTAGGCGCGTCTTTTTAAGCCTTTTATTAATAGATTTGACCGTCCGCGCCGAGCGTTCGGATATCGCGCCCGAGCGTTTTGGTTCCTCAACCAAACGTTTTGATATCGCGGCCGAACGTTTCGGCATCGCGGTCAAACGTTTTGACTTCGCATATCGGGATCATGCCGTCGCGCTCCCATACCATAAGCTTCGCGGTATACTCGCCGTCTTCAAGCTCTACGGAGCCGGAGGTTTGGTTCTTTGAAAGATATACCAAAACGCCGTTTTGGTCGTAGACCGCAAAGTACGCGTCGTTTACCGGCTCGATACTTCCGAGGGTATAGGAGTATTCCATGACTCCGTCCTCGACCGAAAAGCCGTCTATTCTCGAATCGAACGGGATCCTGGTCATATCGACTCGGATCTCTATCTCGCTTATGCGGCAAGCCTGCGACCAGTCGTAGATCATAAGATACCTGTACATATCGTCTCCCGATTCCGAAGCGGAAGAGGTAGACGAGGGCGTTACTTCGGATACGGTATAGTATTTCGCTGTGTCGCCGAGCGATAAAACTTCTCTTTCAAGACCGGTCTTTATATCCGCGTCTTCGCTCGTTCTCACGACTGCGAGCCGCTGATTTGGGCCTTTGAGACTGTTTGTTACCGCGACCTCGCCGGTAGTATAAGCTTCTTCGCCGTCCTGATCGATATATTTCGGGGCGTAGACGGCTACGCTCTTTATATACCTCGGCGCGCCCAGGTCGATATACATGAACTTCTGACTCGGCGACGCGGCCGCTTCGGTTTGATCCCCGTTAAAATAAAGCCCGGGATCGGGCTGAGGAAGTTCTTCGACGCCGTCCTTGTCCGTGTACTTGAGAAAGTTATCCGCCGAGAGCGATATTTTGTAGTTATCCCAGCTTACCAGAACCATAGTCGTCGCGGGAGGGACCGAAGCGCAAAGTTCGTAACCGTTCCGCTCCTCGCCGAAGGAGTAGACCTCGCCGCTAATCAAGTCCTTGTATACTCCGTCGAGCCCTAAGTCTTGGGGTATCGTATAGTCGGCGCCCGGAGCGGCTTCGGTCAGACCGGTCGAATTCATTATGACCGTGTACTCCCCGTATTTCGCGTACATGATCGCGTCCATATAATGGTAGGGAACGTTCGTCCAGTTTGAGAAAGAGGATTGAGCCCAACGGCTGTCGGCGGTCGTAACTTCAAAGTAGCCATAGCGGTCTAAGCCTTCGCTCTTATGATGGATCCTGCCGAGGTTGTTGGCGTATATTTTCTGCTCTCCGTTCGAGCCGGCGCTGTTGTAAAATGTGAAATTTGAACCTGTCCTGTTCGTGCTTGTGTGCATAGGCGAGCGCCAGTTGAGAGCCATATACAGAGTCTCGCCCGCGTTTTTGATAACCACGGCTCTGGCCATCTCGTCCGCCCACGCATACTGATCGAGCGTCTCGTCGTCGCCTTTATACGTATATTCGGCTATATTATTTTCCTCGAAAGCGGCGGCGTATTCGTCCCAGTTTAACAGGTAGTCGCCGAGCTGTACGATGTTGTCCTCGAAATGCGCGTTAGAGGGTCGGTAAGTCGATTGATTCAACATGATATAATTCAGCGCGAACGCGTTATACTGCATTTTGAGCGAGGTCTTGCTCCCGACCTCGAGCGCGGCGTAAGGGTCGCAGATATATTTTTCGGCGCCCGGATACTGAGCGTTTCTGGCGCTTATTATACCTTCGGCGTACTGCTTGGGAGTTCCGTTTTCGTCCGCGTATGTGAACAGGAAATTGTCGGCGGCGTCGTAAGCTTTTTTTACGACCTCGTTATATTCGTCCGCGTTTTCGGGATAGAGCATGGCTCCGATCTCGGCGGCCTGAGAAAGTTCGGCGAGCGCGTTCATCCCGTAGCCGCCGCTGTATCCGCCCTGCACCGAACCGAAGTTTTCGAGGATAAGCCCCTTTGGCGATACCCAATAGCTCGACACCGCCTTATTTATCTCGCGTCCGAAACAAATATCGAGCTGGCGTTTAAGTTCGTCGTCGCTTTTAAGCTCGTCCGAACCCATGAGCTTCAGGCATACCTGAAACCTCAGCGCGCTTATTATCTGCGCCATGTCCTGATTGGGCGCGTGCCCCGCGCCGTCGTAGCTCGTGTAATAGTCCCAAGCCTTTGAGAACATCTCCTCCCAGGCGTTGTATCTCGACGAGTCGGTCTCGCCGTCCGCGTCCGAGTCTATAGGTTCGCTCAGGTATGGAGCTATCTCGTCGTAGAGCGCCGCGACCGCCATTCCCGCCGACCTGACGCCGAAGCCTTCGAGGTGATTGCCCGAAGCGTTCAAGCGCCCGTCGGGATTATCCGCCGTCTTCTCCGTCGCGCCGCCGCCTATCCAGCCGTTTCCGCTGTACCAGCCGCCGTTTAAGCCCTGCGCCCGGGCAAGAAAATCGATCCCCTTGATTATACGGTCTAAAAGTTCGTCTTTTTGCTCGTCGCCGTCTGGGAGAAGAGTATACGCCTTAGCGAATACCTCAAACATATTCAGCGGAGTCAGGTTCTGCTTTAACATCCTCGATGAGTTATAGTAAGCGTCCTTCCAGTCAGAAGAATCAAAGGGCTTGTTTTTCCAGTTATCCGCGCGGGTCTGCATACCCTCCATATACGAGGGGTAGTTGCTTCCGCCGTATATCTGCCAGTTTTTAAAGGACTCTACGCCTTCCCAAAACAGGTTTTCTACGGTCTCTCTCTGCTCGTCCGGAACTATAGTTTCAACGTCGGCCGTTTGAACTTCGTCTCTCGAGACCGCTTCGCCGAAGTCGTTCGGATCGAAGCATGGATCGGTCCCCATATAAACGGCGTAGATACCCCGGCTGTCCTCTCTCTGTTCAGTAATGCTCACGCTCGCGTAATCCGAACTGGAGCCGGTCGAGTAGAGCCGGAGGGTTATATATTCGCGTCCGGCGGTATAAATTTTAGGGATCTCGTAGGTCGCGTATATAAAGCCGCCGCTGAACTGCTCGATAGAATTATTCTGAAAATTGAGCTCGACCCAGTCGTTCCTGTCCACGAGCGAGTTCCTTGTAGACGCCCTTGTGTTTAAAGCGTCTATATGCCCCTTGGTCTCCTCGGTCGTGTTGTCCACTATCCAGAGCGAGGTTGACGAGACGTCGCCGCCCCATAATTTGACGGTGAAATAATTCGTCTCTTCGCCGCTGCATCTTAAAGTAAGACCCATCGAACCGTTTTTCGAGATCTGTCTGTAGGTCTCTGTCCTGCCGCCGACGATCCTTGTTTTGGGTTCGGTGACGCGGACGGACGAAAAACCGGCCGCCTCGCTCTCTATATCGCCCACGTCTATATGGTCGCTGAGTTCGTCGGGCGAAAATTCGGGGATAGGCTCGCCGCGAAGTAAAACGTCCACGCTCCCCGCGTACGCAGTATCGCCGCCAAAACTCAAAGTCGCGTCCGCCTTGAGCCGTATGTCGCCCTCGAACCATTTAGGCGTTATCACGGAGCCGTCGGGCTGGAGATAATATTCGGTCTCGTAAGAAGCCTTCTCGTCGGCTATGGTGTTGTTTCGGATATTGCTCCAGGTTATATCGACCCCGTTATACGACGATATGTCGTCTCCGGCCTCTACGGTAACGCCGCCGGAAAGATAACTTGCGGCTTCGCTGAGCGCGCCTGCGTATTCGGCGGCCGCGGCGGCAGAGAGGTTTACTGAAAAAAATACGGTCAGGACAAAACTTATTAACCTTACCATTCTGTTCATAAGGCAATATCCCCTTTCTCGGCCTCCGCCGCGCTGAATAATTAGATCTAATATATCTCAAAATCAAGCCCGCGCCGGTAGACGATCAGGATAAAAAATAATCCCTTATCCGTCGATTTTTTATCAAACCGACTGGAGGCGATACAGTTTTGTAAATTCCGGATTTATTGATATATTTTAAAGTAAATTTATTCTATCATATAATTTTCGCAAGGTCAATATTGCAAATGTTGCGAATATCATGTCTAAATTACAATATCGCGGTCGCGACGCGGCGCCGGGGTCGCTCGTATTCATTTTGAGATTTTAGAGACAAAGCATAAATTAAGGGACGGACAAAAGCGCCGCCCCTATTTTCAAGATCATAATTTTTACATTTCCGCCGCTTACGAAAGATATTTAGAGGCGTATTGCCCTTACTTAAGCTTCCAGTCTTGGCTCGTCGTTTGAAGCTTTACCATATGCGGATATATCTTTCCGTTTTTCATAAGCTCGTTGGGTTTTCCCTGTTCAGCGACGGAGCCGCCGGAGAGTACTATCACTTTATCCGCGCCGCTCACCGTCCGCATACGGTGAGCTATAACAATTACCGTCTTGTCCTTTATGAGTCTCGACAACGCCGACTGTATAAGCGTCTCGTTTTCCACGTCGAGGCTTGCCGTCGCCTCGTCCAACAGGATTATCGGCGCGTCCTTGAGAAACGCCCTCGCGATGGAAATGCGCTGACGCTCGCCGCCGGACAGCTCGCAGCCGTTTTCGCCGATCATGCTGTCGTAGCTGTCCGGCAGTTTGTTTACAAATTCTTCGCAGTTGGCGAGCCGCGCCGCGGCTACTACTTCCTCGTCGGTTGCGTCCTTTTTCCCGATCCTGATATTTTCCTTTACAGTGTTGTTGAATAATGTAACGTCCTGAAACACGATGGAGTACAGCGACAGCAGCGTTTCCGGCTCTATTTTTGATATATCCATACCGCCGACCGTGATCTTACCCTCGTCGATATCCCAAAACCGCGCGGCAAGGCGGGATACAGTCGTTTTTCCGCCGCCCGACGGACCGACGAGCGCCGTGACTTCGCCCTGCTTTGCGGTAAAGGAGACGTCGTTTAGTACGGTCTCGCCGGTGTTATACGCAAAGCCCACATGTTCGAACTTGACGTCGCAGCCGTCGTTTGTCAGCGTGTTCGAGCCCGTCTGGACAGGGCGATCGAGTATTTCGTTCATGCGGTCGATGTTCGTCTTTGTGGATATGACCGCCGCAAGGTTCTGAAGCGCGCCTTCAAGCGGCGAATAGAGCCGAGAGGCGACGAGCAGGAACATAAAGAACAGCGGTATGTCTATCTCGCCTCTAATCAGCAGGATCGACCCGACGAGCGCGACTGTGGCTATACCGAATTTTAATATAAGCGTTGACGAGACGACAAAGAGCGCTGTTCCCAGCTCCGTTATGATATGACGCTTTTCGGCGTAGTCTATCTTTTTATAGAGCCCTTTGAGATAGCGTTTCTCGGCGTTGTTTGCCTTAAGATCCTGCAAACTTTCAATACACTCCTGAACGCCCGTCTCGAGCGCTACGTTTGCGGCGGAGGCTTTTTTATTGAAATAGCCCTGAATACGCGCCGAAAAGAGCGTTATCGCAAACGCGACCGGCAGGACCCATACGGCCGCCAGAGCCATGCGCCAGTCGTAGAAAAACAGGCAGATCGAAATGAGCGTTGTGGAGACGACCGAGCCTGCGAGCGCGGGGACGTAGTGCGAAAACGCCGTTTCAAGCGTAGCGCAGTCGCCCATGACCGAATTCGTCAGATCGGCAATATCCTTTTTCCCGAAGAACGAAAGCGGTATCTTTCGCAGACGCTCGGCAAGAGTTATACGCCGCACGCCGCTTTCCACATATGTGGCGAGATACGTGGCGTTGTACTGAAAATATGTGACGATAAATATGAGAGCCAGGCAGATAACCGCGCCGACGGTATAAAAGGCTATCCTGCCGCCGGTAACGCCGCCGATCATATCGACGACGAGATAATATAAAAGCGCGACGGGCGCCATAAATGATATATCCTGTACGGCGCATGCAAGGCATCCCTTTATCAGATCGACCGCGCCCTGCCTTGACAGAGCGAAGCGTCTTTGAAGTTTCTTTATCATAACTGTTTCGCCTCCTTTTCTATTTTCCAGTCCGCGGACTTTGAGTATTCCTCCCACATGCGCGCGAATATGCAGTCTTTTTCGATAAGCTCGCTGAAAGCGCCGCTTTCGACTATAGAGCCGTCGCTCATAACGCAGATACGGTCCGCGTTCGTAACGGACGACAGCCTGTGCGCAATCATTATGACCGTCTTGCCCTTCGAAAGCGCCGACAACGCCCGCTGTACGCGGACCTCGTTGTCAGGGTCGGCGAACGCCGTGGCCTCGTCGAGGATCAGAATCGGCGCGTTTTTCAAAGCGGCGCGGGCTATGGCGACTCTCTGTTGTTCGCCGCCCGATAGATATATACCGTTTGTTCCAACTACCGTATCAATGCCGTTCGGCAGTTTGGCGATTATATCGGCGCACTGCGCCGTCTCCAGAGCGCGCAGCGCTTCTTCTCTCGACGCGTCCGGTTTCGCCATCCTCACATTTTCGAGTATCGACGCCTTGATAAGGCGGCTGTTTTGGAATACGAACGACACCGAGTCCATAAGTTTCTCCTTAGGAATGTCGCGTATATCCACGCCGCCTATGAGTACGCGTCCTTTTTGGGGATCGAAAAATCTTGCGACGATATTCGTAAGAGTCGTCTTACCGCCGCCCGAGGGCCCGACAAGCGCCGCGGTCTCCCCAGGTTTTATCGAGATGGAAACGTCGTTTAAGGCGTTTTTTACGCCGTCGTAGCTGTAGCTTACATGCTCGATCGAAACGGAATTATCGGACGGATAACCGCCGCGTCTGACGTTCGGCAGCGGCTTTTCGCCGAGGACCTCGTCTATCCTGCTCAGCGCGTCGCCTGCGATCATAGAGTCCTCGCTCATAAACATTATTTTCGTGAGGGTCGTTCCGATGACCGGCGTTATGACGATATAGAATATAAGATTCAGGAGCAGATCGTTCGTTACGCCGCCGCGTGAGAATATGATAGCTCCCGCTATCAAAAACGCGAATACGCCGTTTATCGCCGTGGTGTAAAGCATCATCGGCAGACGCAGCGCCTTTGTGTAGGCTATGACCCACTTTTCGTAATTGTCTATAGACGCCTTAAATCGCTTGAAAGAAAACACCGTCTGCCCAAACGTCTTGACTACCGGTATGCCGCGGACGTATTCTACCGCCTCGTTGGACATATCTGAAAGCGAGTTTTGATATTCTTTCATTTTTCGCTCCATATCGGCCCCCGTCATCTTAGTCATTATCACGAATCCCAGAGCGACGGGGATAAGGCTTAAAAGCCCTAGCCTCCAGTCGAACGCGAGCAGTAAGAACAGCAGTCCTATCGGCGTTGCGATCGCTCCGGCTTTGTCGGGCAGTCTGTGCGCAAGATAGGTTTCGGCGGCGGAGCTCGAATCGTTCACTATCCGTCTGAGCTTTCCGCTTCCGTATTTTTCGGTTATGCCCAAGGGGAGCGAGGCGATATGCCGCATAAGCGTTTTCCTGATATTCGAGGCTATCCGAAACGCGCTCAGATGCGAACACATCAGCGCCGCTATGTATACGACGATGGATATCACTGCGAACAGTACCGCCGTCCAGCCGTAATCCGCGATATTTTCCGCCTTTGAAAAATCAGGAGACGCTTCGAGTACGTCGTGAATGATTCGCCATATATACCAGAACGGAACAAGGGCGAGAAGCGCGCTCGCGGCCGACAGCGCCCACGAAAGATACGTAAGTATCTTGTGCCTTCCGGCATAGCTCGTCAGTATTGATAAGTTAGATCGTTTCTTCAACCTAAAACCTCCTCGTAAATATTTTTGTGATAAAAACGGCGCGCGTCCGTTTAATATCCAAATCAAACATTAGTTAGTTTATGCTAACTAAGTAACAGTATAATACTTAAGAGGTATCAAAAACAACTCTGTTTGGACGTTTTAATCCAATAAGACGCCTTTTTTATATTCTCTGGGGGTAAGTCCGTATACGCTTGCGAACGCGGCGGAGAATTTGCTGGTATTTTGGTACCCGCATTCGGCTGCTATTTCGGTTATGGAGAGGGAGGTGGAGTCTAAGAGATACGCGGCCTTTTCCATGCGCTTATATTTTAGATATTTGTAGGGCGGCGCGCCGTACATGTCGGCGAACCGTTTTTTTAGCGTAGTCTCGCTCATTCTGAAATCCCGCGCGAGTTCTTTGATGGATATATGACTACTTATATCTTCGGTCAGTCTGCCTTCTATCTCGCGTATACGCTCCGAGACGTCCTTGCTGAAATACGCCGCCCGGTTTTGCGGCGGCCGGCCGTAACAGTATTCCAAAAACAACATAAGCTCGGCGGTTTTAAGCCGGTAATACGCGGTCTCCCCATGCTTGGGCGGATTGTACAGCTCCTGAAAAATATGCTGTATCTGTCTGTTTGCCTGAATGATTATACAAGAGTCCTTTTCAAAAATGCGATTGAAAAGCTTCGCAGGGCGCACGGTCTCAGAACCTAAGATCGCGTCCAATTCCATCTTCGACTCTTCGGGATCGACGACCAGGCTCAGCCCTTTGTATTCTCCGAGAGGAAAGATGGACTTTGCCGGAGGCCGCCCCATATCGCTCGCCGAAAAATCCATAGGCCCGAGCCTGAGAGTCCGGCCTCCGGGCATCGTACATTCAAACGCGCCCTTTAGGCAGTGGTTGATTTCTATCAAACCGGGCCTTACGTTATGCGGAAGGCGCCCCCGGGTATGGAAGTCGTTTGATATAAGCGTTATCCCGGGCATGATCTCACGCGATACCATGTATCCGTATCCGTCGTCAAATTCCATCCTGTATACGACGCAGTCCTTATCCGCGTATTTTATATGCGCTTCCGCGGGAAAAAACGAGTTTTGTTTTCTTAACATCCGTGTCGCCTCCGATTTAACACAGGTTAGTTCCAGCTAACCATGGCGAAATTATATACCTAAAACGGCGATATGTCAACGCCGGGCATCCGCGCGGAGGCGGGATTGAAGGAGTTTCCGGATCTTTAAACACATGGAATATGCGTATTTGCGCCCGACGGCCTGTAACTTGCATATATTTTTTAAGTTTTTGCCCCCGGTTTTTTATATCGCCGTCAAACTTAGGTTAAATTTGAGCGAAATACGAATTTACCTATTGAAATAGGCGGGGGCATGTGATATAATTAAGCTCTTACATAAATAAATTACATTTTAAACTGTTTAGGAACAAGCAAAATTTGAAAGGAGGATGTGTTATTTTGGAAAATTATTCAAAATACAAAAAAGGATATTTTATGCCGCCCGAGAAATCGCTGAAATGGGCGGAAAAGGACGCTATCGATAAAGCTCCGATATGGTGCAGCGTGGATCTTAGGGACGGCAATCAAGCGTTGGTCGTGCCCATGAGTTTGGAAGAGAAATTGGAGTTCTTCACATTCCTCTGCAAATTGGGCTTTAAAGAGATAGAAGTAGGATTTCCGGCCGCGTCTGAGACGGAATATACCTTCCTGCGCAGGCTGATCGAGGACGATCTGATACCCGAGGACGTCACGATCCAGGTACTCACTCAGGCGAGAGAGCATATAATCAAGAAGACGTTCGAGGCGCTCGAGGGCGCCAGAGAGGCGATAGTCCACGTATACAACTCAACCTCCCTCGCCCAGCGCGAACAGGTGTTCAGAAAAACCAAAGACGAGATCAAACAGATAGCGGTAGACGGCGCGGAGCTTTTAAAAAGACTGGCCGACGAGACGGACGGTAATTTCAGATTCGAATACAGCCCCGAGAGTTTTTCGGGAACAGAAGTGGACTATGCGCTCGATGTCTGCAACGCGGTCATAGACGTGTGGAAGCCGACGCCTGAGAAAAAGGTGATAATCAATCTGCCGGTCACGGTCGAGATGTCTCTGCCGCATGTGTATGCGAGCCAGGTGGAATATATGTGCGATCATATAAAGGACAGAGAGAACGTAATAATATCCCTGCATCCGCATAACGACCGCGGCTGCGGAGTTGCCGACACCGAGCTGGCGCTGCTGGCCGGCGCCGACAGGGTCGAAGGAACGTTGTTCGGAAACGGAGAGCGCACCGGTAACGTCGATATCATAACGCTCGCGCTCAATATGTACACTCACGGAGTAGATCCGAAGCTTGATTTCTCCAATATGCCGGAGGTGGTTTCTACATATGAGAGACTCACCGGGATGACTGTGGATCCGCGTCAGCCTTACGGCGGCAAGCTGGTATTCGCCGCGTTCTCAGGTTCTCATCAGGACGCTATAGCCAAGGGTATGAAGTGGAGAGAGGAGAAGGACTGTAAGTATTGGACGGTTCCGTATCTGCCTATCGATCCTAAAGACCTCGGCAGAGAATACGAGGGCGACGTTATAAGAATAAACAGCCAGTCCGGAAAGGGCGGAATAGGCTATTTGATGGAGCAGAAGTTCGGATTCGATATACCGAAGCTTATGCGCGAGGATTTCGGCTACGTGGTCAAGAACGTGTCCGACCACCTGCATAAGGAACTTCAGCCCGATGAGATATATAACATATTCATGGATACGTATGTGAATATAGAAGAGCCTATCCGCGTGGTAGAGTGCCACTATGAACAGAAGGATGGGATAATCGCTCACGTATCCGTAATGAACGACAATAAGAGGGTAGAGCTTACGGGCTCCGGAAACGGTCGTCTTGACGCGGTGAATTCCGCGCTTATAGACAATCTGCCGGAGAATATGACGATAGAGGTGTATCAGGAGCACGCTATAAGCAGCGGCTCGGATTCGAAGGCCTGCGCGTATATAGGCCTTAACAACGGCTACGGAAAACGCGTATGGGGAGTCGGGATACATACCGACATCATTAACGCTTCGGTTTCGGCTTTGGTAAGCGCGATCAACAGGATCAAAAACGAGAATAAATAAAGTAATTTATTAAAACTAAATATTCGAGGAGTTGAAAGAATAATGTTTAAGAAAAATATCAGTAGGATTGTCGCTGAGATCCTTGCGCTGGTGTTGTTGCTTGCATTTATTCCGCCGGCTCCTCTTGTCGTTTCGGCAGAAGACTCAAGTCCGAGTTTGTCCGGCGCTCCGAATAAATATATCGACGTATACCGCCACGGCGGTTACAGGCTCGGCGGCTACGATTCGGACGGAATTTATACCAAAACGGCGAGCGGCTTTACTGCAGCGGCTTCGGCGCCCGCCGCCGCGGAGGAGGATTTTCCGGTCTATAGGCAGTACGCCATATATTTGTTCATGACTGCGGCGAGCGAGGAATTTGCGGACGCGCAGCCCGCCGATCTGAGCGGTTTTGCGGATTATGAACTTATAAATCCCGAATACAAAAGCGCGATAGAGAAGGCGGTCGGAGCCGGGATCGTGCGCGGCGGAGACGACGGATACCTCCATGTAAACGATTACATAACCAGAGCCGAGGGCTTTGTTATGTTGAGCAGGATGATCCCGGACGACGAGATAAGATACGTGTCGGACACCGTGTTTTCCGATACGCCGGACTGGGCGGAATACGAGATAGAAAGGCTCGCCGGCGGCGGGATAATAAACGGTTACGGGGACGGTACTTTCGGCGCGGACGATTATTTGACGTATAATCAGATCGTCTCTTTGATAGATAGACTTGACAAGAGTATGAGCTTTGTCAGAAACGATTTCTACGATTATGTGAATCAGGAATGGCTGAGCGAAAACACGATACCGACGGGATACGTAATGTGGTCTAATAATTATCAGCTTACGCTTAACGTGAATTACAGGACGCAGGATATAATAGCGGGGCTTATAACCGATTATTATATAGGCAACGAACCTGCGGACGGCACAAACGAGCAGAAAATACTCGACGTATACCGCTCGGCGGCGAATATGACGTATAGAGACGAGATAGGCCTAGAGCCGATCGAAGAGTATCTTGAGATGATAGACTCTATAGACAGTTTAAGAAGTTTTGCCGAAACGATGGGCGAGCTTGAGAAAAACGGTTTTCAAACGCTTATCCCTCTCACGGTAAATTCGGATTTCAGGGATTCGAATAAGCATATCCTCTCTTTTGAGTCGTGCTATACCGGGGTGACGCCGAGTATGATAAAGAGCGGCGAATATGAAGACGTTATAGAAGCGTATAAGAGCTATATAGCCACGCTGTTTAATATCAGCGGCGAGAGTATCGAGCAGTCCGTGTTCGACGCGGAGAAAGTTACTCAGCTATGCGTCGAGCTTGGAGAAGCTACGATGGACGAGAGCAAATGGGACGACATGGGTTCAATATTCAAGGTCTATTCGAGAAAAAATCTGAGGAATATATTTAACAATATATCGATGGATACATACCTCGATACGGTTGGTTACGCAGATGCAAACGAGATGGTGGTATTCGACGAGGGGCTTGCAAGAAAGATTAACAGCGTTATAAGCAGAAGTAACCTCGATACGCTCAAGCTCTACTTGAAAGCGGCGGTTCTGGATTATTCGGCGTTTTATTTAAATACCGATATGTACAACGCATACGAGACGTATACAAATTATATGGGCGGAACCAGCGCGAAGGTCGATCCGGCGATGTACGCGACGAGTATTACGCAGGATATACTCGGACTCGAACTCGGCAGAATATATATACAAAAATATTTCGACGACGATGTAAAGACTGCGGTCGAGAAAATGGCGGCCGAGATAATAGGCACGTTTGAGAAGCGCATAAACGAACTCGATTGGATGAGCGAGGAGACCAAGGCCGCGGCGGTTGAGAAGCTGAAAGCGATAAAAATAAGCGTGGGGTATCCGGATTATATAGAGGGCTATACCAACAGCGATTTCAGCGTAAGAAGCATCGAGGACGGCGGGAGCCTGATGGAAAGTATAATCAGCTATAACGCTATGGCGACCAGAAACGACGTTGAGATGATAAACAACGACGAGCCGGTGAATAAAGACGCGTGGTCGGTTCTGCCGCAGAGCGTGAACGCGTATTACGATTTTTCCAAGAATTGTATAGTTATTCCCGCCGGGATATTACAGCCGCCGTATTTTAATATAAACTCTTCGTATGAGAACAATTTAGGCGGGATAGGCAGTATAATAGCGCACGAGATCACCCATGCGTTCGACAATACCGGAGCGAGGTTTGATAAGGACGGAAAGCTGAGCGATTGGTGGACCGACGAGGATTACGAGGCTTTTGACGAGATCTGCGGCCGGTTTGTAGAGCAGTATAACGATATCGAGGTTCTTCCGGGCTGTTATGTCGATGGAGAGCTGACGCTCAGCGAGAACATAGCCGATATAGGCGGCGCGGCGTGTATAATAGACATAGCCGTATCGGACGGCTTAGATCTCGGCAAGGTGTTCGAGAGCTACGCTGTGTCAAAACGCTCGGTATATACCGAGGAATATGAAAAGATACTTCTCTCGACCAGCGTTCACGCTCCTGATAAAGTTAGGGTAAATAACGTATTATCTAACTTCAGCGAGTTTATCGATTATTACAACGTCATGCCGGGAGACGGGATGTACAGAGCCGAGGAGGACAGGATAACTATTTGGTAGGATAATATATCCTCGCAATAATAAAAGACGCTTGAGACGATCAATATCGCGCCGATAAACGCGAACGATCTCAGGCGTCTTTTTATAAACTAAAAGGAGGCGGATCGATATTCTTTCGGCGAGACGCCGAGGACCGACTTGAATCGTTTATAGAAGTTGGAATAGTTTTTAAAGCCGGACAGATAACAGCTTTCGGTCGCAGAGCGTCCTTCCGTCATGAGCGAACGCGCGTGCAGTACTCTCATCCCGGTTATGTACGAGTATATTGAGTTGTTCGTTTCGCGTTTAAATATCTTGCAGACTGTTGAGACCGGAATATTGACGGCCTTTGAGATTTTCTGTATAGTCAATTCTTCTAAAAGATGCGTGTCTATGTAGTCTTTGATCTTCTTGCATTTTTCCGAATATATTATCGTAGGCGACGAGACGTTATAGTACAGCCTGTTTATATATATCAAGGCTTTTATAAAGTGCGTAAGAGATATAACGTCGTCGCCGAATACTGAACTGTGAAACTTTTCGATTGATTGATTGACGATATGCATAAAATCCTTTAGTTCGCGCTCAGTTAGATGAAGGATACGCCATTTTTCCTCAGATCGGTTTTTAAAGCACGATAACAGATCCGTATACGCAGACGTAAAGTGCGCGATGTATTTAGGAGTGAAAAACAGCGTAAGCCTGTAGCAAGACGTATTTTCTATTTCTTCAAATTTATGTTTTTCCATACTGTCGATCAACAAAAGATCTCCCTTGGATAAACAGTATTTATCGCTTTCCACATGATAGCGACATTCTCCCTCCAAGACAAGAAATATCTCATATAGACGGTGACTGTGAAAATCCAAGTTTATCTGATTTTCCCCTCTGTCGAAATTATAATTAAACTGAAAGTAATTGGAATAGTCGAAGTTACGATCCGTCATTTTTGTTTCCTCCAATCAATTATATTATTATTAATTATATCGAATCGAAATAAAAAATCAATATAAAATGGATAAAACAGCAAACAAATTGGATGGATTGTGAATGTGAATTGGATCGGCATATGATACAATCGAATCAAATAAAATCGTATGGAGGAAAGCGGAAATGAAAAAGATCATGCGAAGAATGTTAGCCGTTATGTGCGCTGTATTGATGGCTGGCAATTTAAGTTTTACGGGTTTCGTCAGCGCAAACGAGACCGCAGAGTGGGAACAGGAGAATGCGAAGGATAGACTGGTAGAGTTTGAGGACTTCGACTACGGATACGGAACTTACGAGATAGGCGAGCAGGATCATTGCTCAGGAGGCGGAGAGATAGGCTCTATCAAAAACGGCGCAGTGGTAACGTTCAAAGACGTGGATTTTACCAATCTTAAATACATAGATATATATTCGGGCGGTAAGAGCGCTACTGCGACGATATACGTAGATATGACCGAACCGATCGGCGCGGCGTGGGACGAGGAGCAGAAAAAATATTCGGCGGCGCCCGAGGGCGGAGTCGAAGCGGCTAGAGTGGACATAAAGTCGACCGTCATTGAGGGCGACAGCGGAAACGAGTGTTATTCGAGGTACGAGTTATCGAGAGGCGAGATCCAGGAGATTGCCGGTACGCACGATCTCGGTTTTAAATTTACCAACAGTTCGACAAACACGAGTTGGCTCGGAAACTACGATTATTTCATACTTCGCTATGCAGAGCCGACGCCTTCCCAAACGCCGACTAACGAGCCGATAGCTACGCCGTCGTATGATTTGAATTACTCGTATATCTTAAGCGGCGTATACGACGTCGAGACGCTGACGGGAATTGAGGTCTCGAACAACGGCGGAGCGATCGAAAGCGGCGACGTGATAGCGGCTTCATATAACGACGAGGGCGTGTTAAGCGATATCCAGATATTCGAGTACGACCCGGAGACGTCGGTATATACTTTGGACAGACCTAAAAATATAAACGAGGGAATAACAGTCATGTATATGTGGGATAAGTCGATGGTTCCGTTAGCGGAAGCGGCGACCGCGACGGGGGTTTCAGAGCCGACGGCGACTCCGACGGGATCTCCGGAAGCGACTGCGACGATCGTTCCAACGGAGGCTCCTACGATAGAGCCTACGACGGTTCCTACCGCGCCGCCTACAGGCTCGCCGGAACCGCAGGGACCGACGGTAGCCCCGAATTCGTACTGGGGCGACAACGGCGACGGTACGTTTACAAATCCGGTACTGGCTCTGGATTACAGCGATCCGGACGTCATTCGCGTAGGAGGGGACTATTATATGGCGACCTCTACCTTTATGGACTGTCCGGGAACGGCGGTTCTGCACTCTAACGATCTGGTCAACTGGGAGACGGTCGGATACGCGATCGAAAACCCGGAGGAGTCTATCGGAGACAGATACAGCGCCGACAGTATGGGCTGGTACGGAAACGGCGTATACGCGCCGTCCATTAGATATCACGACGGTACGTTCTACGTATACAGCCCGGTATACAATAACGGCGGCATATACGTATCTACCGCGACCGACCCGTCGGGGCCGTGGACCACAACCTGCCTTAAGGATAAAAACGGAAAGGATATAAAGATAGAGAGGCTTACCGATCTGTGTCCGCTCTGGGACGACGAGAATAACTGCGCGTATTTGTTGCTGTCCAATCTGGGTAGCTCGGGTCAGGGCATAGACTACATCACGGACGAGGGCTGTCAGACCGGAAACGCGGCGCAGTTGTTTAAGATGTCGCTGGACGGGACGACCCTTTTGGACGCGGACGCTACCGACGCTGCGACGTTCGCGCGTTCGGGCGTGCTGATAAGGAACATAGCCGGTACCGAGGGCAATAAGCTCTACATAAAGGACGGGTACTACTACATATTCAACTGCGACTTCTCAGGCAGGAGTTCAAACGGGCATGGTCCGTACGTCCGCCGCGCAAGGAATATATACGGCGACAATCCGGACGGAACGGCGTTCGACTACGTAGCCGCGGAAGACGAAGAGAACCTTGGCTACTATCACGGCGGCGAATACGAGGAATATTTCCTCGGCTCTGACGCGATACTTCAAGGCGCGTTTGTGGACACTCCGGACGGAAACTGGTACTTTATGGGACAGAAGGGCGACTACACCGCGGGCGGCAGAATGCCATGGCTCGTCGAGGCCGAGTGGCCGGAGGGCGAGTTCCCGAGCATGACCGTCTCGGATGTGGTTGATAAGCCGATAGAGAGCTCGGTCGCGAAATTCACTGTCGGAAGCGACGATTTCAGTGGCGAAGAGCTGAGTATAAACTGGAACTGGAACCACCAGCCCAAGGAAGAGTACTACGAACTCGCTGACGGCAGACTGCGTATGCTTGCGCAGACGCGCCGCGGCGACTTCTGGGCTAATAAGAATGTGATGATGCAGAAATACGTGGATACGGAATACGTCGAGGTAAATACCAAACTGGATCTTTCGGGTATGGCCGACGGACAAGAGGCGGGGCTGTGCCACTTCAACGGCGGCGATACGTATATCACCTTAGGTGTGGAGCAGTACGACGGGATCAGATATATGCGCTATAACTATAACGGCAACGACGTAAGGAGCGAAGAGGAGTTAGTCGGCGACGCGCTCTACCTAAAGACTATCGTCGATAGCGAAAAAACGGCGTATATGTACTATAGCGCGGACGGCGAGAACTGGATCCTGGCCGGCTCCGGCGCGGTCCCAACGGCCGGTTCGAGATACTGGAGAGGCGACAGGATAGGACTCTATACATACAATAGTATGCAAAACGACGGATACGTAGACTTCGACTACTATAACTACGACTTCACCTCGCCGGTATGGGATAAGGAGATCCCGAATCTGCCGGACGCCGAGGAGATGAGCGTCTATAGAGAGGATTATCCGTATATGGATACCGCGGAGTTTGAAGACGCGGCGAGCGGAACTTATGACGCCGACGGGAAAACGTACGTGAACTTTACCTCTCAGGCAACGGTTTCGGAGAACGCAAGCGCAAGCGGAGGCCTTATGGTGGACAACGTGCGCCACGGCGACGTTATCTATCTGGGTAACTTCTACGGCTCTAAGCTCGACAAAATGATAGTAAGAGCCGGGACGAAGATGAGTAACGCGAAGATAGCTTTCTACGCCGCGGATCCGGAAGAGGTGGAAGCCGCCGGGCTGAGCGCGGAGACGATAGCTCAGTTTGCGGCTGACGAAAACCTCATAGGCGAGTCGAATACTTTAAGATACAGCGCCGATAACTGGAACAACTACATGGACAATTCGGTCAATATAACCGAGACTTTAAGCGGAGAGATCGCGTTGTTCGCAAAAATGACCTCGTCGGGCGGCAACTTTGTTGGGAACTTCGACTGTATTACTCTGTGCTACAACGATCTCCCGTTTGAGACGACAAGTTCGCGAGTCGAGTTTGAAACGATATTGAGAACCGACTGGACGTCCTATCCCGCGTCGATCGATACCGTGAACGGCGCCGGAGTCATAGGCGAGACCAAGAACGGAGACGTATTTGATCTCGGCGTGCGCAGCCTCGATAATCTGGTCAGGATAGACATAAACGCGGCTATGATGAACGCGACCCCGACGATGCGGTTATATCGCATAGACGCGTCGTTCGACGTGTCCGGGCTTTCGAGATCGCAGATACAGGGTATGCTGACCGAGGAGAATAAGATAGCGGATATTACGATAGACAAGACCGCGTCGTGGAACGACTATAAAGTAAGCAGCGCGTTCGTATCGCTCAGCTCGAACGCCGGAGAATACCGGATCGTAGGAATGATCTCGGCGACAAGCGCTTGGGGCGGTAATTACGACTATATCGATTTCGTGTACGGAGCGTAGATTTATAAACGAACTGCGGGAACATACGCGACATTGCGGCTCCGTGTCTCTCGCCGCGTATCCCGCGATATATATAATATGGTAAACTCGAAAACCGCCGCTGAGACGTAAATGTTTGAGCGGCGGCTATTTATATTTTATATTTATCGAAAATTTACTCGTCTTTTACGTTCGGCGCGCCGAAATTATAAACTTCGGAGTAGGACTCCAGCTCGGCTTCATCCGGAAGTCCCACGCTGATGAGCCCGGTGCAGTCGGACGCCGACGCGCTGTCGCCCAAGTCGAACTTTCCCTCTATATCGGTCAGATCTACCTCCGGGAATTTGTCCTTCATCTTATATTTCTGTTCCGTCTTGTCGGCGAGGTTTCGGTTGTTTGTATCCTTGTCTATCATTTGCGGATAGACTAATTCCGCTCCGGAGCGACTCTTAAAATCTCCCGAGCTATCCTTTTTATTTTCATTATTTTTATCTTCGGTTTCTAAGATCTCAAGCTCTACGTCAAATTCCTGATACATTCGGTTGTCGTCTCCTATCTCAATAATTTTTTATGCTCTCGTTCTTAAGTATTAGCTTAATAATAAAAAATATTCAAGGTTCGGCGGCGTTTGTTTGGTAAAAGCTGAAAAAAGCAAAAATTCAGTAGAGCTTACATTATTATTAGATAAATTACTAATTTTGTTTGTGGTTTTACACAAGTTTTAAGATAAAAGTTGTAACAGTTGCGTATTGCATATTTTTAATAAATTTGTTATAATAGTTATAATAAATTGTAGATGTTTTGCATAAAAATGCAATCAAAAATATTTTTATATAATTTAGAGTAAAGAGTTCCCGTCGCTGTTATATTAAAAACATATGAAAACGCGGTTGAGCGCCATATAAAAGAGGCGTAGATTCATACCTTGTTATATTGACTGTTTTGAAGGCCGCGGCGCCATAAAGGTTAATAGTTTTCGTATTTGTCGGACGGCGGCGACGTTAAATTCTTTTTAAGCGCAGACGCCGCTCGGGAACGCGCTCGTTAGAGATACGCTTGCGGCCGCGCCGGATTTGCGGCGTTGTTATTGTGGGAATAATAAAGCAATTTATTAGCAATATATTAGGAAGGAAGATGTAAATTGGTAAAAGGTAACGTAATAGTAGGACAGTCGGGCGGACCGACGTCGGTAATAAATTCGAGCTTGGTCGGAGTTTATCAGGGGGCTAAGGAAGCGGGGGTTGAAAAGGTATACGGTATGCGCAACGGTATCGAGGGGCTTTTAAGCAGACGCTACGTCGATATGGACGACTATATAAAGTCCAATATCGATATCGAGCTTCTAAAGCGTACTCCGTCGTCGTTTTTGGGAACGTGCAGATATAAACTGCCGGAGTACGAGGATCACGAGGCGACGTACGACCTCTTGTTCGAGATCCTGAAGGAGCTCGACGTAAAATATTTCTTCTATATCGGCGGAAACGACTCCATGGATACGATAAAGAAACTGGCAAACCGCGCGGAAGAGATAGGTTCAGAGATAAGATTCATGGGCGTTCCGAAGACGATCGACAACGATCTGGCGGTGACCGATCACACGCCGGGCTACGGCAGCGCGGCTAAGTACATAGCGTCTGCGATGAAAGAGATAATCCGCGACGTAAAGACCTATCCGAGCGAGTCGATAACGATAGTCGAGATAATGGGCAGAAACGCCGGTTGGCTGACAGCGGCGTCGGCGCTCTCAAGAGCCGAGGACTGCAGCGGTCCGGATCTTATATACTTGCCGGAATGCGAGTTCGATTACGATAAATTCGTTAAAAAGGTAAAAGAGGAGAAGGAGAAGAAGAAGGCTGTGGTCATCGCAGTTTCCGAGGGGCTTAAGACCGCGGACGGCAAGTATGTATGCGAGGCGAATAAGTCGGCGGTGTTCGAGGATTCGTTCGGGCATAAATCGCTCGGCGGCACCGCGCTGTATCTTGCGGATTTTATAGGCGCTCAGACCGGGGTTAAATCCAGAGGAATCGTGTTTTCCACGCTCCAGCGCTGCGCGTCGCATATCGTATCAAGACGGGATATAACCGAAGCGTTCATGGCCGGCGCGGAGGCGGCTCAGGCGGCGTTCAGAGGAGAGACCGGAAAGATGATAATCTTTATCCGCACCTCGAACCAGCCGTATAACATTACTTGCGCTACATATGATGTAAATAAGATAGCCAACGTGGAAAAGGTCGTTCCGCAGGAATGGATCTGTAACGACAATACATACGTGACGGATGAATTTCTAAACTACTGCAGACCGCTGATAATCGGCGAATTGGAGCCGTTTATGGTAGACGGACTGCCGAGGCATCTGTTTATCGATTAATATTTTGTTCTATAAATAAAAGTATTAAAAGTATTATAATTTAACTCGATCAAGCCGGGCGCCGTTTTATAAAGCGTCCGGTCTTGTTTGTTTTAGAAGCGATATATTTTAATATGACATTATTTTGTATTTATGAACATATTGTTAAGAAACCTATGAAGGTATTGTAAAATTGTTAAATCCATGTTAAGATAAATCATAGATGTATAATAGGAAATATACAGAGAATTTTAACGATATTTTTGCGTAGAGTTTATACAAAGAAATAAATTTAGCCGGATAGGGTTAAATCATACCGGCGATAATAAATAAAAATCTAAAAAAGAAAGAAGGTATTGAGATGACCAGAGCAAGAAGAGCGATAGCGATCTCGGTTTCAGCGGCGGCGATTTCGGCGTTGGTTTTGGGCGGTACGGCGCTGGCGCAGAACTTGGTCGTATCGGACTACGCGCCGGAGAGCTATATCGGGTTCGACGCAGCGGCGCAGGCGGCGGTATCCAACGTGGGCGGCGTGGCGACCAAGGTGGAGCTTGAAAGAGAGAACGGAGTCATGCTGTACGAGGTTACCTGCGTCACCGAGACCGGGGAGAAGGAAGTCGATATTAACGCTGTCACAGGCGAGACGACGGCGGTCAGGAACGAGGACGGAAGAAATAGCAATAATCAGCAGAGTCAAGGCGCGTCCGGAAGAACGGATCAGAGCGGTAATTCGAGCCAGAACGCAAACGGTTCGTATATCGGCGAGGACGCGGCGCTGCAGGCGGCTCTTGACAGCGCCGGAGTAAACAGGGCTGATATAACCTCCGATAAGGTTAAGTTTGATCGCGACGACGGACGCGCGTTATACGAGGTCGATTTTAAAACCGACGACGTTAAATACGAATATGAGATAGACGCTTCGACAGGAGCGGTGATCTCGTCGGAGCAAGAGAGACGCGGAAACTGGTTTACAAGACTTTTTGACTAAAATAAGGTTTGTTTAAATAGCGAAATAATATACTTTCCAGCGCGCCGTATCGGCGCGCTGTTTTTTTGAGGAACCGCCGATGTACGAATAGCTAATTATGTAAAAAAAGCTTCATATAGATTTGTTTTAAAAATTTGTCCATAAAATTTTATTGAAATATTTTGTGAAAGTTAGATGAAAAATTTATAAATTCATTTTGGGTATTTACTAATAAAATTTATTATGTTACAATAAATGCAAATGAAGTTAAATTATATTGTAAAAATTGCACACACGCTACGCAAGGGGGATTTTTTATGAAGCTAAAAAGAATAGGCGCTTTTATAACGTCAGTGATGATCGCGTCGACGGCGGGTTCTTTTGGCGCGCCGGTCGCTTTTGCGCTGGACGCTGAGGCGGAATTGGAGGTGGACGAGACGGCGAGCGGATATGAATGGAAGTACGGTATAGGCGATAGCAAGGGCTTTAACGAAAACACATACGCAAACATCAATAAGTATACCGACGGAAGCTCCAACAGCAATTGGCGGAACGGCTCGATGACGGGCAACGGCGAGCAGGCCATAATCGAGAGCGGCGCGCCGGACGAGGATACGATAATCTTTAACAACACCAAGCTGGTCTTAGGCTCTAACGAGATATTCGAGGTCATGGACATATCCGAGAACCTTGACTCCATAAGAACGACCGCCGCGGACAGGTCGAACCCGGGCGCGTGGACGAGTTGGGTCAGAGCGGCGAGAAACGAGAAGTACGGCGCGGGCGCGAGCACGGCGGGCAACGATATGTCTACGAACACAAAGATGTATCACCCGGGCGCGGAGCTCAGGATAAAGAACAACGCGTATACCTCGCATACGGATTACAACAGATGGACCAATTTCGAGACCGGCGAGATAGGTTCTCAGTGGATAGACGCGGACGGAAAAGAGTGGAACAGGAGAACCTTCT
>CAJFTO010000021.1 GCA_904419955.1 Candidatus Roslinia caecavium | reverse complement strand
CGGCATGGGAAGCGCGTCCGAGACCGATATAGTAGAGAGCAGCGAATGGGCGGGCTACACCTGGATAGAGGCGTATGTAAACGACTGGACCGAGAGCCAAGACGCGCCGAGCAACCCCGATATAGTGGTAACGTCTCCGGCTATAGCGTCGCTCAGCGACGAGATAAACGGCTACGCGGTGGACAACGGCAACTGGGCGGTCATCAGCGATAACGAGGAGCTGAATTACAGCGCCGTAGGTATACCCGTTGACGGAACCGAGATAACCAAGATGGAGCTCTACGACGGGAACGAGCTTATACGCACGTACGAGGGCGCGAGCGAGATAGACGACAATATAACGCTTGAAGCGGGGACGCATTACCTAACGTCGAGAGCGTATAATAACGAGGGCGAGAGTACGGGAAGCCCGACGTCGATAGTGTACGTCAAGAACTCAAGCGACGCGGAAGGATATACGCATACGCAGATAGGAACGCCGTCGTTCGACGGAGAAGGCGGAGCCGGGATGGAAGTTAACGGAGTATACGACATCTTCGGAAGCGGTCTGATCGGCGGAACGAGCGACAGCTGCGACTTTATGTATAAAGAGGTAACGGGCGATTTTGATATAAGCGCCGAGATGGTGGAGATAGCTAAGTTTGAAAACGGACAGATAAGCGGACTCATGCTGAGAGAGAGCTTAGACCCGGATTCGAGAATGGCTATGCTCGCGGACGGCTGGCTCAAGTACGGCGAGAACGTCAGAGCCGTATATAGAGATACCGTCGGCGGAGAAGCGGCCGTATCCTTCTTCACAGGCGCGGACGGTTCGGATCTTTCAAACGACGCGGACGGCTACGACACGAGCGAGGAAGCCTTCAGAGTTCCGAAGTATATGCGTATCCAGAGAGTGGGAGATACGCTGACGTTCTACGTATCCGACGACGGAGAGGATTGGACGAATAACCCGAGACAGCCGCAGAGCGTTACGATAGAGGGGCTCGCGGATACGCTGTACGTAGGTATAGCGGTCGATTCGGTCGAGGGAACTCCGACCAAGGACTACATGGCAGAGGTCAAATACGGAAATATAACTCTAAACGGCAATACTGAAGCGACCGACGAGCTGTACTATACCTCCAAACCGCAGCTTACAAACGGTTCGGTTCAGGCTCGGATAACCAACCTGGGCGCGGAGTCCGCGGTCTTTATCGCGGCGGTATACGACGAGAACGGAAACGTAGCGGACGCGGCGTTCAAACTGATACCGGCAAATACTGAGGCTATGGACGTTGACCTTAGCGTAAATACCGAGGGCGGAACGGTCAAGACTTTCCTATACCCCAACGATATGAGTCCGTGTATAGCGATGGGCTTGTAAAAAGCAAAATAATAAATAATCCTTCAATAAAAATAGGGCGGAGCCAACATCAGGCTTCGCCCGCTCCATTTTAACGCAACCTCAAACTTTGCCGGAGCCGGTATTTCTATCCCGCGGTTTCGCTTGATGAAAACAAGATATGTTATTGAGAATATTTTATGGATTTATATTTTATTACGAGATAAATAAGATGATTAAAACGTTTTTATGTTATAATATCATGTTGTATAATTAACTATGTCGATTTTTCTATACTATATAATATCGCGCCAAAAAAAAGTCACTAGAAAAACAACGTTTTCACGGGCTTTCAGGATTCCTAGTGACTTTTCAAATATTTTCCAGTATTACGATTGCATTAAAGGTCGCATATGTCAGTGACGCGTAAAATTCTCTAGTGAGTTTTCAGACGGTTTTAGTGACTGTTTAGTGATGTTTTTTTGGCAAAAGTCATTAGGAAAAACAACGTTTTCACGGTAGTTTGCAAGCTCCGTGGTGATATAAGTGATATTTTTTTAATACCGTAAAATAAAATAAAAAAATAATAAATAAATATAAAAAATATATTAAAGGAGTACAGCGCGAAAAAAATCACTAATTTTTAATTATCCTTACGCTGAAAAGCCTTTTGGGCTTCTTATTCTCTAATATAATTATTTTCGATCTGAGTTGAATATTTACGGCGCATGTGGTATTATGCGTATATAGGCGTAAATAAAGAGCATATTTTAACGGAGGCGCAGGAGCTGACGACGCTCCGGAATAGATTATTGGGAGGCGGTAGAGGTGAAGCGCTGCATTGCAGTCGCCGGTATAGTTAAATAATAAAAATACAAACGGAGGTTTTTATAATGACTATATCGGAGAAAACAAAAACAATATATCCGCGTACGGGCGATACGCAGACCGTTTATTTAAAGCGTGTCGTTACGGACGCGAACGTCGAAGTCGGCGAATATACCATGTACAACGATTTCGTGAACGATCCAAGAGACTTTCAAAAGAACAACGTATTGTATCATTATCCAATCAACCGCGACAGGCTGAGAATCGGGAAATTCTGCTCGATCGCGTGCGGGGCGAAATTTATTTTTACAAGCGCTAACCATAAGCTGGGTTCGCTGTCCACATATCCCTTTCCGCTGTTCTTTGAAGAGTGGGATCTGGATAAGGCGAACCTAACGGACTCGTGGGATAATAAAGGCGATATTGCGATCGGAAACGACGTGTGGATAGGATATGAAGCGGTCGTTATGCAAGGCGTAACGATCGGCGACGGCGCGATTATCGGCGCCCGCGCGGTAGTTACAAAGGATATTCCGCCCTATACGATCGTCGGCGGCGTTCCGGCAAAGCCGATCAGAAAAAGATTTTCCGACGAGATAATTTCACGTCTGCTTGAAATCAAGTGGTGGGAATGGCCGGATGAGAAAATTAAAGAGAATATTTTTGCGATTCAGAGCGGGAATATACATGACCTACAATAAGTAGTTGACGGTTGGCGTTGCGGGGGACGCGCGTCCCCTGCGATGCGCAGTTATTTGATATTGCGAGGAGGAGCTGTAATGAAAATAGAGATCGGAAAAGATTTTCCCAAGTATTTTAAACCCTCGTACCCGGAGGAATTTGAACTGTTTTCGCATTTTGAAGTAACGGCGGGGATACCGACGGTATTATTCGCGATAACCACATGGAAGGAAAACGGTAAACCAAACGTATGCTTTCACGCATGGAGCTGTTTTCACGGCGACAAGACCGCGTTCTTTGCCGTGATGGGGAATCTGTACCGGCATACGCATACCTTTGCCAATATCGAAAGAGAAAAATGCTTTTGCATCAATTTCCTCCCGATAAGCTACTACGACAAGTTAGTCGCTACTATCGATCATAACGGATATGAAGACGATGAATTTGAGACCGGGGGCTTTACGCTCTCCCGCGCCAAGACGATAAACGCGCCGATAATCGATGAGGCGTTTATCAATATGGAATGCGCCTTAAAGGATATCCAAGACCTGAGCGGCGCGGGGATAACCGCTATGGTCATAGGACGGGTTCAGCATATTTCGGTTGATGAAGAATACGCGCGTGGATATGAGAAACGGTACGGCGAGGACGGCTTTATGGCGCTGATACCGGCGCCGCAGGATCTTGTCACAGGCGAGCCGAATCTGTCTGCGATAGCGAATATGGATATAAAAAAGTATGATTAGATACCATATTTGGAGATAAGTTATGGATTATATAATAAGAGAAATGACAAAGGAAGAATATCCGCTTCTGAGCGACTTTTTGTATGAGGCGATCTATATTCCCGACGGAGCCGATCCGCCGCCCAGATCGATAATAAATTCTCCGGAACTGCAAGAATATATATCCGGGTTCGGAAAGCGGGAACACGACAAAGCTGTGGCAGCGGAGATAGACGGAAAGATCGTAGGCGCCGTCTGGGCGCGGATAATGAACGATTACGGACACATCGACGACAAGACGCCGTCTATCGCTATGTCGGTACATAAAGAATACAGAGGGTTGGGGATCGGAACGTCGGCGCTTAAGCGGTTACTGGACGTTTTAAGATCAAACGGCTATGCGAAAGCGTCGCTGTCCGTTCAGAAAGCAAATTACGCGGTAAAGATGTATGAGAAAGTCGGCTTTACCGTCGCATATGAAAACGCTGAAGAATATATTATGGCTGTAGATCTACGGCGTTGAACTACGGAGCGAATAATATAAAATGCGAAATCGCCGATTTTTTGCGACCGATACGGGCTGAGACAACGACGACAAAATCTTATCGCAATACCGCGCGGGGATCCGAAATGCAAAAATATAAATTATCGCTGCGATGACGCTTATAAATTCGTAACGCCGCCCTTATCCGCCAATCAAAGCCCAAAACAGGCGCTATCGCTCGCCGGGCTGTTTACAGAGATAGATAAAATATATTGAAAATGGAATGAACTGAAAACTATGGAAACAACAAATATGAAAAACGTAATTGGGTTTATAAAATCCGAAAGCGTGCTCGTTATTTCGGCGGCGCTTGCGGTCGTCTCCTGTTTTTTTGTACCGCCGGACGCCGAGTATTCAAGTTATATCGATCTAAAAACTATTTCGTTGCTGTTTTCGCTGATGGCGGTAATGGCGGGATTCCAGAGCATGTTTGTGTTTCGCCGGATAGGAGGGGTTCTGCTTGCCAAGACGAGCAATACCGTCCAGCTTGCGGCGGCGCTGGTTATGCTCTGCTTTTTCTTGAGCATGTTTGTGACAAACGACGTTGCGCTTATAACGTTTGTACCGTTCGCCGTCGAGTTGTTTAAGATGTGCGGCAGGCAAAAACAGGCGCTGATAACGGTAGCGCTTCAGACGATAGCGGCGAACCTCGGCAGTATGCTCATTCCGCCTGGAAATCCGCAGAACCTGTACCTGTACTCGGTATCGGGAATGGGAATGGCCGAATTTGTTTCGGTCATGCTGCCGTTTACTCTGCTTTCCTTCGTATTGCTGTGCGCTTCGTTCGTGTTTGTGAAGAAGGAACCTGTGGAGCTGCCGAAACGGAAGGAAATATATCCGGCGATCAGCCGAAAGAGATTAGGGTTGTACATAGCGCTCTTCGTTATATGCCTCGGCGCGGTTTTAAAGCTGATACCGCACCACTGCGCGCTCGCCGCGGTCGTCGTCGGTCTGGCTCTGTTTGACAGGCGTATATTCGCGCGGATCGATTACGGACTGCTCCTGACTTTTGCGGCGCTCTTCGTCCTTGTGGGAAACCTTGCGAGGATCCCCGCGGTATACGGCTTTGTCTCGTCGCTTGCGGATTCGTATCCGTTCGCGGTATCCGTCGGAGCAAGCCAGATAATAAGCAACGTGCCCGCGGCGCTCCTGATCAGCGGATTTACAGATAATTACGCGGAGATACTGAAAGGGGTAAACGTCGGCGGGCTCGGCACGCTCATTGCCTCGATGGCGAGCCTTATATCTTACAAGATCTACGCGAGGTCCGAGAGCGCGAATAAAGGCAAATACATGCTTGTATTCACTGCGCTTAATATCGCGTTCCTGGCGGCGCTGTGCGCGCTTAATATGATATTGTATTGAGGATTTAGCATTAGGCGCCGGCGCTATGCTTTTAGACGTATCGATATTTATAAGCGTTTTGGATCCCGACGCGACAGAGAGCCGGGCCGATACCGAAACAGGCGTAAATTACGTATTTCACAGAAACGGAAACGCGGCGGGTTTTACGCCCCTGCTCGACAAGGACGGAAAACCTGTAGTAACGAAACAAGAACTTGAGGGAGGTAGACGACAATGAAAGAAATAATTGGATACTGCGGACTCGATTGCAAGAAATGCGACGCATATATCGCGACTATCAGCGGCGATCAAGCGCTGCGCGAGAAAACGGCGAAACTATGGGCGGAGTTGAACAACGCCCCTATTCTGCCCGAACATATCAACTGCGAGGGCTGCCGCGCGGACGGCGCTAAGACTGTATTTTGCGAAAATATGTGCGAGATCAGGAAATGCGCGATGAAAAAGGGCGTTTCCACTTGCGGCGACTGTCCGGAATTGGAGACGTGCTCGACTGTTGGGTCGATTATTGCAAATAACCCGTCCGCTTTGGAGAATTTGAAAGGATGAAATAGCAAATCGGGATCTGTTGGGAGAATTTTGTAACATGGAGAATAATATTTTACAACTTGATGAAAAATTTGCAGATGATTTTTGGCTTTTGAGAAAAGAGTTGTTTGAAGAATTGGGCGAAGTTTCTCAAAATATGGATACTTCTGAACTTAAATTGGCGACTAAACAATATTTTTTGTCGCATATAAATAAGGATTTAATAAGTTGGGGAATATTCCAAAAGGGCAAACTGGCTGCGATCGGTTCTTTGTGTCTGTTTACCCGTATTCCGTATAATGAAAATTTAAGTGGGCTCGAGGGTTATATATTGAATATATACACTGCTCCACAATTCAGAAAGCGTGGGTATGCGAATCAAATTTTAGATACCATTATTGAATATAGTCGTAAAAATAAGATAAGAAGGTTATGGCTAAATTACAGCGAACCGGGGGAACGCTTATATACGGAAAAGGGCTTTTCCGAAAAGAATAACGAAATGGAACTTTTTCTATAATGACAAATCGGAATTTGCGGAGGTAAGAGGTAAAATGAGATTAGACGGTTTTGGATTGTTTGTTAATGACATGGCGAGAACGATTCGTTTTTACAGAGACGTTCTTGGCTTTGAGATTAAAGAGGCGGAAGATACGTCGAATGTTTATCTTGTGAAAGACGGCGTTTTGTTTCTACTATATGGAAGAAAAGACTTTGAAAAGATGACGAGCCGCAGATATGAGTACATTAAAGGTTTAAACGGACATTTTGAAGTAGCTCTATATGTCGATACGTTTGACGAAGTTGACGCCGCGTTTAGAAAAGCTGTGGAAAATGGCGCTACACCTATACTGGAGCCAAAACTTGAACCTTGGGGACAGAGAACTTGTTATATTGCCGATCCCGAAGGTAATCTGATTGAGATAGGTTCATGGGATAAGCCTTACGAAGAAAAGGATTTATAAATTGGAATTTAATGAGGTGTAAGATTGAAAATTAGATTTATTGATGAAGAACACGCCGCGGACATAAATATTCCCAACGAACCTTTTCCCATTAGGGGTCGAATGGTTGTTACCTATAATGGAGACGGATGGGAACATACAGAAAAGCTATCGCCCGCTGAACAGATTGAAGAAATGACATTCCCC
This sequence comes from Candidatus Roslinia caecavium, assembly GCA_904419955.1. Classification (GTDB taxonomy): domain Bacteria; phylum Bacillota; class Clostridia; order Monoglobales; family Monoglobaceae; genus Roslinia; species Roslinia caecavium. The sequence goes on along the minus strand of CAJFTO010000021.1, from coordinate 40,818 downwards.
GACGAAAACTATAATTATTACGAAATGAAAAACTATGTTTTTATCGGAGCGTATGATTGAGATGATTGCATTGGATTAGCGATATTGACTCCAGTATTCAATCCCTGTCTTTTTTATGCGACTTGAAGGTCAAACGTAAAATGCGCGGTAAGGGCGTCGGTAAACGGCTAATTAAGACGTCCTATCAATATGCCGTGGAGAATGGGTACGCGGGTTTATATACTGTCGGCCAGAATAACAATCTGAACGCTTGCTTGTTTTATTTAGCCTGCGGTTTTGAAATTGGCGGACTTGATACAAAAATATATGAAAACACAAAACAGTCGGGAAAATATGATATATATTTTTATAAGCGCTGAAAATTAGCGCGTTAATGAATTTATAATTACGGAATGGAGAATCACGATGAACAAAACAAAAGTAGCTTTTATCTGCGTCCATAACTCATGCCGGAGTCAGATAGCGGAGGCGCTGGGTAAAAAGTACCTGTCCGATATCTGCGACTGTCGCTCCGCGGGTACGGAGACCAAGCCGGAGATCAACCGGGACGCGGTTCGCCTGATGAAGCGGGTCTACGGCATAGATATGGAAAAAGACCAATATTCCAAATTGATCTCGGATATCCCCGAGCCGGATATCGTAGTTTCGATGGGATGTAACGTGGTCTGTCCGTACGTTCCGGATAAGCTGAATCTTAACTGGGGGTTGGACGATCCGACCGGACAGGGCGACGAGAAGTTTATGGAGATCATAGAGAAGATAGACGTTAATATCCATAAGCTAAGAGAGACGATTATAAAGTTGAACGGGGGCTTTTAAAATAAAGCGGGACGCAGAAGTATTCGATAGCGCTAACGAGATTATTAATTCATTAAAAAACAACGTTTTAATAACCGCTAAATCGAAGGTAAAGTAAATTCAACGATTAACGCACGGGGCGCGTCGGGTATCGACTGTGGAAAACCAATTTTTGCGGAAGAAGAACGCTTTGTCAGAACGATTTTAGATAACGTTAGGAAATATAATCAGCGAATACAAACGCGGCGCGCTATCCAAGCGGCCGCGAAACGTAAAAAGCGGCTTGATCATGACGACGATCAGGCCGCTTAAATTAATTATATACTCTAAGTATGCGATGGTATCGGACACATCAGCTTGCTCTCGATAAACTTTTGTCCGTCGGGATCGTTTGGATTTAGCATAACGAACCACGCGCCCTCGTCTTTATATTTGCTCATATAGGTATCCGGCGCGTTGAAAGGCGTAAACAGCAGTTCGGCGCGGTCGACGCCTTCGGGCGCCGTTTTTTCCACAAGAGAGAGCGGGTCCGCGTCTTTTGACGAATATATGTCGTACACGGTCAGCTTTCGGCCGCCGTCGCCGGTCTCCATAACGATCGCGGCGTCTTCCTCATCGGAGTAATACAGCGAGTCGGAAAACGAGATAACACTGCAAAAATCCATGGAATAGAACGCGATAAGCCCGGGATTGTTCTGCATGGACATCCTGTGGATCGGATACGGTTTTTCTGCGAGCCGAAGCAGAGTCGATCGGTCGGCTTCGTAACTCATGTCCAGCTTCCTTATTTTTGTATGCGGCCTGTCGGCGGGGATCGGAATATCGACCTTGTATTCGTCTTTCTTAATAAACCCGAATTTGGGATAAAAGTTCAGCGCCATTTTACTTGCGTACAGAAAGATCATGAAGCTGTTGTCTGCATATTCTCTTTTGATTTCATTTAAGAGATATGCGCTAAGTCCCATGTTCCTATAGCGGTTATCGGTCATTACCGTGCCTAACTGAACGCAGTTTTTTGTCTTCCCGTCTATTATGAAGTCGATTTCGGACACGGTTACGTGCGATACGATCTCTCCGTCCTTTACGAGCGAATATGGGATGCAGGAGCCGCTCCAGTATCCTGCTTTGTACCAGTTTTCAAAGCTGAATCCAAATATTTTCTCCGTCATGCGGTTTAAACTTTTCCGAAGCTTATCGTCGGTCTTGTAATCTTTTATAAACTCGAGTTTTAATCCGTTTATCGATACGTCATTTTTTGACTGCATGTATTTCTCTCCTTTTATATCAAAATCGCGATTAATTTTATCGGATTATCCCCATATATACGGAGACGCGGGATGGGAGACCCAAAAACCCGCGCCGGAATATTTAGATATTTTTTGTCATGTATACGTTTCCGTCGAGGTCTTTCCACTGCAGATCGGCGCCGTCGAGTATCATATACGAATGAGGGCTGTCCTCTTTGGGGATAGAAACGGAGCCGGGGTTCATATAAATATAATCCTCGTATTCGACAAATTTAGGGACGTGAGTGTGTCCGTTTAAAAGGATATCCCCCTTGGAAAGCGGCGGCGGGGCCGTTTCGGAAAAATGGTGGCCGTGCGTCGCGTATATAAGCCGATCGCCTACGGGTATTATCGCGTAGTCCGCCATTATAGGAAAGTCGAGAACCATCTGATCGACTTCGGTATCGCAGTTGCCCCTTACGCAAAACAGTTTGTCCTTGAGCGGATTAAGAAGCTCTATCACCTTTTTCGGGGCGTAATCTCTGGGCAGTTCGTTTCGTGGACCGTGGTACAGAATATCGCCGAGCAGGAGCAGCCTGTCCGCGCCCTCTCTCTCAAAGGCGCTCAGCATGAGCTTGCAATAATATTCCGAGCCGTGTATATCGGACGCTATCATAATGTTCATATATCTACCTCCATGCTATTCTATTTCTTAGTAAGACCGTTTCATACGGCTAATTTTTAGCAATTATACCATAACGAAGGTTATAATACAAGCTAATTTTAAATGATAACGCTCGATCTTAACTTTAAAATCGAGGGGGTTGTTTTTATCATATTTACCTAAAAAGTTGCGACAAATTTAATATTGATATGCGCAGATTAATATGTTATAAGAAGCTTAAAGATAAATATATCAGAGTTAGTTATGGAAAAATTATTTGGGAAAAGAAAGAAGGGATCGATATGGCTCGCGATCTACAAAGATTAGCGCGTATGAAAGAGGAACTGAGGAGTTATATTTACTATAATTTAAAGCCGCTCGAGGAGATCTACTACAGAGACGGCGGCGCGGGCGACATTACGGATACGGACGGATATTCGCCGTATCCCAAAGATAAAATTTGGGGACGGGACGGCGAGATGAAGACGTTCAAGTTTTCCGCGGCGGCAGATGAAGAACTTTCGGGAAAGCCGCTCGCGCTGTTGATCGATTCGTATTTCTATAAAGGTTCTACGCTGGAGAATCCGCAGTATCTCATCTATGTAAACGGCGCGGTCAAGCAGGGACTCGATATAAACCACAGAGAGATCTTGCTTACGGAGGAGGCGAAGCTCGGCGAAAGCTACGATCTGACGCTTGAAGGCTGGCCGGGAGCAGAGAGACACGAGTGCGTGTTAAGGGTTACGATCGGGAATATCCATAGAGAGGCGGAGAGACTCTATTATAACTTCGCTGTCGGGTATGAGACGCTTGCGGTCATGGATGAAAACGACGGGAGATACGCCGGTATGAAAAGCGTTTTGCTCGACGCTCTTAATATGCTGGACCTGCGCAGACCGTACAGCCGAGAATTCGACGAGAGCGTTGCAAACGCGAATAGATTCATCGAGGAGAATCTGTATAACAAATACGGAAATAACGACGTCAAGGCGTGGGCGATCGCGCATACCCATATAGACGTCGCTTGGCTTTGGCGGCTTAAGCATACGAGACTTAAGGCGCAGAGGAGTTTTTCTACGGCTTTGGATTATATGAACAGGTATCCGGAGTATATGTTTTCCTCAAGTCAGCCGCAGCTGTATAAATTTGTTAAAGAGGACTGCCCGGAGCTTTATTCGCAGATCAAGGAGAGGGTCAAGGAAGGACGGTTCGAGCCGGAGGGCGGCATGTGGCTTGAAGCCGACTGTAATCTTATCTCGGGCGAGTCGATGGTTCGTCAATTGATGTTCGGCAAACGCTTCTTTAAAGAGGAGTTCGGCGCGGAGTCTGAGGTGTTATGGCTGCCCGACGTGTTCGGCTACAGCGCGGCTATGCCGCAGATACTTAAAAAGGCGGGGATAAAGTATTTCGTCACCTCCAAAATAAGCTGGAACGATACAAATCATATGCCGAACGACACGTTCCTATGGCAGGGAATAGACGGAACGGAGATATTGTCGTATTTTCATACCGCGCCGGATCCGGGGCAGGCTAAGGAGTATTATATTGCGACCTATAACGCGGTCGTGTGTCCGGACGTCGTGTTGGGAACGTGGCAAAGATATCGGAATAAGGATATAAATAACGAGGTCATGCTCTCTTACGGCTGGGGCGACGGCGGCGGAGGCCCCACGAAGGAACAGATAGAATACGCGAAGCGGCTTAAAAACGGACTCGGCGCGGTTCCGGCTGTGAAACTGGGCGGAATGCGCGATTTTATGCGGAGCGTAGAGAAAAACGTAAAGGATAAGAAGCGCCTTCCCAAATGGGTCGGAGAGCTGTATCTTGAATTTCATCGCGGTACGTATACGTCGATGGCGAGGAATAAGAAGTATAACCGCAGATGCGAGATGTCGCTGCGTTCTTTGGAGTATCTGAGTATAGCGAGGGATAAACTGCTCGATAGATCGGATTACCCGGCGAAGGAACTGAATAAAGCCTGGGAGGTAGTACTGCTCAACCAGTTCCACGATATTATCCCGGGTTCGTCCATAAAAGGGGTCTACGACGATTCAAAAGAGCAGTACGAGGCGGTTATATCCGATATACGCGGTCTGACCGATAAAGCGATCCGCGCCATATCCGATAATATAAAACTGGACGGCGAAGGGATCACCGTATTCAACGACAGCGGAAAGGTAAGAAGCGACGTTTTGATCGCAAAGACGCCCGATTATGCAGAGTCGGTCATCGACGACGAGGGAAAGAGCTATCCGATCCAGAAGCTGTCCGACGGGAACGCGGCGTTTTACGCGGAAAACATCCCGGCTTTCGGCTATAAGACGTTTTCGTTCAGCGACGGCCCCGCCCCGAGCGGAGCGGAGATAAGTTCGTCCGAAAGAGAGATAGAGACTCCGTATTTCAGAGTAAGATTCGACGAGAACATGGAGATAGAGTCGCTGTTTGATAAGAACAACGACCGCGAACTGATCCCGGACGGAGCGCGGATAAATAGGCTGAGCGCCTACGAGGATAAGCCGGAATATTTCGAGGCGTGGGAGCTCAGCGAATACTATAAAGAAAAAGCTTATCCTGTGGATAACGTATCGTCCGTAAAGATAAAGGAGTCGGGAGCGGTCTGCGCGGTCGTAGAGATCGTCCGCGAGTATATGAGCTCGCGTATCAAGCAGGAGATCTGGTTCTATAACGACATAGATAGGATCGACTTTAAGACCGAGATAGACTGGAAGGAAAAACAGACGCATCTGCGCGCGTCTTTCCCGGTGGATATCCACAGCGATAAGGCGACGTTTGAGATACAGTATGGAAATCTGGAGCGTCCGACTCATAATAATACGTCCTGGGATCAGGCTAAGTTCGAAGTCTGCGCCCACAAATGGATAGACCTGTCGGAGTACGGCTACGGGTTGTCGCTTTTAAACGATTGCAAATACGGTTTCAGCGTGAAGGACGGCGCGATCGAGCTGGCAATGCTTAAGTCGGCGATCGATCCGAACCCGGAAGCCGACAAGGAGAGGCACGAGTTTACATACTCGCTGTATCCGCATAAGGGTACGTTCAGGGAGGCGAAGACGGTAGAGTACGCGTATAACCTAAACGCGCCTATGTTTTACTCGATAGGCGGCGCTAAAGACGGTAAATTGCCGCCGCGGTTTGAATTCCTGTCCGTAAACGCGGATAACGTTCAGGTCGAGGTAATAAAGAAGGCCGAGCGCGGCGACGATATTATAATTCGCCTCTATGAATATAAGAATAAGAGGGCGGAGGCGGAGCTTGATTTTTATAAGCCTATCAAAAGGGCGGTCGAATGCGATCTGCTCGAGAACGAACTAAGCGAATCGGACGGCGCGGCGGCAATACGCGCGGATAAGAATAAGCTTAGTTTTAAGATGAAGCCGTACGAGATAAAGACGATAAAGATAACGGTATAAACATAAAATAGTAGGGCGGCCGGAGAAAACCGGACCGCCCTTTTGGTGAATGGATTATATGAAAAACTTAATTGCTTGATTAAGCAATTAACAAATTAATTTGATATCCATATATAAATGGAGAAGAGGGTCGCCTATGAAATAGGCGCGCGTACGTATTTTGCACAATATTTAAGTATTAATATGGATATCATTGTCGGGTTATTTATCAGCTTCAGCAGTAACGATTATCCCATAGCGTAGATATATCGAAACTCAGCGGGATAATCATTACCCTAAAGCCGTTTTAGTGGGAATTCGATATAATTTATACTATGATTTCTTACACCGACAACCTCATTATAGAGCTGTTTCCTTAAATGAACCTTAAAAATCCAATATATTATTTAAAATTTTTATCGTGCGTTTTCCGCTGAGCTATAATCGAATCTCTTTATATTACGTCCTGCCGCCTTTGCGGCATTGAATACTATTATTTTTACTTCTGCGGTATTATTGAATAAATTAAGGACAATTTAAGATTATTATGATATAATTATATAATAAAATTAGATTAAAGGCAAGTCTTTTTTGAAAAAAATTAAAAAAACTCGCCCGAGAGGCGATTTATACTATAATCATCGGAGCAAGAAGCCGGACATGGCAAAGTCTTGCCGTAAGAAAGCGGAGGAGAAAATGAGAATACTTATTGTCGAGGACGAGGCGCATCTTGCCGAAGCGCTGACGCATATCCTTAAAAAACACAATTACACGGTCGACAGCGTATACGACGGCGAGGCGGGGCTGGATTATGCGCTCAGCAACATATACGACGTAATCGTCCTGGATATAATGCTTCCTAAAATGGACGGGATAAGCATAGTAAAAAGGCTTAGACGCGAGGGGATAGATACCCCCGTGCTTTTGCTGACTGCGAAGGGAGAGGTGAGAGACAAGGTCATAGGCCTTGACAGCGGCGCCGACGATTATTTGGCTAAGCCGTTCAATACCGAAGAGCTGCTCGCGCGGATACGCGCTATATCGCGCCGCAGAGGCGCCGTAAGCGCCGATAACTGCCTTAAGTACGGAGACATTACGCTGGACGTTTCAAAGTTGTCGCTGACCTGCGGCTCTAAGGAGATAACGCTGACGCTTAAGGAGTCGGAACTGCTTGAGTTTTTAATGAACAACGGAGAGATTGTGTCGGTAAAGGAGCGGATAATCGAAAAGCTTTGGGGCTACGACTCGGACGCGGAGGCGAACCATGTGGAGGTGTATGTTTCGTTTATTCGTAAAAAGCTGAAATACGTCGGCTCTAAGGTCGCTATAAACACCGTGCGCGGGATAGGGTATAACCTATCGTATTCGTGATACTAATATGCGCGCGAGGATAACGCGTGAAACAGAGTAACAGACGCTCCGGCCGGATGATCCGTATGCGGCGCTTCCGTTAAAAGTAATGTAATAAGATTGTCGTACAGACTTTTTGGGCTTCACGGCGGGCGTATTTAATATTGACTGCGGCGGGTTTTTGGCTCAAAATAATAGCGCGGCGGATATACGGATCAAAGCCGTTCGTTGAAACGGGGATAGAATTAGGAGAAGAAGTATATGTTTAAGAAACTAAAATCGAAATTTCTGCTGATCAATATGCTTATGATAACGGTTTTGTTGTTTTCGGCGTTTGGAGCCGTTTATATAATAACGTATAATAATACGTATAGCTCTATCGAACAGCTCCTGGATCGAACGCTGTTCGAGATCTTTAACGCGCCGTTTGAGTTTGGAGGCAACCGCCGTCCGGAAAACGGCGGAGCGGGCGCTTTTAGGCCGCGCGAAGACGCCCCGACAACCGGCGAAGAACAGAACGCGGCGGATACGGAAGCCGGAGCTTCGGAGTCTGGATACGGGAATTTTAACAACGAGCCTCCAAGGCTTAACGAGGGCATAACCATATTTATAGATACCGATAAAAATATACTTAACGTTCGGTCGTCGTACGACTACGGCGACGATTTTTATAACAGTATAGTAACTGCGGCGGCGGAGAGATACGAGGACGCAGGCGAAGGAAATGAGATCGGCAAGACCGGAAAGCTGAACACCGGAGACGCGGTGTGGATGTATAAAATAATCCCTCAGAGGGATTCGGGATATAGGATATCCGCGGTCGACATAAGCCTTCAAACCGCTATGCTTACGAGATTGGCGGTGTCGTTTATAATTGTCGCGCTGCTGGCTTTGGTGTTGATTTTTTTGATAAGCAGGTATTTTGCGGGTCGCGTGGTCAGACCTATCGAGGAGTCGTGGAATAAGCAGACTCAGTTTATAGCCGACGCCTCGCACGAGCTGAGAACGCCGCTGACCACGATAAATACCAATATAGACGTGCTTCTGTCTCACCCCGACAGCCTTATACAGGATGAGAAAAAATGGCTTATTTATATAAAGAACGAGGCCGAGCGGATGTCTAAGCTCACAAACGACCTGTTGTATCTCGCAAGAGCCGATAACGATATGGACGGGAGGCAGACTACGCCGATAGTTTTCTCGTATTCGGAGACGGTGGAGAACGTCCTGCTTACCATGGAAGCCGTGATGTTTGAGAACAATATCGCATATTCGGATCAGATCGCGCAGGGGATAAATATCAAGGGCGACCCGTCAAAAATAAAACAGCTTGTCGTGATCTTGCTGGATAACGCCGTTAAATACGTCGATTCAAGACGGATCGTCCGCGTAGAGCTGTCGAGGAACGAGAAACACGCTTTCTTAAAGGTGAAAAACAGCAGCGAGGGAATAAAGGACGAGGATATTAAGCGGCTGTTCGACAGGTTTTACCGGACCGATAAATCAAGGGCGCGAAGAAGCGGCGGACACGGTCTCGGACTGGCGATAGCAAAATCGATCGTCGAAGAGCATAAGGGGGATATAAAGGTATACAGCAAAAGCGGCGAGTATGTGGAGTTTACGGTAAAACTTCCGGTCTATAAATAGGAATATCTATATATAAAATAAGGTCGTACGCGTTTTGCGGAGTTATAAATGCGAAAAAAATATATCCCGAAGCGCGGAAGAACGCTTCGGGATTTTTAGGTTAACGATTTTGTTATATTGAAAGTTTTGTAAGCTTAGAGTTTTTTATCTTTAAAGTAATCCGCGGCGAGTTTCTTATCTTTCTCGAGCCGGGCTTTGAGCGCGTCTACGCTCTCGAACCTGGATATCCCGCGCAGATATTTATGGAATTCGATCTCTATCTCCTTGCCGTAGAGATCGCCGCTGAAATTGAGCAGATGCGTCTCTATACAAGGCTCTTTTTCGCTCACGGTGGGTTTTCCGCCGACGTTGGTTATAGAGGGATACCACTTGTCGCCGACCCTGGCCCTTGAGATATAGACGCCGAATTTTGGAACCACATGAAAATCGGGAAGATTTATGTTAGCAGTCGGAAAACCGAGCTGATGTCCGAGCCGGTCCCCTTTCTCGACCCGTCTTGTGACCGAGAAGTATCTGCCGAGATATTTTGCGGCTTCCTCCATCTCGCCGTCTGCGATCAGCTTTCTGATAAGAGTGCTGGAGACTGGCTTGTCGAGCGACTTACATTCGGCGATATGTACTACTATGCCGTGTTCGCCGCAAATTTGCGTAAGGTTTTCGGTGTTTCCCTCGCCCTTGTAGCCGAAGTGGTAGTTAAATCCCGCGCATACGAATTTTGCGTCCAGCTTTTCTATCAGAATATTGTCTATAAATTCCTTGTATCCGATCTTCATATATTCGGTGTTGAACCGTTCGGCTACGACGGTATCCACGCCGAGCTGTTGTATAAGTTTAAGCCGCTTTTTAAAGAGATTGACGTTTTTTATGTCCTTTCCCGTAAGCACGCCTTTGGGCAGATTTCTGAACATATATACCACGGAGTTTAAATTGTGTTCTTTTGCGTATTTGACCGTATATTTTATTATCTCTTGATGACCTAAATGCATAGCGTCGAATACGCCTAAAGCGACCGCGCTGTCCTTTAGTTTGAGGTTTTCCAGATCGTTACGGTCAAATAACGGATCTCTTGCATAATAATTCAACTTAAATCCACCCTTCTGTTGATCTCATAAATTTTAGGCGCGCAGGCGGCTGAATAATATAAATTATTTCGGCTTTGCGCCTTGCGCTCGGCGTTTTTTTATGCGCGAGCCGCGCCGTTATTTTCCGTTCAGCTTCTGCTGGAAGAAGGTCTTGAGGATTTTCAGCTTTCCGTTTCTGACCTCGGATATAGTCAAAAAGTCTCCGCTCTCGCTGAAAACCTTATAGATATGACCTTCCTCTATACCGCTCGTAGTTACGAGCTTGCCGTTGCATATCGCTCTGGCCTTGCTTTCCGAAACTATTATTTTTTCGAAATCGTCGAATATCTCGTCGAGACTGACCAAAAACGATTTATCTCCGGCCGCGTACATTCGCTCTACGTCTTCGAGCGTATAGGAGTCGTCTATTACGAACCTTCCGCTCGCCGTGCGTTTCAGCGAAGACATGTGCGCGAAGCAGCCGAGCTTTTCGCCTATGTCGTTGCACAGCGTGCGTATATAGGTTCCCTTTGAGCAGGACACGTCTATCGTAAACTTGTTGTTTTCAAGATCGAAACCAAGCGGTTCGATGCTGTATACGGTAACTATTCGCGGCTTTCTCTCGATTTCCTTGCCCTCTCTGGCGAGCTCGTAGAGCTTTTTGCCGTTTATTTTGATCGCCGAATACATAGGAGGCGTTTGACTGATCTCGCCAACGAACTCGTTTAGCGTATCCATGATCTTAGCTTCGGTTATGCCGAAATCTTTGACGTCCGCGGATTTTATAACTTTTCCAGACGAGTCCTGAGTGTCCGTCGCCGCGCCGAGGGTAACCTCTGCGGTATATCTTTTATCGGTCGCGGTCAGCATATCCGAAGTCCTTGTCGCCTTGCCTATGCACATCGGCAAAACGCCGGTCGCGTCCGGGTCGAGCGTTCCCGTGTGTCCGATCTTTTTGATACCGAACAGCTTTCTCAGCCTGTATACTACGTCGTGAGAAGTCATTCCCGCCGGCTTGTTGATATTGATTATTCCGTTTATTGCGGGCGGCGAGTTCAGGTTTTGTTTGTCTGTATCGTTCATGTCGCAACCCCCTTTGTTTTTTATAAGACGGGCTTTCCGCCGCAAATACGGCGGGTATCGCCTATCTGTTTAGTTAAGATACTTTTTTATTTCAGCCGTAAGTTCGCTCATGATCTCCCGGTAAGCTTGGTCGCAGTTCCCGGGCGGAGAGTCGAATATCTTTGAATATCCGGCCGCCCTGATATGACCGCCGCCGCCAAAGCTTTCGGCGATCTTGGCGACGTTTACGTATTCGTTGGAGCGGAGGCTGACCTTGTAGTTGTTTTCGCCTCTTTGGCGGATATACGCGCCGACCTCCACTCCCTCGACGCTGTTGGGGATAGTAACTATGCCCATAGCTCCGGTCTCGTCGAGGCCGCAGTTTTCAAAGTCGGCCTTAGAGATATATAAGGCCGCTACCTTACCGTCGAGGTAATATTCGAGCTTGCCGAGCGCCGTTTCCATGAGCTTGTAGTATTCCCTGGTTTTTGTGTTAAATAAAGCTCTGGCTATTCCCGAAAAATCTATGCCGGTATCCAGAAGCGCCGCAGCTATGCGCAGAGTGTCGCTTGTCGCGCACTCGTATTTAAAACTGCCGGTATCGGTCAAAAGCCCTATATACAGGTCTCTTGCGATATCCTTATCGATCTCTATACCCATCTCCGCGTAGAGCCTATACATCATCTCGCACGTGGAGCTGACGTCCATTACGGCCGACGCAAAAGAGGCGTAGGGTTTATGGGTTATATGGTGGTCTATAGCTATGGTGTTGTTATGCTTTAAAAACGTTTCTTCATATCTGCCGAGACGATGAGAGTCGGCGGAATCGAGCGCGGCCAATAGATCGCAGTCGTCTATTTTCAGATCCGATTTATCGCCCGTATGCGCCGCTTTTCCAACTTCGCGGTCGGGCGGATCGTTTAGGAAAACCTCTGCGTTTTTGCCGATAGAATTAAGCGCGAGCTTTAACGAATACGCGCTTCCGACCGCGTCGCCGTCGGGGTGTTCGTGAGTAAATATCCCGACGTTCTTCGCGTTTCTCAAAGCCGGTATGATTTTTTCAAACCCTTTTTCCAATGCTTATGCGCCTCCTTTTGCTTTGGATAATTTTGTGGATATTTCCGTTTTTCTGTCTCAGAGCTTTTTTAGAAGTTCGTTTATATGAGCTCCGTATTCTATGCTGTCGTCCTCCACAAAACTGAATTCAGGAGTATTTCTCAGATTCAGCCTGCGTCCGATCTCCTTTCGGATATGACCGGATGCGCTTTTAAGAGCGCTTAGCGCGTCCTTTTTCTTTTTCTCGTCGCCGAGAACGCTTATGCCGGCCTTAGCGTACTTAAGATCTTTGGTGACCTTTACGGATATTACCGATACCATACCGCTAAGCCTCGGATCTTTAAGCTCCCGTATAATCGCCGCCAGTTCTCTCTTGACCTCTTCGGATACTCGATCCATTCTGTTGTAACCGGCCATACGTCCACCTCCTTTTGACGCTTAGATCCGGAACCGCGATCGGCTCCGGTATTTAGTTTAGACGCTGCGCGAGGTTTTATTCAGGCTCTACCTGCTGCATTATATAAACCTCTAAAACGTCGCCGTCTTTTATATCGTTGTAGTTTTCTATGCTGAGTCCGCACTCGTAGCCGGCGCTGACTTCCTTGACGTCGTCTTTAAACCTCTTGAGCGAAGCTAAGACGCCCTCGTGGATAACTATTCCGTCGCGGACTACGCGGATCAGGCTGTTGCGCATGATCTTGCCGTCCAGCACGTAGCCGCCGCCTATGGTTCCGACTCCGGATACCTTAAAGGTCGTTCTTATCTCCACGTGTCCGGTGATCTCCTCTCTGAACGTCGGAGCAAGCATACCCTTTATAGCCTTTTCAATATCTTCGATAGCGTCGTAGATTACTCTGTACATACGCATGTCTACGTCCGCTGCCGCGGCCGCGTCTACGGCGCCGGGCGTAGGTCTTACGTTAAAGCCTACTATTATCGCGTTGGACGCGCTTGCGAGAAGCACGTCGGATTCGTTGATCGCGCCGACCGCGCCGTGGATGACCTTTACCTGAACTTCGTCGTTGGCTATTCTCTCGAGCGACTGCTTGACGGCCTCGACGCTGCCGTTTACGTCCGCCTTGACTATGATGTTGAGATCTTTCATCTTGCCGGCCTCTATCTGCTCGAACAGGTTGTCGAGAGAGACGGCCGTCGTCGCCTTCAGGCGTTCCTGCTTAGCCTGGAACTTTCTGTTCTCTACGACCTCGCGGGCCTTGCGCTCGTCGTCTACCACATAGAACAGATCTCCGCCCTCCGGAACGTCCGAAAGGCCGAGGATCTCGACCGGGATAGACGGACCGGCCTTCTTGACCTGCTTGCCTTTGTCGTTGTTCATCGCGCGGACTCTGCCCTCGCTCATGCCCGCTATGACTATATCGCCGACTTTAAGAGTGCCGTTTTGAACGAGCACGGTAGCTACCGGACCTCTGTTCTTGTCGAGCTGAGCCTCTATGACCGTGCCTTTTGCCGGACGGTTCGGGTTCGCCTTAAGTTCCTTCATCTCCGCTACGAGCAGAACCATGTCTAAAAGTTTATCTATATTTATATTCTTCTTAGCCGACACCTCTACGCATATGGTGTCGCCGCCCCAGTCCTCCGGAACGAGTCCGTATTCGGTAAGCTCCTGCTTAACCCTGTCGGGATTCGCGCCTTCCTTGTCTATCTTGTTGATCGCGACGATGATCGAGAGGTTTGCGGCCTTTGCGTGGTTGATAGCCTCGACCGTCTGCGGCATTATACCGTCGTCGGCCGCCACTACCAGTATCGCGATGTCCGTAACAAGAGCGCCGCGGGCGCGCATAGCTGTAAACGCTTCGTGACCCGGGGTGTCAAGGAAGGTTATCTTCTTGTCGCCGACTCTTACGCGGTGAGCTCCTATATGCTGAGTGATACCGCCAAACTCGCCGCTTGTCACGTTCGTGTTTCTTATGGTGTCGAGCAGGGAGGTCTTGCCGTGATCGACGTGGCCCATTACTACGACGACCGGCGAACGCGGTACGAGCGACGCGGGATCGTCCTCGACGTCGTTAAAGAGTTTTTCTTCCTCGGTTAGGATTATCTCCTTCTCGACCGTGCCGCCCATATCCTCTACTATGAGCGAGGCGGTGTCAAAGTCGAGGTTCTCGTTCACGGAAGCCATTATTCCTAAAAGCATCAGCTTCTTTATTATTTCAGCGGCCGGTTTCTTCATTCTTTCAGCCAGTTCGCCGACGGTGATTTCGCTTGGAATAAGTACGTGAAGAGGTTTTTCCTCTTTCGCCTTCTTGCTCTTTTTCTCAAGAGTATGATCAGGCTTGCGCTTTTGCTTAGAGCCTTGACCTTTTTGACGCTTTTTCTGGTTTATCTTTTGCTTTTTCTCGCCCTGTCTTACGTGTTCCGGGATAAGTTCCTCGATTTTTGAGTCGTCGAGCCGATCGAGATCGACGGTGTTGACTCTTGTGTCTACGGTACGAGTCTTTCTGCCCATCTCCATGGATGGAGCGGCTTCTTCTTTGTAGGAGAATTCGCCGCCGTCCTTATCGGGATCGTTCGCCTTGTCCTTAGACGGCTCCGGCTTCGGTTCCTCTTTCGGCTTCGGCTCGAATATAGAGAAGTCCTTTACCTGATTTTTCTGCGTGTAGTACTCAAATATTACGTTCAATTCTTCTTCGGTTAAGGCGCTCATGTGATTTTTGCTGGAAACACCATAATCATGCAATACCTTCACTATCTCTTTGCTCGGTATCCCAAAAGCCTTGGATAGCTCGTATGCTCTTATTTTCTCCATCATTAACCCTTCCTTTCCAAAATCGTTTACCAATATAACTGAACTTACGGATGCGTCTCTTCAAATATGACGTTTGATTATCCGTCAAAGCGGAACGTATCCGTCCTCCGATTGCTAAGCGGCGCGGTTTGCTCCGCCGCGATATATTTTAAAGCTGTATCAAAGCTGTATTTTAGTTCATATCCGGCTCATCCGCCGTTTATATCCCTGTCGAACTTAAGGATACGTTCGGCGAACCCGGTATCGAGAACCGCCGCGGCCGCGGCTTCGCGCCTTCCGAGAACGCGCCCCAGTTTGTCTCTGCCGCGACTGAGAGTAAGTATGGGAACGTTTTTGGCGGCGCAGATATTTGTGAACTTTCTGATCGAATTTTCCGAAGCGTCGTTTGAAAGGAGCAGCAGAACCGCCTTTCCGCTTCTTAGACTGTCTTCCGACTTGTTCTCGCCTACCGCCAGCTTCCCCGCCTTCATGGCGAGACCTATAAAGTTGTACATTTTAAGAAGCTGAGCGCCCGGGTTTGGAGCCGGGATTTTTTCATTGTCTGTAAGCGCCATATCCGTACCTCCTCCAATATTTTGTTAAGCGCAGGCTGAGCGGATTATTCTTTTATAAAATCTTTCAGCGCGCCGAGGCTGTTCGGGGCGATACCGCGCTTAAAGGTTCGGCTGATCGCTCCCGCGGTCTTTCTCGTCTGCTTTGCGCTCATATCGCGCCGCTGAGACGAACCTTTAGAAGATTTCTCAAGCTCTTTGATACCTGCGAGGCCGTCGAGCGTTTTTGAAAGACAATCGCCGCATATATACGCGCCTCTTGCTTGAGCTTTTTGATCCAAGTCGGCGAGGACTTCGCCGCGTTCGTCTACGACTATTCTATTGAGAAGTTTTTTCTCGTATTTGCTTCTGCATACTATACAAGTTCTTGTTGGCATCGACTCGCCTCCGCTCTGCCGGGATATTTTGTTATTCGCCGCCTAAATTGTCGTTTTCTTTATTTAACTGTTCAAGCTCCTCGTCGCTCATCAGCAGACCGGCTTCGATCAGTTCTTTATCCAGATCGTTCTGATCGACGTTCATGAAGTCTTCGCCGTCGTCGATATTAATTATATCGTTTGGATCTATCAGGGGATGATCGCCGTCCGATATTAAAGCTTCGTCGTCCAAAGCGCCCAATTCTATTCCCGCCGCCTTGTCGGAGAGCGTGAATTCGTCGTCGAGTCTTGTCGAGCGCTTCTTTTTGTTTTTCTTAAAGGAATCGCCGAGCTCCGAGTCGGGAACGGCGCTGAGGTCTATCTTCCAGCCGGTGAGCCTTGCCGCGAGACGGACGTTTTGTCCTTCCTTGCCTATAGCGAGCGACAGCTGGCTCTCGGGAACTTTTACCTTGCACATCCTGTTTTCAGCGTCAACGTCGATCGAGACGACGTCCGCAGGACTGAGCGCGTTTTTGACGTACTGACCCGGATCTTCGCTGTAGCGGATAATATCGATCTTTTCGCCTCTGAGTTCCGCGATCACCGCCTGAACACGCATCCCCTTGGGGCCTATACAGGTTCCTACCGGGTCTACGCCGGAGACGGTCGAGTGTACGGCTATCTTCGATCTGGAACCCGCCTCCCTCGAGAGGGCTTTAACTTCTATGATCCCCTGCGCGATCTCGGGAACTTCCAGCTCGAAAAGGCTTCTTACCAGACCCGGATGAGATCTCGACACTACGAGGTGCATTCCCTTAACGCTTTTTGCGACTTCGATAACAAACACCTTGTATCTCTCGCCGACCGCGTATCTGTCGTGTTTTACTTGTTCGTTGGGCGTTAGGACAGATTCGGTCCCGTCTATCTCGAGCATAACGTTTTTCCGCTCGATCCTTCTCACAACGCCGCTCGCTATGCTATTTTCGCGTTCTGAGTATTCGTCTACCATTTTTTCGCGTTCCGCCTCGCGGATCCTCTGAAATACGACTTGACGCGCGGTTTGAGCGGCTATCCTGCCGAACGAGGAAGGGGTCACTTCAAATTCGACGAAGTCTCCCGGCTCGTATGACCCGCTGAGCTTATTAGCCTCCTCGAGACTTATCTGGGTTTCGTGATCTTCGACTTCTTCGACTACCTGCTTGCGGGCGTAAATTTTTATCTCGCCGCTGTCGGGGGAGATGCGTACCGAAACGTCGTCCACTGCGCCGAAATGCTTTCTGTACGCCGAGATCAGCGCGCTTTCAAGAGCGTCGAGGATAACGTCTTTGCTTATGCCTTTTTCGGCTTCTATTTCATCCAATAATTCAAATAACTCTGCGCTCATTTTTATAAATCATCCTTTCTGAAGTTAAATATATCCCAAATATTCGCCGTTTTAAATACGGGTAGTAAGTTAAAAATCAAAGTGGAGCCTAACGAACGAGGTCTGTTTCTGCGGCAGGGATTTTTTCTCGCCGCCGATCTCGTATACGATGTTTTTATCATTATCCAACTCGATCAGCTTTGCGGTTATGAGCTTTTTGCCGTCCGCCGCTTTGTATAATCCTATGTCCACCGTCTCGCCCTCGTACATTTTAAAGTGTTCGGGAGTTTTGAGCTTGCGCTCGACTCCCGGCGACGAGACTTCGAGGTAGTAGTTAGAACTTATCGGGTCGGAGCTGTCGAGCGCTTCGCTGAGTTCTCTTGAGATACCCTCGCATTCGTCGAGCGTTATACCGCCGTCTTTATCTACATAAATGCGGAGAAACGTCGCGCCTCCCTCTTTAACGTATTCGGCGTCGTATACGTAACAGCCGTGATTTTCGGCTATCGGTCCGGCGATAGCGATCGCTGTTTTTTCTATCTTTGAATACGCCACAAAATTCACTCCTTTGCGTTTTGTCTTCCGGCGGCGGAAGATACGAACCTAAGCCGATCGTATGGCGCGCCGCTTAAAATGTTTTTTGCAAATATATAAGGAGTAAGGTTGCCCTCACTCCTTTCATTCGTCTATTCATCATACAATATAATTATATCACTCCTAAACGCCTGTGTCAAGGCTTTGAGGCGGATAATTTAGCCGCTGCCGCGATATTTTTGTTTAAATATTACGCTTTGGCGCGCCCGGATATGGTAATAAGCGCTAAAATACAATCTGCGAAGCTACTTCGAGAGTTTTTCAAGCTCTTGCTTAAAGGTCTCTATATCCTGGAAATGCTTGTAGACGGACGCAAATCTGACGTATGCTACCTCGTCGATGTTTCTGAGCCTGTCCATTACCATTTCGCCGATTTTTTCGCTGGTGATCTCGCGGGTCAGAGAGTTGCGTATCGAGCTTTCTATCTCGTCTATCATCGAGTCGATGGTCTGAAGCGGCACGGGGCGGTTTGCGCAGGCGTTTAATATGCCGCGCTCCAGTTTTTCGCGATCGAAGCTCTGTCTGGATTTGTCGCGTTTTACTACTATAATAGGTATATTCTCAACCTTTTCGTAGGTGGTGAACCTCCTGCCGCAGGCCAAACATTCCCTGCGTCTGCGAATAGCGGTCCCGTCCTCGGTAGATCTTGAGTCGACCACCTTGCTGTCTTGATGTCCGCAGTACATACACCGCATATAACATACCTCCGTTTCGATTCAGTAAAAGAGCAGATATTGTGTCCGTTCGGCGCCGCCATTCTCTGTAATAGCCGTATGCCGCAATTTCTTTTAATTTATATTTCTTAGTATACAATATATAGTGTCTAATGTAAAGGAAAACTTTTTAAGCTCCGGCAATTTTTATGAATTTTTTACATAAAAAACAGCGTATCCGATCAAAGATACGCTGAATTATAGTCGGATTGATAAATTATCAGGTTCGGGATCCGGCGCGTTATATGTTATAAAACCGGATCGCCGAGGGGACTTACGGCCGATTGCGGGTTTAAATAGGCTCTGAAGGTCGAGCACGGCAGTCCCGATTCGTCGGTCAGATTTGGAGCCTCGGGATACGCGCCCCAGGCGTATAACACGCCCTGCGGGTCCTGAACGTCGTCGTTCCAAACAATGACCGTGTTTCCGTCGATTTCCGCTTCGGCTCTGAAATATTCGCCGTTTTGATCCATTATCCAGAATTCCTGCGGCTTTTGGACGTCGATCGCGTTCGACTCCAAATATTCCATACCTATTTCGTCGGCGTAACTCTCCTTTGGCAGAAGTCTGAGCGAGCCTTTGCAGTCGAAGGTCAGTATCAGCCGGGAACCGTCGGCTTCCATTCCCGAATATACCGGACCGCTTCTGTCGATATTATCATAGCCGTATATATCGTGAAGGACCATGTTTGCGTAGCGGCTCGCGGCGGTCTCCTTTTGCCAGGGGTGAATATCGTACCTTGCGCAGCCGGCCTCGTTCTCATATCTTCCTATTATATCGATAAGGCTTATCATGCCTGTGTTTGCGGTATTCGCCACCTTCTCAAGAGCTAAGCGCTGCCCCTCGCGGATATAGGTCTCGTCCTTTACCGAGTACCTGACGAGCTGCGCCCAGTAAAACGGCAGGTCGTCGTCGTTCCACGCGGCTCTGTATTCGTTGACAAGCCCCGCCATCGCGTCGCTGTATTGCTCGGCGGTCATATTGGTACGGTATTGGTCCGCTTCGCCCTGATACCACAGCACGCCTTTGACGGCCATGCGGGTAAACGGGTATATCCTGTTATTGTACAGCTTGCCGCTGTCTCCGGTGAAGGCGCCGTTGGTCTTACCGTAGGGATACCATTGGTTTATCTCAGTATCGCCCGCCGCCACGCTTATTATGCCGATATTGCGGCCGGTGGTCTCGTAGAGCCTTTGAGAGAAGTAATAGGCTATCGCCGAGAGGTAGTTAACCCTGTCCGGGGTCATCGGCGCCCAGTATTCGTTCCAATCGTTGAGAGGCAGGTCTTCGGTCTCGCCGTTGGCGCCCATAAGCCCAATATTCCAGAGGTTGACTATCCTGAGGTTGGGGTTGTCCGCCTGTCTCTGTCCGCGGGACGATTCCATAAGCTCTACGCCCGCGTCCTCGCCGCATAGATAATACTCCATGTTGGACTGGCCGGCGAATATCCAAATATCGCCGAAGGTTATATTTTCAAAGGTTTCGATCGGTTCGGCTTCGTCATAGTCGAGACCGTTCCTGTCGACATAGACCTCCATCCGGTAAGTTCCGCCGTTTTCAAACGCGCCGAGGTTGACTTCCCAGTTGGATACGTTCTCAGCGGTATCGGACGCCGCGTATCTCTCGCCGGTCTCTGTGTTTTCGATAAGTACGTCCACGACCGAACCGAGCGGAGCTTTGCCCCATACCTTTAGGTCGGAGTCGGCCTGGAACATCATGTTGTCGCTGAAGATGTTGCTCATCTCAAAAACGCTCGACGCCTCCGTATAGCTGTAGCTGAGCGGCGCGTCTATTGCAGCGGCGCCGGAGACGCCGTCGTAGAAATGGATCTTTACTGTGTCGCCTACCGAAATTCCGGCGTCGTCGAAGCCGAGGTTTAAATATTCGCCGACGCGGACGTCGCATGTTCCGCCGCTGATATACTTAAGCTTACCGTTTCGGTCGTAGACCGAATATACCGCGTAGCCGCTGAAGTTTTCAAGCGCGTCGAACGCCAACGCATCCACGCTTATGTTCATAGGCTGTCCCGCGTTTCCGCTTAGCGCTATCCCGTCGGAGCATAGCCATTCGACCTCCGAGAAAGAGGCGTTCGGCGGCAGCTCTACCCTGAAATATCTGTAGAGTCCGAAACCGCTGAGGTCTATAGTATGCCAGTCGAGGTTCAGGTTTCCGTTGACGTCCGCTTTGACTTCGCCAAGCTCGTAGTAGGTCTGGTTGTCCTTTGAAGCGAGGAATTTGGCGCCTACGCAGCTGTTGGCGTATTCCTGAGAGGCGGAGTTTGGCAGATATCTTATCCCGGTCAGCGTCTTTAGCTCTCCGGCGTCCAAAACCGCCCATTCGCAGGTCCCGCCGGACGCCGTGGCCTCGCTGCCGTCGTACATAGCCGCCGCTCCCGAATTTGGACTGAACGAGTTGTCCGAGATCAAAAGATTCGCCGAACTCAAGTTCTCCGGCGCGACGACGCGATCGGTCGGGATATACAGCTTTACTTTAGCCTCCGGCATGTTCTCGTCGGTTACCGTCGTTTCTGTTTCGGGATCTTTGAATATGTTTTTTATACCGTCCGCGCCGACGCCCCAAATAATCGCGGCCGCAATTATTATTATCAGCGCTGCGGATATGTAAAATATCTTCGTCTTGCCCGGATTTTTCTTGTCGTTTCCGTTCGGCGAGCTTTTGCCCGAGCCGGAGGCGCCGGAGGCGCCGGAGGCTTCTGATCTATTTATAACGCCGTCCTGATTGGAGTCGGGTTTGGTTTTCTTCTGTTTTTTGCTCAATGGCGCGTCCTCCTTTCGAGGTATTCATATCTGCAAACGCGGCGGTTTATTGCGCCGCCGTGTTTTAATGCCGTTTCATATCTTATTTTAGTCCCGCGGACCAGTCGATCTCTTTCTTGCCCATCGACCTCAGTATTTCGTTGCATTTTTTAAAATGTCCGCAGCCGATAAAGCCGTTGTAGGCCGAGAGCGGGCTTGGATGCGACGAAGTGAGGACGTAGTGCCAAGGGTTGGTGATAAGCGACTGCTTTTTCTTCGCGTTCCCGCCCCACAGCAGGAAAATAACGGGGTCCTCCCGCTCGTTTAAAAGCCGTATGACGGCGTCGGTAAATATCGTCCAGCCTATATCCTTGTGCGAGTTCGCCTGACCTTCGCGGACGGTGAGCGACGCGTTAAGAAGCAGAACGCCCTCTTTCGCCCAACCGCTGAGGTCCCCGTTTTTAGGGATAGGAATGCCCAGCTCGCTGTTCAGCTCTTTAAATATATTTTTAAGAGACGGCGGCGGCGCGACGCCCTCCTTTACCGAAAAGCACAGACCGTGAGCCTGACCCGCGCCGTGATACGGATCCTGACCCAGAATGACCGCCTTCACGTCCGAGTAGGAGGTGTATTTGAGCGCGTTGAATATGTCGTACATATCGGGATATATCCGCCGCGTTTTGTATTCGTGAGCGAGTATCAGTCTGAGCTTTTTGTAGTAATCTTTTTCAAATTCGGGTTTTAACAATTCGTCCCATTCGTTTCCTATATTAACCATAAATTTCTCCGATTATTTTTATTGTGATTTGAGGAAGAACTTAGCGCGTAAATGATCTGCGGAAATATTGGCGATATGGCTGTGCGATAAATCTCATAGATCCCGCGGCGAGAGTTCCTCCCGTATAATATAACATAAATCGGAAATAAATAAAAGTATGTTTATATAAAAAAATAATTAAAATAAGACTACAGTCGGCCGCGCGCGGGTTTTGCACGGACGCGGCGCTCCGGATCCGCGCGCGGCGTCAAAAAGCTAAGCGGCGCCGACGCTTAAACGACGGTTGTATATAAACGGTTCGCCGCGCCGCAGACGCGCGGAGAGTTTACGCGGCTTTTCAGTGAGATATCGAGCCGCGCGCCGATTATTGCGCGTTAAATATTCGGTTATAGTATGTAAATAAAATGTTGAGAGGTGGAATATATGACTACAACGCCTTATCTTGCGTCCGAGGCGGGAATGGCTCTCGGAACGCTGGCGAAAAAGAATAAAAAGAACGCGGGAGCGCCGCCTAAGATAGGTATCGCTTCCGATTCCTACGGGATATGCAGACTGCTCCACGAATCGGCCTCGGCGGGACTGAGATATACGGGGGCGGAGATCTATGATTTGGGAAGTCAGTGCCATCCTGTGGTTCGCGGCGCAGTGGATTATCTGAGCGCCGACTATATGATGTATATAGGGATGTACGAGGACGAACCGACCGTGTACTTTTACGACCGGGACGGGCTAACGCCGGACGCGGACGCGCTTAAAAGTCTGGAGGAGATTTTTTCAAGAAAAGAATTCGCCGTGGCGGAAGAGATACCGCCGGTAATACGTTCGGATTCGGTCGGGGATATTTACGTAAAAAGTCTGGTAGACGGCCTATCCGGGAAAGAGTTTAAATATAATCTAAAAATACGGACGTCGTCGAAGACGGTGTCTGAGGTTCTGGAGAAAATATTGAGGGAGATCGAATCGCTGATGAAGGCGCCGGCCGATAAATATGAATTTGGAGCCGATATAGGCGGAGGCGGGCAAACGGTAAGCTTTTACAAGCCGGACGGAGAAAACGGAAAGCTGGTCTCTAACGGTCGTATCTTTGAATTAAAGGAACAAATAGTATGCGAGGACGAATTCTACGCGCTGATCTCGTATTTTCTTATCAAAGAACGCGGCGTGGAGAATATAGTTCTGCCGTATACGGTCTCTGAGAACGCCGAAAACTATATACTCGGCTCGGGCGTAAACGTTATACGTTCGCAGGAGCGAAGACGCGAAGCGCTGCTGAGAGATATACTGAAAAAAGGCGGAAAGGAACAGTTTAGGCTGTGCTCGGACGGCATATATTCTTCTATAAAGATACTTGATTTTTTGAATTCTCAGGATATAGGTTTCAGCGAGCTTTTGGATAAGCTGCCGAGAGCGTTCAGGGACGCCGAGAGCGTCGAGCGCCGTTCCGGAAGCGGAGAGGACGTCGTTAAGAAGCTGAAAGAAAAATACCAAACGTATGAGGAAATAGGCTCCGAAACAAGACCCGGCGGAGAGAAGATAAACCGGTTTGGGCTCGGTCTTCCAAAGAAGAATCTGATAGGCGGAGGATTGTTCGGACTGAGCGAAGAGCCGGAGCGCGGAGGGATCAAGATCCGCTCGGACGGCGGGATAGTTCTCGTCATACCGTCGGGAAAAAGCTCTATCAAGATCATAACCGAAAGCTACGACGCGGAAGTCGCGCATGAACTTGCCGCAAATCTTAAGAATGAAATTTTATCGCTGTAGCTATCGCCGCGGCGCCCGAAAAGCCGACCTATTTGCGGGAGGTTCATATGCGGTCGTTTTATAGTAGCGCTCCATACGACGTTTTTGCGGACTTAAACGGATTCCTTGCAGTTTGTCTGATAAAGTACTTGCAATAGGAAAACCTTTGTGGTATAATGTCTCTGATTTGACGGTCGAACATCGACCAAGAGAACGGATTAGCTTTTTATAGCTTTATACAATTTGTATAGATATATATTCAAACGGCGGCGTATCAGCGTTTTGGAGCCGAGCGTTTTAAAGGCGAAGCGGGAAGAGAGAGCCGGGTTTGGAGTATATTGAAAATATAATTACGAGCGGATTGACAACATTTGCGGACAGAGTTTTGGGGCGCGTTCGCCCGAGACGTTCGGAGTTTCGGTTATGGCGGAACGCGCGGCGGAAGCTTGGCGCGATTAAACTCAATAAGGACTGAGAGCCGGTTTTAAACCGCCGGACAGAATAGCTGAAAGGGTATATTATATTTCTGAGAAAAGACGGTTTTATATTCGTTTTAACTGCCGAAGCGTTCGAGAAGAGGCAGACTTGGGATCGAGACCGCCGCGCGGAAGAGACGGAAGAAGAGACGGAAACGGAAAGTAGGCGGCGGAGATTGGACGTAAGAATGATATATCCAAGTACAGCGACTTAAAACGGGGGCTTTTTTGAGAGCTTTGGGAGATCCGGAGCGACGTTTGATCCCGGCATGAATTTCAGGGTTGCGTTCATGAAAACCCTTTATTTTGTTGCGCGTATGTTTATGTTGTCTGCGCTCTTTAAGTAGGAGGATAGTTTTGAAAAGAAGATCTGCAAAGACATTTAAACACAGTAATCAAGGCAAACAAAAGAGCAAAGGAAGAGTAAGGCAGCCTATAGCCGACGCTCCGGTGCGTATAATACCGCTCGGAGGACTCAACGAGATAGGCAAAAACCTGACGGTCATAGAATACGAGGACGACGCGGTTCTGCTCGACTGCGGGATGGCGTTTCCGGACGACGATATGCTGGGTATAGACATCGTTATCCCCGATATAACCTATCTTCACAAAATATCGGACAGGATACGCGGCATAGTGCTGACGCACGGTCACGAGGATCACATAGGCGCGATCCCATACGTGCTCAAGGAGTTCAACGTCCCGGTATACGGAACGCGGCTGACTCTGGGCATCCTTAAGAACAAGCTGAAGGAGCATGGGATACTGAATAAATCCTCGCTGATTACGATCAACGCCGGGGATATGATAATGCTCGGCGAATTTAAGATCGAGTTTATCCATACCAACCACTCTATCGCCGACGCGGTGGCTATAGCTTTCCACACCCCGATAGGAACGATACTCCATACCGGGGATTTCAAGATAGACTCTACGCCGATAGACGGCGAGATGATAAACCTCGCGAGGTTCGGCGAGCTTGGAAACGAAGGCGTGCTGGCGCTGATGTCGGACAGCACCAACGCCGACCGGCCGGGGATAAC
Organism: Candidatus Roslinia caecavium; assembly: GCA_904419955.1. Taxonomy (GTDB): domain Bacteria; phylum Bacillota; class Clostridia; order Monoglobales; family Monoglobaceae; genus Roslinia; species Roslinia caecavium. Next base: position 15,407 of record CAJFTO010000021.1, on the reverse strand, counting down.
CTTAAGCGAGAAGTCGATCGGACACACGTTTGAGAACTTGTTCGAGAAAGCTCAGCAGAACCGGCAGAGGATAATAGTCGCGACCTTCGCGTCCAACGTTCACCGCGTACAGCAGATAATAGACGCGGCCGTCAGACATAACCGCAAGGTGGCGGTCTCCGGACGCAGTATGGAGAACGTGCTGGAGGCGGCGATCGAGCTCGAGTATATGGACGTTCCCAAAAACACGCTCATAGGGCTGGACGAGATACACAGATACCCCAAAGAGCGATTGGTCATCATCACCACCGGAAGCCAGGGCGAGTCCATGGCCGCGCTGACAAGAATGGCGTTTTCGTCGCATAAGAAGATAAACGTCGAACCTAACGATATGATCATAATCTCAGCTAACCCCATACCCGGCAACGAGAAATCGGTGGCTAACGTGGTAAACGAGCTGATGAAGAGCGGCGCCGACGTTATTTATGAGAAACAGGCGGACATACACGTTTCGGGGCACGCCTGCCAGGAAGAGCTTAAGATGATACTCGCGCTCACCAAGCCGAAGTTTTTCATACCGGTCCACGGCGAGTACAGACATCTTGCTAAGCACAGGGAGCTGGCGATACAGACGGGAATGGCTCCTAAGAACATATTCGTAACCGAAATAGGAAAGGTGATAGAGATCACGCCGGACGAAGCGAATATAGTGGGCACGGTTCCCGCCGGGAAAGTGCTGGTAGACGGTCTTGGAGTAGGAGACGTAGGCAACATAGTCCTGCGCGACAGAAAACACCTTGCCGAGGACGGTATCATCATAGTCGTACTCACAATAGAGCGCGAAAACGGAGTATGCGTATCGGGACCCGACATTATCTCAAGAGGTTTCGTATACGTACGCGAATCCGAGGATCTGATGGAGGAGATAAGAAAACACGCGGAGTTTACGGTAGAGGAATGTCTCGCCGATCATACGCTCGACTGGACCACTCTGAAATCTAAGATCAAGAACGAGGTAGGCAATTATCTGTACGCCAAGACAAAACGCCGTCCGATGATTCTGCCGATAATCATGGAGATCTAAAAGAATGAAAAACCAATACAGCCGGATTTAAGTGAAAGATCCGGCTGTTTTTATATTTGAACATCCGCGATTGAGCCGTATTTTCTGTCATATATCCGCGTTAAAAACCAAAAAAGTCAATTATTACAAAATTTCTGTTAAAATAACTATCTGTATGCCTTGAAATTTTCAGATATAAGCGCTAAGCTGTCTATATTTGAAGAAATTATATTTACATCAGACCGGAGGTAGTTATGGAACAACCGTTGACAAAATACAGCAACCCGATAAGGCGGGGGTTTTACCCCGACCCTTCGATAATAAGAGTCGGAGAGGATTACTATATGGTAAACTCTACCTTTCAATATTTCCCCGCGATACCTATATCCCACTCCAGGGATCTTATCCACTGGGAGACGATAGGCCATGCGGTGACCGATCCGTCATGGCTGGATCTGTCCGAACTCGAGGATTCGCGCGGGATATGGGCGCCGGATATTTCGTACTATAACGGAACGTTTTACATATTCGCGACGCTCAGGCTCAACGACTGGGAGAAGCCCGCGAGAAAACAGATGATGGTCAAGTCCGACCGCCCGGAAGGACCGTATTCAAAGCCGGTATACCTGGAGGCGGACGCGATAGACCCGTCGCATTTTGTGGACGACGACGGAACGCATTATATGATAACCGCCAAGGCCGCGACCGGTTACAGACTAAACGACGAGTGTACCAAGGTCGTCGAAGGTCCGCGCGTCATCTGGGGCGGAACGGGCGAGCGCTGCGCCGAGGGGCCGCATATATTAAAGCGCGGCGGCTGGTACTACGCGATCGTCGCCGAGGGCGGCACCGGCTACGGCCACGGTATAAACGTCGCCCGCTCGAGAGAATTGTTCGGAGAGTACGAGCCCTGCCCGTATAACCCGGTAATGCGTCAGACCGATCCGGACGCGCTCTTGCAAAGATGCGGACACGGCAAGCTGGTCGAGACCCAGAACGGCGACTGGTGGTGCGTCTATCTTTGCAGCCGCCGAAACGGCGGGAATTATACCACGCTCGGACGCGAGACCGCGCTCGACCCGGTTACGTGGACGGAGGACGGCTGGTTTTTGATAAACGGCGGCAAGGGTCCGAGCCTTGAACAGACCGCGCCCGCGCTTGAGGAATTTTCCGCGCCCGAGACTGATACTTCAAATATACTAAAAGGTTTGGGCGAAGAGATAGGCCTCGACTGGCAGTTCGTCCGTAACCCCGACTACAGCCGCATATCTTTAAGCGAACGGCCGGGCTGGCTCAGAATATATCCGGCGAAGGGCGAGTTGTATAAGATCGAGACCAAGAATATTCTGACCCACCGTGAACCCGAACTAAAGTATTCCGCGTCGGTAAAGATGGAGTTTGAACCGGCCGGCGAGAACTGTCACGCGGGGCTTACCTGCTACTACTCGACCGCCACGTATATCAGATTCAGCGTATGCGTCGAAAACGGCGAAAAATGTTTAAAAGTCGTCTTAAATAGAGGCTCCGGCGAGGAAAACGCAGGCGAGCCGGTAAGGATACCGAAAGTCGAAATATATCTAAGGGTAGACGCGGACGGACAGACGAGGCGGTTTAGCTACGGCTTCGACGGAGACGAATGGAAGACCGCCGCCGTAGTGGAAGATTGCAGATTCCTGTCGGACGAGGGGGTGCCGGGCGACAGAAAACGCCATACCGGAACGACGACCGGCGTGTACGCGGTCTGCAATTCGGAGGAATGCGAAGGGGCGTACGCCGATTTTACAACAACGTAGGAGTTAGGGATTAGTGAGTAGGAAGTAGGAAGATGGAGACTAATTTAACGCGCGGGAGCGTGCCTAAGCATATAATAGGGTTTGCGGCGCCGACGATACTCGGGAACCTGTTTCAGCTTTCGTATAACGCGGCCGACTCGATAATAATAGAACGGTTCGCCGGTTCGAACGACCTCGCCGCGGCGGCTACGGCCAGCCCGATAATGAATATCGTGATATTTTTTATAGTCGGGATATGTCTCGGCGCGTCGATCCTGCTCGGCGAGTTTTATGGAGCCAACGATCTTCGGGCTTTTAAGAGGGAGCTTTCGACATCGTTTATAGGGGGGCTGGTATTTACGGTAGTATTGGCGGTCTTGCTGATAGTATTCACCAAACCTATCCTAAGAGCGCTCCAAACGCCCGAGGAAGTCATACCGCTGTCCGCGGGCTACTTGTACGTAGTCTACGCCGGGCTGATATTTACGTTTATATACAACATATACGCGTCCGCGCTCAGGGCGATCGGCGACGCGAAGACCCCGACAATCTTTTTGGTCGTCGCCGCGGTAGTAAACGTCGCGCTCGATCTGCTGTTTGTGGCGGGATTTAATACGGGAGCGCTGGGCGCGGCGGTCGCCACGACGATAGCGCAGGCCGTTTCGGGGCTTTTGTGCATAGCGTACGTGAGGATAAAGATACCTCTGCTCAGCCTTAAGCGGAGAGAATGGATAGTCGATAAAATACTCCTTATCAAGACCGTGAGCTACAGCTGGGCGAGCGCGATGCAGCAGACCTGCCTGTATTTCGGCAAGCTCTTGATACAGGGCGCGGTGAATCCGCTCGGAGTCGACGCGATAGTCGCGTTCAACGCGGTGAACCGCTTAGACGATTTCGCCTTTACGCCACAGCAGAGCATAGCGCACGCGATGTCCGCGGTGATCGCGCAAAATAGAGGAGCCGCGATCCCCAAGCGCGAGAAGTCGGCGCTGAGATGGGGGATGCTGTTCGAGTTCATATACGGTATAATCATAGGAGCGGCGCTGTATATATTCGCTACGCCGGCGATGAGGTTGTTCGCCGATACCAGCGGGCAGGCGGCGATAGATATGGGGCTTTCGTACATACATATAATAGCGTTTATCTATACGATGCCGGCCGTCACAAACGGTTTGCAGGGCTATTTCAGGGGAATGGGGCTTATGAAGGTCACGCTGATGTCCACCGCTTTGCAGATCGCGACGAGGGTGATAGCGTCGTATATACTCGCGCCCATGTTTGGGATAAAAGGTATAGCGCTCAGCTGCGGAATAGGCTGGATAGCGATGCTCGCGTACGAGGTCCCTATGCTCTTACATAATTTAAAACATTTGAATACGGAGATACGAGCGTTTGACAATATAGCCGAAAGGAAGAAAAGTGGAAAATATGCAAGCCAATAATATAGATCGCGTCCAAGAGGGCGAGATAGAGAGAATAAAGAAAGAAAAGCGGCGCCGGGCGATGGAGCTGTTTAAGCAGGGGTATAATTGTTCGCAGTCGATCGTTATGACCTTCGCCGAGGAGGTCGGGCTCGATCCTGCCGCGGCGGTCAGGATAGCGTCGTCGTTCGGCGGCGGGATGGGCAGACTGCGCGAGGTTTGCGGCGCGGTTTCCGGAATGTTTATGATAGCCGGATATAAGTTCGGCTACGGCGACCCCAAGGACTTTGAAGCCAAGAAGCGTCACTACGCGCTGATCCAGGAACTGGCGGGCAGGTTTAGGGAGAAGAACGGTTCGATCGTCTGCCGCGAGCTGCTGACTAAAGGCCCCGGAAGCGGGTCGAGCGACCCGACGCCCACGGAGCGGACGGAGGAGTACTATAAAAAACGACCTTGTCCGGAGCTGATCGGCGACGCGGCCGAGATACTGGCCGAGTATATCGCTTTAAGAGAAAGGGACGGCGACCCGGCGCAGGAAGGATAAAAGCGCTGTGGAGAAATTCAGTAACATGAACGGAGATGAACAGAAAATGTTGATAGATTTTCACACCCATGTTTTCCCTGACAAGATCGCGGGAAGAACGTTAGAGATATTAGAGAATAACATAATAAAGATACAGCATAGAGAATACCCGCCCGTCTCGGACGGAACTCTTAGCGGGCTTGTCGAGAGTATGGAGAAGTACGACGTTACCGCGTCGGTGGTCATGCCGATAGCGACTACGGTCAAGCAGTCGGCGAGTATAAATAAGTTCGCGGCCAAGATAAACAATACCGAGATAAACGGCAGGAAGATATATTCGTTCGGAAGCCTGCACCCTATGCAGGAGAACTGGGAGGAGACGCTCGAGGAGATAGCCGGGTTGGGGCTTAGAGGGATAAAACTTCACCCCGAGTATCAGGAGACCTTTATAGATTCGCCCGAGTCGGTAAGACTGCTTAAAAAGGCGGAGGAGCTGGGTCTTAAAGTTATGATCCACGCGGGAGCGGATATAGGTATGCCGCCCCCGGTCCACTGCTCGCCTCAGGCGCTCGCCGGACTGCTCGACAAGATCGGCGGGGATAATATAATAGCGGCGCATATGGGCGGCTGGCGGCTTTGGGAGGACGTGTACAAATACCTCAAAGGTTCGCCGATAATGTTCGACGCCTGCTACGTCGGAGGATTTATAGATCCGGATCTGTTTGCAGGGCTGGTCGAGGAACACGGCTCGGATAAGATACTGTTCGGGACAGACATGCCCTGGCAGTCGGCCGGAGCGACCAAGGAGTTTATCGACGGTTTCGGGTTCGATAACGAGACGCTCGACAATATTTACTATAAGAACGCCCTTAGACTTTTGGGCGAGTAAGACGCCCCGAGCGGGTTTATGATAACGAAGCGTAAGGCGCGGCCGTTTTTGGCCGGGTCGTTCGTAAAGTTATAGCCGTATAGTGGCGCGAGGAAAACGATATTAAAAGAGGTGAGAGCGGGATTATGAAAGACATAGACGAGCAAAATAAAAAGAATATATTTATGGAAAGTCTTAGATTCGCGAATTTGAGCGTGGTGTATTGTAAGAAATACGTCGAGGAAAGCGGCTGGCGGACGAGTCCTTTGATGAACTCGAACGAGCTGTTCTATGTGAAAAGCGGACGGCTTAATATTTCGACCGAGAAAGGGAAATATTTTGCGGATAAGGATATGCTTTTCTGCACTCCCGCCAACGAATACAGGGAGATATATATTGAAAAGGATACGAAGGCCGAATTTTATATACTTCGATTTGACAGCGAGGCGAGCGGAACGTCGTATTTCAACTTTGTTCAAGAGTCGTCCGCGATCCATGCGGGCGAGTACGCCGGGGAGCTTGATAAACTGTTCGGCCGGGCGGCGTCTATAGGCGAGCCGGAGACCCACGCTCAGGTGTTCGACAGGATAGGCTGCGCGGGGAGGATCCTCGGGATCGTTTTTCACATATCCGAAGCGGACGTGAGAATACCCGGAAGCAGAAGCAAGATCGATTTCAGCAGGGTAATGATGTATATAGAGAGATTTTACCGGCATAGGCGGATAAAAGTTTCGGAGCTGGCGGGGCTTATCAGCGTCAGCGAGGGATACTTTCGCAGGGAGTTCAAAAAGGAGTACGGGATATCGTGTAAAATGTATATCGACGCGCTTAGGATGGAGGGCGTGTTAAAAATGCTGCGTGAAAGCGACGTTCCGCTTAAGGCTATAGCCGAGAGCTTTCAGTATTCGGATACGACCTATCTTTCGCGGTTGGTGAAGGAGAAGACGGGGCTTGCGCCCATGGAATACAGAAGAAAGTATAAGATATAAAACTTAAGATGGTTTAAAACCGAGCGGCTTTGGTAAAATCGCTCGGTTTTTGCTTTGTATAAGACGTTTGTTTTGTGCAAGTTTAGGTCTGAAAACTTCATTTAATAACATGAGCGCCCGGCGCTATAATAAAATTACCAATTCAAAAAAAGAAAGGCAGGTATTTAAATGTTAAGGAGTTTTTTTAGGAAAGGAATAACGGCGCTCCTCGCTTTAGCGGTAGCGCTTAGCCTATACGTCGTACCGGCGGGCGCGGTCGACGGCGGGAAGACCAACCTGGTAACCTATCCGGCGCCGGACGGCGTGGAGCTGAACGGTTCCTATACCGTAAGCGTTCGTCCCGAAGGCGGAAGCGAGGACGAGTGGCAGGCTCTGACCGTCTTTAAGGCGAAAGTTATGAGCAACGGAGTAAGAGACGCGGCGATGGTTTACTTCGACGCCGACGGACCGGTTGAGGTGAGAGTCGTGTGCAACGGCGGGATCGACAATATCGAAAACGGATTAAACAGCGAGACCGCCGTCTACCCGAAGAGCTACGGCATCGACCTTAACTATACCGAGGGCGATAACGTTATCACGTTTACCGCCGAACCGGGACAGAGGATAGTCTTAGACCCCAACGGCGACACGGTGCATAATATTCAGATCTGGATCGACGAGATCATGACTCTGCCGACGCCGGAGGATCTCGAGGCCGAGGGCAAGAGCGTATCGGTCGTAGACGCTTCGGCCGGCGATCAGATACAGCTGTCTTACGATACCGACGTAGTATACGTAAAACCCGGATTTTACACAACGGCGGACTACAGAGATATTACCGTGCGCAGCGATCAAACCTGGTATTTCGAGGGCGGCGCGGTGATAAACGCCACGCTCAATATGGACTATACCACAAACGCCAAGCTCATAGGCCACGTGTTGGTCTACAGACCGCAGTACGCGGCGATCACCGTTAACGACGTAACAAACGCTTACGTCTGCGGCACGATGGCGCTCAACTACAGCTGGGCTAATAACGGCGGCTACGGCGTCAATATCGCAAACGCGAAGAACGTGACGATCAAAAACGCTAAATCTATCGGCAACGGAAAATGGGGCGACTGCATGGATATCTTCTGCTCCGAGGACGTGACCGTCGAGGGCTGTTTCTTCCGCGGCAACGACGACTGTATAGCGATCTACGGACCGCGCTGGAACGGCAACTACTGGGGCGATACCGGCAACGTCAGAAACATAAAGGTCGAGAACTGCGTGCTTATGCCCGACCTTGCGAGACCGATCCACTTCGGGACCCACGGCGACAGCTCGTCTCCGAACGGCGGCCGCGTGATAGACAACTGCCGCTTCCAAGATATAGATATACTGACGTATAACAAATACGCTTGGCGAACCGAAAACGGGGAAATGAAGAGGATGCCTCAGCCCATACGCATGGACGTGTCGGAGGGCAACACTATAACAAATATCTACTTTGACGATATACGTATCCAGGATTACATGGCGAACGAGCTTGTACAGTTGTTTATAACGACTCAGGACAGATACGGTACATATACGTATCCCGGCAAGGGGATAAACAATATCTATTTCAAGGACGTCGATTACACCAACCCCGACGATACGTTCACAGGCAGGATCGAGGGCTACGATACCAGCGACGGCGTAGAGGGCATGACCCAGAACGTCACTTTTGAAAACCTCAAGATCAACGGGGAGCTGGCTCTGAGCGCAGAGGACGCGCACATCAATATAGGAAGCAACACAAAGAATATAAACTTCGTGGCTTCGGGAGAATCGAAGTACGTATATAACCCGTCGATCGTTCCCGAGGATATTTGGCCGGAGTACTACGACTATACTCAGATCGAGGGCGCGTCGGCGAGCGCGGATATTTCCGAGAACGGTTCCGACCCGAGCGCCGTGCTGGATACCGACGTAAACACGGTTTGGTATTCGCAGGTCGGACAGGGCGAGCCTGTCTACTACGACTCGACTACCGATCGTCCGGGCGAACTCGAGGGCGACGGACTGATAATAGACCTCGGCGCGCAGCGTCAGATAAAATGCGTGCGCATCACTTGGGACAGAGCGGATATAATGCACGACTACCGCATATTTATTTCAAAGGACGGACAGGATTGGAGCGCGGGACATACGGACGAGCACGGCGAGGGCGCCGTCAATTCGAGGAACAGGCCGGACTACAACAAGCGCGTGAAATCTAACTGGCTGGCGAATCAGGACGATCCCGAGGCAGGACAGGAAGAGATCGTAGGCAGATACGTAAAGATAATCCCGCGCGACGGCTATCGGCTCGATATTTCCAAGGTAGAGATATTGGGCGACGAGCAGCCTTAATAGAGAACGGCGGAGTACGATAGGAGGAAAATAGGATGAAAAATACATTTATCAAGAAAATATTATCGTCGGTCGCCGCGGTTTCCGTCGCCGTTACGGCTATTGGCACGACGGCGGCTCCGGTATGGGCGTTCGACGCGCCTCAGCCCGATACGGGCGCAGCCGGCGGGATATCCAACGGCGGGGAATGGTCGATATACGCTTCAAGATTTGCGAAGATAAGGGGAGCGTTTGAGGAACAGACGGATTCGGCCGGTATTCTTGAAGTGACCGGAAGCGAGGACATAGGCGCGGCGTTCCAGTTCGATCTATCGACCAAGGACGATAATCCGGCGGCGGAGAATAAGGTGATAAAGAGCGCGACGCTCAGACTCACGCCTATGGTCAGCAAATCGGGGCTTAATCAGAATCTATATACTATAAATAACGAGTTCAACAAGACCGAAGACAAGGAGTTCGTAGCCGGATTTTCGATCCCGAGAGGCTCGAGGGACGACTTTTTCTCGGCGGCCGAGATAACGGCGCTGAGCGCGGATAGCCTTTCGGCGTATCCGGAAGATCTCGCAAACTGGCAGACCGCGATAGACGTGACGGGCGAAGTGATAAACGCGGGCGATACCGTTTCGTTTTTGGTGGAATACGGAAGCGGCAATACCAACAAGACCGAGTACGCGACGTCTAACATAGACGCCAATAACCGTTTAAACGGCGGAGGAGCGCCTCTGTTTTATAGCGGCGGCGCCACCGAATACAGCAAATGGGTATATCCGCAGATAGTGTTCGAGTATACCGACAGCGAAATATACAGACAGGCGTACGCGGACTTTGTAAGCGTTAATTCTCAGCTCAGCGGCAAGACGGTCACAGAGGAGAGCGGGGTGGAGATAACGGCTCCCGAAAACGGGAGCGAGGTCTCTATAGAGATCTACGGCGACGCGTCCGCTCCGGTAAAGGTAGTTGAAAACGGACTCGCGTTTAACGAACAGTACGTCGGCGACGCGACGTCGGCAAACGTGATACTCACCGTGACAAAGACGGACGGCGCGGAGACCGCGAGCTATTCGCGTACGATTGAAGTTGGCGCCGATTATACAAAGTCGAATATGATTACGTTCTCCACAGAGCGGAACCCGCTTGGAGTAGTAAGCGTCGAGTCGGCGGGAACGACCTATACGGACGGAACGGCTTACGCTAAGCCGGGCGGCGTATTCACGGTAAACGGCGGCGAGAATATCGGTTATACCGCAAATATAACCGTTAGAGACGCTGAAGACAACATAGTAGCGCAGAACGCGGACGGAACTTATACCATGCCAAACAGCGACGTTACCGTATCTGTCGAATATACCAAGGGCAGATTCGGAACGACCCGCGCCGCCGCGATAAACAGCATATCGCTGAGGAACAACGGCACAGTTCAAGGTAACGGAAGCGACGTCATAATCGCCGCTGACAGAATGACGTTTGTGAAATTCGATCTGTCAAATTACGACGAAGAACTGATATCCGACGCGACGCTTCAATTTACCAAGAATAAAGGAACCTCTAACTCAAAGGCGATCTTCCTGATCCCGAACAACGATTGGGACGAAGGGAGCTTCTCGGGCGATTTCTGTATCGACGGCGCCGAGGACACAAAGATGTCGGCGTTTAAGCAGAGCGACGGAACCACGGTAGTCTTATACGCCGACGAGAACAGAAAGACGCTGATCGCGCCGGGGACGAACCAGGCGAGTAACGACGATATGTCCGCAGCGGCGAACGGTATTTTAGGCGAATATTATCTGACGAGTACGGGTACCTCGACGACCGACTCCATAGACGTGACCGAGGGAATAAAGGCGGCGCTCGCGGAGAGCGAGGATAAAATAATCACGCTGATGGTATACAGCGTAGGTACGACGGGCGGCGACTACAGATCGGTCACGAACGCCGAGACTCTGGCCGCAAGACCGTCGCTCACGATAACCGAATCTTCGGCCGGTATGCCGGATTCAGAACTGGTGACCGAGATCGATACGATAGAAGATCTCGAAAACTTTGCGGAAATAGTAAACGGCGGACATAATTACGCGGGAAAGACCGTAACGCTCAATACCGACCTCGATCTGTCCGAGAAGTATAACGCCGAGAGCAGGGAGTCGTGGACGCCTATCGGTTCGTACGACGCTATAGGCGGAACCAACCCGTTCGGCGGCGTATTCGAAGGCGGCGGACATACGATATCCGGTCTTTATATAAGCGGAAGCGAGAGTACGCAGGGCTTGTTCGGCATAGTCAGCGGCTCGGTCAAAGACCTGAGCGTATCCGGCGAGATAAACGCAAGCTCGGTCGTAGGCGGAATAGCCGGTTGGAGCTCGGGCGAGATAACGAACTGTAACAGCGCCGTTACTATCAACGCTCAAAGAGAAGCGGGCGGAATAGTCGGCGCGCTAAGCGGCGGCGGGGTTATCTCAAACTGCGATAATTCGGGCGCTATCGTAATAACCCAGAAGGAGAGCTACGCGGGCGGCATAGCCGGACACGTTGTGGACGCCGCGATAAGCGAGTGTACCAACGCGGCTGATATAGAAAACGGTATGGACGGCTTCAGAAACAGGCTCGGCGGTATCGTAGGCCTGCTTGAAAACGGCGAGGTCTCGGGCTGCGACAATTCGGGAAATATCCGGAGCGACGCTACAGTGGCTTCATATACGGCCGACACGTCTCAGAACTACGTCGGCGGTATCGCGGGTTACAGCTCGTTCGGAGTTATCAGAGACAGTAATAACACGGGCGACGTATATAACGCGGTGGACTTCGCGGGCGGAATATCGGGCTACCTTAAAGGACATGATGAAGCTACGAATTGCTATAACTCGGGCGCCGTCTCTGGCAGAAGCTATGTAGGCGGCATAGCCGGAAGCTCCGCAAGCTCGATCTCGAATTGCCAAAATGAAGGCGCCGTAACGGCGGCGGACAAATATGCCGGCGGTATAGTCGGATATTTATCGACGGGCGATATTAAGGACAGCTACAGTTCGGCGGCGGTTACGGGAACCGAATTTTACGGAGATATATTCGGCTATAATTCCGCGGGAACGGTTACGTTCACAGAGCCGGCGACGGAATTTGAAGCGGAATACGTAGACGGCAAAGCGGTGGTGACCGCGCCCGAAGCCGGGGAATACGCGCTGATCTTTGCGGCGTATAACAGCGCCGGCGTCCTAAAGAGTATGGAGGTGCAGGAGATAACCTTCGCGGAGCCGGGAACGCAGGCCTTCGAGCCTACGAACTTCGACGCGGAAGGCATGACCGTAAAACTGATGCTGTGGAACGGCATAGACAGTATGCAGCCCAAGTTTTAAACCGGTATATATAAACAGTACAAGAATAAATAAAACCCGCCCGCGCGCAGCATAGCGCCGGGCGGGCGGATATAGCTTAAATTAAAAAAATATTCTTCCCAATTAAATCAAGGAGCCGCGCGCGGCTCCTTTTGCTGTTTAGATATGCTTTATTGTTTGTTGGAATAATTCTCCCTACAGCGTCAAGCTGTATGCGTTACTCAGCGGGGTCAAATTTTCAAACCCGTCCCATACGAACGCCCTGATCTCGGCGGCGTTCGTCGTATCCAGAGTTATGGCGATATCGTCGGCCGCGCCCGCGGGCAGCGCCGCATCGGCCGTGTTGCAGCTTATCATAGCCCCCGACTTATCGTAAGCCGCCGCTATCAGAACCTGCGTCCCGCTAAGCTCGACGTTCTTTGTAAGACTGACCGTTACGCCCGCATCCGTCGGGGTCAGGTTGTTGATCGCGTATCTATTCGTTTATCTCATCCAGGTTCATGTCCTGCAAGATGTTTTTCATCGCCTTTTCGCGGCTGATCTCCTGTTCGGGCGCGGATATCTCAAATGGTATTCTCCTCTCGCGGACGACCGCCCGCGCGAAGACGTTGATCCCCATCGAGGCCGTCATAGTAAAATTTGAACATAGGCTGTCGAACTGTTTTGTTAGTTTTCGGCCATGCGGACTCTGAATGCAGATTGCGCCATAATTATCGCATTCTGCGTCATTATATCGTTTGTGGTTAGATATATTATGTTCAAATATGTTTAAAAATTGATATTTATAACGCGATAGGTTCATTTTGATACAAAAATAAATTTCCCCCAAACCTATTGAATTTCACTTCGGGGTGTGCTATAATATACTTATATTTGCGCCTGTAGCTCAGCTGGATAGAGTGTCAGACTCCGACTCTGAAGGTCGTGCGTTCAAGTCGCATCAGGCGTACCAGTTTAATAGGGGCGGGGGAACTTCTTTATTTCTACCCGCCCCGTTTTTTTCTGTTCCGCGCGCGGTGGAGAAACGGAACAACGCGGCGACGGGATCGCGGGATCATACGCGGCTAAGCGCCGAGCGCGGTCGGATACGAACGGAGGGGATAGGCATGCCGAGAGCCGGTTTTGAGAAGGAATACAAGAGGCGGAAAGAGGAGCGGTTAAGCGGCGCGGACGGCGGCGGTCGCAAGCGCGCCATCGTCAGAAAGACCGAATACACGACCGGGGACGGGTCGCCTCTGTTTGTGATGGGGAGCGTGATATACGCGGACGTTAAGACCGGACGGACGTTCGTTAAGCTAAAGCTCAGGAACGACTCCGGGCTGAGGCTCAAAGCCGCGTATCTGAATCTAAAGTGTTACGACGCTCAGCTGAACGGTTTTATCATAATGAACGACGTTATATATTCCGACCTGGACGTGGAAAGGGGCGGTATCTTCGGTCGGGAGAAAGAGATCGCCGTATCAGCCGGAGTGGAGGCGGTGGAGACCGAGGTTACAAAGCTGATCTATGAAAACGGCAGCGTTTGGATCCGTCAAAGCCCGGCGGGCAAGGGTGGAAAGGACGATCTAAAGTCGGTCAGGTACGATAAAAAGGATAAACAGTCCAGAAAATGGGAGAAGGACTACGAGAGGAAGAGAAAGGCCGAGCGGAGAAAGAAGAGGGCGGAGCAAAGGAAGAGGAAGCGCCGGGCGCGGAGCAGGAAGTCCAAGATCGCGGCGGTCTCGGCGATAGTCGCGGCGGTCGCTTTGGTCGTATGCGGCGCTTTCTCGGCGAGCGTATATTTTAGCAGGCGGAGCGATATATACGCTTCGGCTATGACGAGTTACATAAACCGAAATTTTGTTAAGGCTTACGAGGAGTTCGGCGAGCTGGACGGGTATTGGTTCCTGCCCGAGACGAGGCTCAACATATTGTATTCCAGAGCGGTATCGGCGTACAGGCTGGACGATTTCGCCGGGGCGATGAGGCTGTTTTACGAATGCGGCGAATACAGAAACGCCCGCGACTGCGCGAGGAGTATCGCGAATAGGTTTTCGGAGTGCATAGCCGCCGGGTACGGCCACAGCGTCGCCGTGAGGAAGGACGGAACGGTTTTGGCAGCCGGGGATAACGAATACGGCCAGTGCAACGTCGAGGATTGGACGGACGTAAAGAGCGTCGCGGCGGCTGGGAATCACACGCTCGCGCTTAAAAACGACGGAACGCTGTACGCGGTCGGGAACAACGACTTCGGTCAGTGCGAGGTCGGGGGCTGGTCGGATATAACCGCGATAGCCGCGAGCGAGTACCACACGGTGGGGCTCAGGGAAAACGGCAGGGTCATAGCGCGGGGAAACAACCGGTACGGTCAATGCGACGTTCAGGACTGGAAAGACATTGTCCAGATAGCGGCGGGGCCGTATCTCACGATAGGCTTAAAAGCAGACGGAACGGTCGTTACTGCGGGCTGGGGCACCGAGGGCGAGGACGCGGTAAGTTCGTTTAGCGGAGTGGGCTACGTCTCGACCGAGATCGGCTGCACGGTCGGCATAGGAGAGGACGGGACCGTCGCGGCGGTCGGAAACAGCGCGCCGACGTCCGGCGAACTCGAAGATCTGAGCGGGATAATAACGGCGTCGGTCGGAAACGAACACGCGGTATTTTTGACCTACGACGGCAAGGCCGAAGCTAAGGGCGACGACAGCATGATGCAAAGCTCCACCGCGCTCTGGCGCGATCTGGCGGCCGTCCAATGCGGAACCAACCACACCGTGGGTCTAAAATGGGACGGCACGGTCGTAGCCGTCGGCGACGACCGCTTCGGTCAATGCGACGTGAGCGAATGGACGGACATAGGCTTTTACGAATTAGAACTCGCGATCGAATGAGACTAATGAGAACGCGCGTATTGAATTTTACGTTTGCGTCTATAATATATTGATATACGCGCTAATGCGATCGCCAGAGCGGCTAAACAGCCGCTCTTTTATATTACATAGTTATCTATGTCATTTTTTCTGTACTAAATATTATCACGCGAAAAAAAGTCCCTAAAAAAACAACGTTTTCACGGGCTTCCCGGAATTTTAGGGAGTTTTCAAAATTTTTCCATTATTACGATTGCATTAA